>JBGPSD010000001.1:0-189237 GCA_041489925.1 Candidatus Nanoarchaeia archaeon
CGCTTAACGAGATAAACGGTGCGATATACCACGCGCTTTTCAGGAGAAACGCGGAAAAATTCATCAACTCGCTTTACAAGGATTGCCCTGACCTTTACTCAGTCGTGTCGCCTGACGGAAGGGCAGACCCTGAGGTCGTAAGAAAGCAGCTTCTCCAGCGCTTTAACTCAGGGCAGTCAATCAGCAGCGGGATACAGAATTCACAATTCCTGATTGACAGAGTCCTTTACAGGAGGGTAATGTCCCTCCAGCCGCTGTTCTTTGACAGCAGGTTTGACAAAAATGTTTACGGCTACACGCAAATAGTGAGGCAGCTGCTTCCTGAGCTCAATGTAAGAGACATCCGCGGAAATGCTCCTGACGCGATACGGCGCAATGGGGCAATCGGCGAGCTTTTCGCAGAGTGGATGCTGAAATGGACTCTTGCAATTGACCCTTCAGCCGGATTTTACCACGACGGGTTCAGCAGAATCTTTAACGCTCCGCTTTCACAGGTCCACCGCGAAAAAAACGTGGAAACAGATGACGGGATAAAGCGCCCTGACATCCTGACTATCGGCAGGAAAAATACTGCAGTGGAGATAAAGACAGGCGAAGACAGGAAACGGGTGCTTGAGCTCGCGGGCAAATATCCGGGCGAATACTCGCTTAACCTGGGCGGCGTGGTTTATCCGCTTGACAACCGGGTCGCGGTGCTGCACATGCCTGAAAGGACAGTGAGGGAAGTTTCTTCTGACCTTCTTGCCTCAAATTTTGTTGTCATAGGGGCAGAGCAGTTCCTGGGCTACCTTGAAACATTCGTGGACAAAATCAGCCAGTCGCCGTGGCAGGAACATTTTGAAAATGCCGCGCAGAGGATTTCTGACCCAAGGCAGTTAATTGGATTCTACAAGGAGTTTGCAAGCAAGCCCTCGCTGATGGCGCGCTCCTCGAGGGCAGAGGAAGCTGCTTTTGTCAGGCAGTCGCTCGAAAATCTCGTGGACGCAGAGCTCCTGCCAGCGCAAGGCATTTAAGCATCTGCCTTGTGCCGCCACGCATGGGCAGGGTTTACCCGCGCATTGAAGAAACAGTCCACGGCTCTGTTATTGAAGGCTGCTACCGAATCCTGACAGAGGTTGACCGCCTTGACATCCCGCCTGCCAGGCAAGTCAAACAGCTCTTTCAGAAATGGCATTCCGGCGAGTACAACAATTCAAATTATTACCTGATGCCTGACAAAACCCAGTTTGTTGACATCGAAACAAGGGGGGTGTCAACAACAAACCAGACCTGGCTCATAGGAACCGCGCACATGAACAAACACGGGCTTGTGATTGAGCAGCTTCTCGCGCGAAATCCGCTTGAGGAAAAGCAAATCCTGAAAGCGTTCCACAACCTGACTCTTGAAAGGCCTGACTGGGTCTCTTTCAACGGCGAA
Organism: Candidatus Nanoarchaeia archaeon; assembly: GCA_041489925.1. GTDB lineage: Archaea > Nanobdellota > Nanobdellia > Woesearchaeales > ARS49 > JAWAAW01. Next base: position 1,418 of record JBGPSD010000001.1, read on the forward strand.
ACATTTGACAGCTCCAGGCTTTTTGCGCGGGCGCAGGCGCACCAGATTGGCTACAATGAGTCAAGGGCCCACGTTGATTTTTACCAGGCCTTCAACAGGCTTGCCCGCAGAAAAGGGCTCGCGAAGGCAACGCTCAGGGAGTTTGAGCGCGTTCTTTTCCCCACATTCAAAAGGCAGAACCATATCGAGGGCAGGGATATCCCCCAAGCAGTCCAGCACTATTTTGAAGGCGGAGACCCGCATCCTGTCAAGAACGCAATAGACCACAACACCTATGACCTGGTCACTCTTGCGGCGGTCTACCTTCTGGCGCTCCAAATGCGCTCCTGAGAATTGCGTACTCGCTCTGATAGGCGGCAAGCCCTGATAAAACGCCATCTGCATCATTTTGCGCCTTTGCGTCCATTATTTTCTGGTAAAGGCCAGCAAGCTTTCTTTCAGATCGCGCCTCAAAAAGCTTTAAGCACACCCAGTCAGGGTCAACACCCTCTGCGGAATGCGTCTGCATGGTGGATAAAAGCGCGTAAAAATTATCCTCATCAACAGGAATTTTATTCTCCCTGAAGAAATCCCGCATCTCGTCAGGCTTCAGCGCGAGATGGTCAAAAAGCGAAGTCTCAGGCGACAGGTCAGCGTGCTGGTCAAAAATCGCCTTGTGGCTGTCCTGCTTTGAGAGATATTTGAAAAGCGCTACGCGCGCAGGGTTTGTGAAATGTTCTTCTGAAAGGCTATGCGCGAGCATTCCGGAGTATGGCGTGCGGAGCATAAGCGCAAGCGCGTCTGTCTCATACTGTTCTGACGAAAATGGCGAGCATCTTGCAATGGGGGAAGCGCGGAACTCATCGTACGCGTGCCTTATTGTGTCCTTGCTGAGCCCGAGCCTGCCCGCTGTCTCGTCAAGATAAAGCGACAGCTCGGCCATTCCGCTGCTGAAACCGAGGAAGGGTGCGAGCTCTTTTACAACACGCATTTTTTCATCGCTCGAAAGCCCTGCAATGTTCCTGCCGCGAAGAACTTTCTCAAGCTCAAACTCGTAAAGAGGGGTCGCGTTTTTAATCAGCCCGCATACGCTTTCAGCGCCCTGTTCGAGCAGGATTTCATCAAGGTCTTTGCCAGGAAGGCGGACAACTTTCACGCTCATCCCTGACTGGAGCAGCCTCCGCGCAACATCCTGGGTCCTCCTTTCCCCTGAAGCGTCAGGGTCAAGCGCGATAACCGCGCTGTCAAACAGCCTGCGCAGCTCAAGCGCGCCTGCATAAGTCAGAGCTGTGCCACAGAGGGAAATTACATTTGACAATCCAAACTGGTGCGCCATAATCGCGTCAGTGTATCCCTCAACAATAACCACCCCATTTTCCTTTTTGTTTAAAGAAGACCGCCTGGCAAAGTGAATGCCATAAAGCAGGTTGCGCTTTACGTAAATTGGAGTCTCAGGAGTGTTAAGGTATTTTGGCTCGCTGTTATCGACAGACCTTCCTGCAAAACCAACATATCTGCCCTTAAAGCCGGACACAGGAAACATCACGCGGTTGCGGAACCTGTCATAATAATTCCCCGATGCGCCTGATTTAATCACAATCCCTGCACTTTCAAGGTCATCATTAGAAACACCAAACCTGTGCATATGTGAAAGAATAGAGTCCCAGCTGTTTGGCGCAAAGCCAATACCCCATTTTGCCAGCGTTTCCAGGGTGAATCCGCGCTTGTTTACAAGGTAATCAAGCGCCTGCCTGCCTTCATCGCTGAAAAGCGCTTTCTGGAAAAAATCCGCTGCCTGCGCGATAATTCCCTCAAGAGTCCGCTTTTTGGCGCTCAGCCCGTATTTCACAGACGCCATATCAGGAACAGGGAGCTTGAACCATCTTGCAAGAGACTCAACAGATTCCTGAAAACTCTTCCGGTCAAAAAGCTGGATAAACCTGATGACATCTCCGCCTGTGTTGCAGCCGTAGCACTGAAACCTTCCTGAAGGCAGAACCACAAAACCCCCTTTTTTCTCGCCCTTGTGAAACGGGCATTTGCCGAGATGGAACGGCCCCTTTTTCTCAAGCCCTATGCACTCATCAATGACAGGGACAATATTGCCGTGCATCTGCCTCTTGAATTCCTCAAAAGTGATGCGTTCCTGCTGTGTTGTCTCGTCCATGCTCCCCCAAAACTTTACTGTGCCGAATCTATATAAAGATTCGGCATCTTGAAGAAACTGATGGCAATAAGCACCATGAATCTTCTTGAGCGGCTTTATGGAATGAAACAGGTGTGGCCGCAGACAATCGCATTCGGCAGGCAGCTTGTCGGCAATAACGAAGATCTGAAAAAAGAGGCGTGGAGAAAGTGCGCAACAGCTGACGCGATTCTGCAGGGCGACTGCACGACAGGCGCAGCCCAGTTTGTCGATTTGGGAATCAGGACATCCAAAGACCTGTGGAACTACAGGCAGTTCATGGCTGAAATCTCAGGCTACAAAAGCATCAAACAAAACCACGTCTGGACCGAGTCAGACACTTACGACGAAAACCGCAACATCCAGCTTGTATCTGAACTCAGGCTCGCTGCTCCGACAAACATGAAAATTTCAGGAGTCATTGTGCGGCCGCAGTCTCCGCCCTGCCCTGCCGAGGTTTGCAGGGAGATTGACTTTGGATTTGACAGGGCGGCAAAAAGCGCGCCCGCACCCCTCACATTCATAATCGAGCTGATTCTTCTTGAAGACCCCGCTGCAGGAAGAATCCTGCGGGATGAAATTGCCGAAGCCGAAAGAACGCGGGATAGGGAATATGCTGACTTCCTGAAAAATAAATACTGCCAGTGTATCGCACCCTGAGTTTCCCGAGTATATCTTTATCCGCATTCTCACCGCAAGTGTCGCCGACTGAGGTCGTCGGACTTGCAGAATTTTGCGAAAATTCCGCAAGCTTTATAAACAACCCTGAAGAATTTCAAGGTAATCAACACCAAGAGCCGGTATATCTTTCCGGCACCTTTCTGTCCTCGGGAAATCTGAGGATACCTACCACCAAGTATGTGGCAGGGATGAGTGTCTCAGCCGAGTCTGAGCCATGATGGAGGGCAGCATAAGCAAACCTATAAGCCAAATTCTATTATTTAGTTGATAGTCAATGCGACCAAATATGTGGAAGGGTTCCGAAAACAATTGTTTTCGGTTTAATTAATCGACGAGGCTCCAACATATCGATGTTGGTTTTTCCGTCTTCATAACCTTCCTTCAGGACATAACATTCCCTGTTTATCCTGCAGGAGGTTGCTGCTATCAGAATCCGGCTAAGACATGCAAGTCTATGTCGCAAGACATGGCAAACTGCTCAGTAACACGTCGATAACGTACCGTAAAGTCTGGAATACCCTCGGGAAACTGAGGCTAATACCGGATATGGAATGGGGTGTGGAATCCTCCCATTCTACAAAGCTCCGGCGCTTCACGATCGGTCGGCGGCCCATCAGGTAGTTGGTGAGGTAATGGCTCACCAAGCCTATGACGGGTAAGGGCCATGAGAGTGGTTGCCCTGAGAGGGACACTGAGATACTGGTCCCAGCCCCACGGGGTGCAGCAGTCGCGAAAACTCCGCAATGCGCGAAAGCGTGACGGGGGGATTCTGAGTGCTTCGGTTTCACCGAGGCTTTTCGTGAGGGTACATACCTCGCGGAATAAGTGGTGGGCAAGACCGGTGCCAGCCGCCGCGGTAACCCCGGCGCCACAAGTGGGAACCACGTTTATTGGGTCTAAGGCATCCGTAGCCGGCTTGCTAAATGCCCTGTGAAATCGTTCTGCCTAACAGGACGGCGTGCAGGGTAGACTGGCAAGCTTGGAACCAGGAAAGGTATGCGGTATTCTGTGGGGAGCGGTAAAATGCTATAATCCACAGAGGACCACCGATGGCGAAGGCAGCATACTTGAATGGATTCGACGGTGAGGGATGAAAGCCAGGGGAGCGATCCGGATTAGATACCCGAGTAGTCCTGGCCGTAAACGCTGCGTGCAAGATGTTGCACAATCTTCGCGATTGTGCAGTGTCGTAACGAAGGTGTTAAGCACGCCACCTGGGAAGTACGGTCGCAAGGCTGAAACTTAAAGGAATTGGCGGGGGAGCACCACAAGGGGTGCGGCGTGCGGTTTAATTGAATTCAACGCCGGAAATCTCACCAGGGGCGACGGCAGAATGAAGGACAGTCTAAAGGGCTTTCCTGACAAGCCGAGAGGTGCTGCATGGCCGGCGTCAGCTCGTGCCGTGAGGTGTCCTGTCAAGTCAGGCAACGAGCGAGACCTGCATTCTTATTTGCCACCGTGTCCGCAAGGACGAGCGAGCACAATAAGAAGACTGCTTCGGAAACGGAGAGGAAGGTGCAGGCTACGCCAGGTCTGTACGGCCCGAATCTCCTGGGCTACACGCGCGCAACAATGGTTGGGACAATGGGATGCAACGCCGAAAGGCGAAGCGAAACCTCGAAACCCAATCTTAGTTCGGATTGAGGGTTGCAACTCACCCTCATGACGTCGGAATCCCTAGTAATCAGACGTTAGCATCGTCCGGTGAATATGTCCCTGCTCCTTGCACACACCGCCCGTCAAACCAACCGAGCAGGCTCCAGATGAGCCGCATTGAGTAAATGCGCCGAATCTGAGGTCAGTGAGGTGGGTTAAGTCGTCACAAGGTATCCGTAGGGGAACCTGCGGATGGATCACCTCCTTTTACTTTTTCGTTGATAAAAAGTAAAACTTCGAATTTGGTCGGTTGTTATGCTGCTCTCTTTTTATTTTCACAAGGACCGTTCGGGCCCGTAGCTCAACGGTAGAGCGCCCGCCTTGCACGCGGGAGGCTTCGGGTTCGAATCCCGACGGGTCCATTTTTCGCAAGAAAAATGACCCCAGCTGAACCGAGTTCAGCGCGGGTCCATCACAAATATCACATTCATACATCATATCATCGAATATGAACCGCGCGATTCAGAAGATCGCGCAGGTATGACGCAAATCGCAAACCAAACACTTGCGGTTGAAGGGCAATCAGGGTGTAGAAGTCCACTTAAGTGTGGACGAATTAGTACCACTTACACTACATGCTTATGACGGCCGTGCAAAGATCGAGATATCTGGTCCATCACGAAGAGTAACATCTTCGTGAGCAGCAGAATAAGAATATTCTGTCTGTAACACTACCCTAGCAGGTGGAAGACTTGGTTCGAGACGCCGACGAAGGACGCGGCTAACGGCGAAATGTTCCGGCGACGTGTATGCAACGGTTGAACCGGAAATTTCCGAATAGGACTTCCTATTAAGCCAGAAATGGCGGGGAACTCGGGGAATTGAAACGTCTTAGTACCCGAAGGAGAAGAAATCAATTGAGATGCGCTTAGTAAGAGCGACTGAAAAGCGTACAGGGCAAACCGAATCTGGCGCTGAAAGGCGTCAGAGATGTGGTGTTCGGACCGCCTTTTAAGTCTCGCTGGGAAACGCAAAGTTGCCTGGAATGGCATGCGATACAGGGTGACAGCCCCGTAGCGGCACCTCAGCAGATTGTGGCGGTATCCAGAGTACTGCTCCCCGGAAACGGAGCAGGAATGTGGGGGGCATCAACCTCCAACCCTAAATACGTCTCGAGTCCGATAGAGTACAAGTACCGTGAGGGAAAGTTGAAAAGAACCCCTGACCGGGAGTTCAAAGATCCTGAAACCTGTTAGGTATGGATCGCTAGGGCACTACGGTGTTCTAGCGTTCGTTTAGAATAACGAGCCGGGGAGTGCATCTCAGTGGCAAGGCTAACCTTTAATTGGGGAGCCGAAGCGAAAGCAATAGGTCCGCAGGCAACGAGGGACAAGGTGCTAATCCGCCTGGAGTCACTGGGATTCAACCCGAAACCACTCGATCTAATCCTGGGGAAGGTGAAGTGCGGGTAAAACCGTGTGGAAGCCTGAAGAGGTTCTATGTGCAAGTGTTCTTCTCACTTGGGATTAGGGGTGAAAAGCCAATCGAGAGTGGTGATAGCTGGTTCCTATCGAAGTAGGCGTAAGTCTAGCCTGGAGCGAGTTGACAAGTGCTGTAGAGCGACGGATTGGGGGTTAAGGCATCGAAAGGTGTCGACCCCTTGTCCAACTCCGAACGTGCTTGTAATGTAGACCTCCGGAGACGGGGTGTCGGCGTAAGGTTGACATCCGCGAGGGGAACAACCCTGACATTGGTTAAGGTCCCAAAAAACGCGTTCAGTGTGAACGGGCACAAGGGTATTTGCGTCCAGAGACAGCGGGGAGGTTGGCTTAGAAGCAGCCACCCTTTAAAAAGTGCGTAACAGCTTACCCGTCAAGGATGCGAGTCCCTAAAATGGACGGGGCTAAATGCGTTACCGATACCAATGACGTCCCAAAAGGACGGAGTAGATAGGCGTACTGCGTGGGCAGAAGCTTCTCCGTAAGGAGGGGTGGACCGCGTAGTAATGAAAATCCCGGCAGTAGTAGGATCGTAGTAGTGTGAGAATCACTACCACCGAAAGGGCAAGGGTTCCTTGGCACTGTCGATCAGCCAAGGGTCAGTTGGTCCTAACAAAGCTCCTAACTGGAGCCGATGTGGAAAGGGAAACCGGTTAATATTCCGGTACTGATTGTGTATGCGTGGCAACACAAGCCTTGCGTCAGACATTTTTGGCTAGATGGGCGCAGACCTTCGTCTGCGTTAACTCGGATACGTCGCGGAAGTATCATTATGATGAGAACGCGAGGAAACCGTGGAACAGCATTCCTTTGGAGTGTCCTGTCAATGCCTGGAGTCCGTGAAAATGGCGCAAGGAAAAATCACAATCATCCGTACCCAGAACCAGCACTGGTGCCCCTAGGTGAGAAGCCTAAGGTGTGAAGGACGAACCTAGATAAGGGAACTCGGCATAATGGCCCCGTAGCTTCGGCTAAAGGGGTCCCTGCTCCTGTGCGCATATGCGTGGCGGGAGCAGGGCTCAGTGACTCGGGGGTCCCGACTGTTTAACAAAAACACAACTGGTTGCAAAGCTGTAAAGCCTAGTACAACCGGTGACGTCTGCCCAGTGTCGGTATCCAAAACTCGCTTCCAAGCGGGCTAAGGACCGATTAACGGCGGGAGTAACTATAACTCTCTTAAGGTAGCGTAATGCCTTGTCATTTGATTGGTGACGTGCATGAAGGGCGCAACGAGGTCCCCACTGTCCCTATCTGGGAGCCTCCGAATAAATCCTTCTGGTGCAGAGACCAGAGATCTCCAGTGGGAAGCGAAGACCCCGTGAAACTTTACTGTAGCTTGTCGCTGCGGCGCGAGTTGCGTTGTATAGAGTATGTGGGAGCTGTTTGAGCCCAGGGCCGTCAGGTTCTGGGGTAGGCACCGATGTAACACCACACTCCGTGACTTGCGTTGCTCACCTCTCGTAAGGGAGGGACACCGGCTGGCGGACAGTTCGGCTGGGGTGGCACGCAGTTGAAAAGATATCAATTGCGACCAAAGGTCTGCTCAACCCGGTCAGAAATCGGGTGTAGAGTTTAAGGGCAAAAGCAGGCCTGATGGGATACTTAATAAGATTGTATCCCGAGGCGAAAGCCTGGCCTAGCGAACCTCAATGCCTTCTTGATGAGGGCTTGGGATGACCGAAAAGTTACTCCGGGGGTAACAGAGTCGTCGCGCCCGAGAGTTCACATCGACGGCGCGGCTTGCTACATCGACGTCGGCTCTTCCTATCCTGGGCGTGCAGAAGCGTCCAAGGGTGCGGGAGTTCACCGGTTAAAAGGGATCGTTAGCTGGGTTCACAACGCTGTGAGGCAGTTGGTTTGATATCTACTGGAGATGCGAGATGTCTGAGGGGAAGGAAGCTCTAGTACGAGAGGAACGAGCTTTCGACGCCACTGGTGTACCGGTTATCCGAAAGGGTATAACGCCGGGCAGCTACGCGTTGAGGGATAAGTTCTGAAAGCATCTAAGAATGAAACCCTCCTCGAAACGAGACATCATAGGGCACGGATACAACATCCGTTTGATGGAAGCGGGGTGTACGCGCGAAGGTAACGACGCGCTCAGCCTGCGCTCCCCAACGTCCATACCTGGACTATATATCTCGATTTTTGCACGGCTATCATTTTTTTTCTTTTGTGCAAATCAAGAACTACGGTGACGCCTATCTGTTGTGGGGAAATGCTCCATCTTTATCCCGTTTGCTTTTTGAAACAGAGACAGTAATTCCTTTATATGGGCTGAAAAATGTGACTGGGTTTGTTTTGTATGAAATCTCTTTTCCTTGGATGAAGCTCCAGCCTCTATAAATTACGTTTTCTTTTTGATAGAGCTTTCCTTGTATGATTGAGTATTTGTACCTATGAACTTTTTTACATACTCCTGGTACTTTGCGATAGTCATCAACATAGAAATTATAAGTGTGCATGGTATTAAGGTAAGAGTTGCCTAATTTAAGGGGTATTTTTTTCTTTTTGAGGTAGTTTTTTACGTAATCTTTGTAAGCAAATTCTTCTGAATTAACATTTATGTCAATTAAAAGATGTAGATTCTTTAGATAAACATCTGCAGTTCGGCATTTATATTCGTTTCTTGGAAATCTGTCAATTTTAAATCCTTGAACCATTAGTGGGTGGACAAGGCTTACCCGTATCTGGCGCACGTGGGACTTATCTTCTTCGAGCTTGATTATTTTCTCCAAAAATCCCAGCTGCTCAGGGCTTACTCCCACTGCATTCAGGATTAACTTGGCGGCTCTTTCATATTTCCGCAGGTTGTATTTTTGCGTCATTGCGCACTTCCCAAGGTTTTGTCAATAAACCTGACAATCGGTACGTAAATTTCTCTTCCCGGATAATGCTCAGAGGCCCGCCAACCCTTCAGTTCAACATCCTCTCTAACAGGAATCATTGACAAAATCTGCGATAGGTTCGCATAAGGAATGTTCCGCCTTATGTAATCAAATTTCATCAATCCGTTTGCATCTCTCTCTACCAGCGCGCTAGCTAAGATTTGCTGAGCGCCATAGCCTGGATAAAGGTAACCACCAGGAATTGTCTTAGATTTCTCCCAGACTGCCCTGACAAAATCATCATCTTTTGAGGTGAAGCCTGCCTTCTGTAGGGTGAAAGTAAGATTTGCCCAGAGCGTTTCCTCTTCGTATTCTGAGTTAAATTGGGTATTCCTGATTCCATTTAGCATCCTGTCTCTATGAAATTCTGCGAATCTCTTTCTCTCACCAGGAGTTAGGTCCATTACTGCCCTAATCAAGCGAGTATTATCCAAGCGAGTATTTGGTTGCAATGTTCCCGCAACCTCAAAATACCTTGAAGCAGAATCATAAATTGCTTCAATTGCCTCATTTTTGTATTCAGGATGCAAAAATCCCCTATTCTCAAAATAACCATTAACAACCCTGTCAACTTTTACCAGCCCAGCTTGCTCAGGGATAAGCACAAAAGCCTCGAGCATATCTTGTGCTTTTTTTTCCCAATGCGGAAAAGCATTTATTGTCTTTAAGCACCCATCCTCAACACAAAACAAGGTGTCCCAATAAGTAATTCCGTTAACACCCTGTCTTTTCCCTTGGTCTTCTGCAGCAAAATATCTTCCGCTTACCTCTTCTGTTCTGCGCTCGAAATTTCCTCCTAGCGCACTGAGCATTCTGTCGCTCAAAGTTTGGTTGTCGTTCGTATTTGTTGTCATTTTAATACCCCCATTGGTTTAGTTCTGTGATTATCTATGATGCAATGCACAATGCGCCTGACTGAAGAGAGGAGTAAAGGTCATTCGCCGAATAACCTGTGGCCTGCCTAAGCCAAGGAACAAGCATCCTGCGTGCGTGCGTTGATTCAGCAACAGGGCAGGGCCTGAGTCCTGCATAAAGCAGCATGTACGGGTGCTTTGTGCCCTCACGTACAGTAATACCGGGAATAGCGCTTGCCATCCTTACGATTGTGGACAGACGTATGCCGTCCTGTGTTTTTCCAGTTGTCATTTTGATACCCATAATTTGACTACTGAGTGGTGATTATGAAAACACGTATTTATACTTTTGTTGTAGAAAACCTACTACAAACAGATAGTTTTATATGCGCTTCAATACTGCTGTTCAGCATGGTAACTAAGGAAGAAGCGCTTAAAGAGCTGAATCTGAGCGAAAAGGAAGTCAAAGTATACCTCTCGCTATTGATGCTTGGAAAGTCCACAGTTAACGCCGTGGCCAAAAAAGCCCGTCTAAACAGGGTTTCAACTTATGACATCCTTGAATCATTACTAAATCAGGGTTTTGTTTCATATGCAATCATCTCAGGAGTCAAGCATTTTGAGGCAGTTGAGCCTTCCAGGTTCCTGGATTCTTTGAAAGAAAAACAGGAAAAGCTTGAGGAGGTTCTGCCGGAATTGGAATCAATAAAAACAACCCTGACAAAAAAGCCCCAAATTGAGACATATGAAGAGATAAACGGCTTAAAATCAATATTTAATGACATTCTTAAAGCAAATAAAGAAACGTGGTTTATCGGCGATCCAAAAATGCTGGATTCCCTGCAGTTTTATTTTCCCCATTTCATAAAACAAAAAAGAAAACAAGGCCTGTTTTCCAAAGTCATAACTTACGATTGCCCTGCAATGAGAAAATACAAAAGTGAAGCACCTGAAAGATTCATCAAAATGAAATTCATACAGCAAAAGGTCGAGATGACAAAAGTGATTTATGGGAACAAAGTCGCTTTTTTGACATTCAGAGAAAGAAATTCAATAGGAATCCTGATTAATAACGAAGAAATTGCAAACACAGAAAAAAAATTATTCAATATGTTATGGCTCAACTCTAAAGAATAAACCTTCTTTTTTCACTTGACGCCTATTCATATCTCAATGCGTCAACTGGCTTGAGCTTTGATGCACGGTAGGCTGGAATTACTCCTGAAACAAGGCCTATTCCCATTGCCAGAAGCAATGCGCCAATCATAAGGCGGGGGGATATTACTGTGGTAATTGCACCCCCTGAACCTGGCAAAGCAAACCCAATATTACCGAGCAATGGCACCAGCTTTGATGCCCCTGCTCCCAGAGCAAGCCAGAGGATTCCGCCTGCAAGTCCGACCATTGCTGCGTTCAAAATGAAAACAAGCATTATGTCTCGGTTTTTCGCTCCGATTGCCTTCATGATTCCAATTTCCTTGGTTTTCTCAAGGACTGCTGTGAACATTGTGTTTGCAATCCCCACTGCGCCGACAATCAATGAAACAGCGGCAATCGCAGCCAAGAATATTGTCATTGTTGATGCTATGCTCGTGAAGCGCTCTGCCTGGGCTTTTTGAGAACGAAGAGTATAATCCTTTTTCTTTGTGCCTAATATGTGACGTGAAAGCGCGAGTTTTGCGTCAGCGTCTGCCATAACCTGGTCAACAGCATCAACGCTCGCGACCTTTATCTGGATTGAATTAAAAGTAGATTCATCAATATCCGGAATTGTGTAGCGTGCTGCCTTGACAGGCATTATGATTGCACTATCACTTCCGCCCTCGCCGCTTTCCTTCAGTATTCCAACAACCTTGAAGACCTTGTCTTCCAGAGTGATGTCACGGTTAATGCCTAATGGCTGCTTGAAAACAGTATTTGCAATGTCGCTTCCAATAATAACCACATTAAGGTCAGATGGTCCCAGCAGCCTGCCTGTGTCAAGCTCTGAAGTGGTCATATACTGCCACACAAGAGGGTCGACTCCCTGGACAGACGCAGTTGTCTTTTGTCCAAGATAATACGCGTCAACGCGCCCGGAAACAATTCCCTGGACAAATTTGACATTATTGATTGACTGCAATACTTTTACATCTTTTATAGTTAAGTTTCCACTTGAACTGCTAGTCTGCGCTCCTCCACCGCCACCAGGACCGCCAGGAGGACCATCACGGAATCCGCCAAATGCGCCTCTTCCGCCTGGGCTGAGTGTTATTAGGTCCTCGCCAACTCCGGAAATACTGCTTTGGATACTCTGCTGAAGCCCTTCGCCAATGCTGATAATGGCAACAACTGCGGCAACCCCTATAACAATACCTAGAACAGTCAGCCAGCTTCTCAGCTTGCTGTGCAGTGTTATATTAAGGGCGAGCTTCAGCCCGGTTGTTGTTCTCATGCACTCTTCTTACTATTTTTTGAAGACCTTCTTCCAAGGTAGATAACAACACCAATTACAGCCAAAACTAATGTAGTCTCCCAGATTTTGGTAGACGTTGATGGTGTTGACTGCTGGGCAGCACCCTGACCTGGCCTTCCTGCAAATGTTCCTGTTCCTGTTGTAGACTGCTTGAACTGCACAGGAACAGTTTTCTCAACAGAACGGCGCTTTCCAGCTCCGTCAGTGTATTCTACAAGAACCTTGAGCATACCCTGGGTTGTGATATTGCCCTGGGGCATAATTCTTGGAGCACCGCCACTGGGCGCGCCTGTCCTGTTAAATGAAGCGCCGCCAAAGCCCTGTGTTCCGCCGGCAGTTGATGCATTCCTTCCGCCTGTTTGCGTCAGTGGGAAAGAAACAAGAGTGTAGTCGCTCTTGTCAAGGTTACCGACTATTGCGACAGTGGTTCCATCCACGCGGAAGCCTTCCTGCTGTGGAATGCGGACAGTGACTGAATACGCAGGGGTTATTCCAATGTTCGCGACTGAAAGCGAAGTCTGGCCTGCTGAGCTTTCAGAAAATGCAACATCAAAGTCAGTCTCTCCTCCGACAAATATTCCTGCAGTTGTTGCGAGCGTGTTTTTGCTTGTCTGGTTGCCAGATGCCACCTCATACTGCAGGTTCATGTTCAGCGTGTACAAGTCAGGCGCTGCATCGACGCTTGCCATAACATTGTAGTGCAATTGCTCGCTTTCACCAGGGCCTATATAACTGATATAGCGCGAGTTTCCAGAACCGATTGGAAGGAGGACTCCTGTTGATTCACTCCAGGAAAACAGCGCATTCTTGAGAGGCGCGCCTCCAAGGTTGTGTATTGTGAAAGTTATTGGAGTCTCATTTCCTGGAATTATGCTTGTCTTGTCAATTTCAATGTTCTCGGAGAACACCTTGGAACTAACTGAAATCGGAAGGTCAACAATGGACCAGCCAATTCCGTTATTCAGCGAATACCTTACCTTAAGGGAGTATGTTCCTTCGCTGACATCGTTGCTGACAAGCAAATCATAAGTCAGGGTTGAGGAGGTTTCGGCAGAAGGATATGCAGGAATAAGTGCAATTGTCTGCCTGGCGTTAACAGCTTCAGGAAGTGAAAACGGATATTCAGGGGTTACCTCAGCTATTACATCCTTGACAGGCGTTGAGCCGACGTTCTCGAAAACCACCTGCACCTGAAGGTTGTTTCCTGCCTGCGCAGGGTTTGGAATCTGGTTCAGCTTTGAAACCTGAACCCCTGCGACTGCAGCGTATGCGCTTGTTGCACATACCAGCATTAACATGACCAATAGCAATAGCTTTTTCATTTGTTTTTACCTCCTGTTGATAATCTTCTCAATCTCGCCATCTTTCAGGCGGATAATTCGCTGGGCGCGCTGAGCCAGCTCGCCCTCGTGAGTAACGATAATTATTGTTTTATGATGCTCTGTATGGAGCTTGCACAGGAAATCAATGATGAACTTTTCAGTTGCGCTGTCAAGGTTTCCTGTGGGCTCGTCAGCGAGGATAATTTCAGGGTTGACAGTCAAAGCACGGGCAATCGCAACCCTTTGCATCTGGCCGCCAGAAAGCTGGGAGGGAAGGTGGTGAACACGGTCCTTCAGCCCGACCATTTCCAACAGTTGCAAAGCCTTTTCTTTTGCCACTGCAGTGTCTTCATCCTGCAACTCCAATGGAAGCATCACGTTTTGCAATGCTGTCAATGTCGGAATCAGGTGGAACTGCTGGAAGACAAATCCGATTTTCCTTCCCCTTATTGCCGCAAGGCTTGATTCTGAAAGGTTTGCAATATCCTGCCCGTCAAGGAATATCTCCCCTTTTGTTGGCAGGTCAAGGCAGCCCATAAGGTTCATCATCGTGCTCTTTCCGCTTCCGCTCTTGCCTGTAACCGCGACAAATTCACCGTGCCTTATGGACATGTCTACCCCTTTCAATGCTGTAACATCAACTTCTCCAACATGATAGACCTTCCACACTCCACTGAACTGGAGAATAGGCTTATGATCAACATGCTTCGGCTTAAGCATCAGCTTAGCGCGGGTTTCCACGGAACCATCCTCCTTTTGCCGCTCGCGGCGGTTTCATTTCAGCCATCCAGTCATACCTGTGGGTTGCATCGTGCAATACCAGTTTTCCTGTTTCAAGGTCAACAAGGTAAAAATGCCTTGAAGTGTCATTTTCAGCAGTCACGCGCAGGACTTCTTTTTGCGCATCTCCCATGCGACCTATCTCTGAACTCGCTTCAATAGTGTAATTGCTAATATCATCGCCGCTTGCCTGCAGGTTTTGCACAACAATGGCTTTGGCGCTTTCCATTTGCTCAGGCGTTGCCGGAGTCAATGACGGCCGGGAATGGCTGAAGCGAACCAAGCTTACAATCAGCAAAACAGCGAACAGTGCGATAAATATCAGTGATACAATCTTCCAATGGTTTACCGAGCTTTGGTTTTTTGTGGCCATAAACCAGGCATAGAGTGAAACGACATATATTTGTTTGCTGTAACTGGTTTCACTTTTATGAAACAAGAGCACTTGAAAAGGAAATGTTTATAATGGGGGCAGAATTGGTTTCCTCTATGAAAAGATTCAGCCTGATAATATCCGTAGTAGTGCTTATTGTAGCGCTATTCCTGCTGTTTGACAAGCTCTTTACTCCGCAGACATTCCAGATAGCCCTTGAAACAGGCCAGGAGGTAACAACGCAAACACCTGAATACTTCCCTTTGCAGCTGGTTTTGCTTTGTATAGTGTGTGCATTTTTCGTTGGCGCTGCATCAATCCACATTTATTACAACGCAGAAATACAGCAGATAGCAAAAGTCTTCAAAAAAGAGAATTTGGAAGAGAAATACAAGCAGATACTTTCGCTTTTGAAGCCTGATGAGCAAAAGGTTGTGCTTGAATTGCTTGGAGCCAAAGGGGAGATGCTGCAGAGCGCTTTAGTGTCAAAGCTGGGCATTTCAAAAGTCAAAGCCACAAGGATTCTTCACAGGCTTTTGCAAAAAGGGCTTATTGTCAAGGAAAGGCACGGATTCACAAACAAGATAATCCTAAAGAAAGAATCACCGCAATGACTTCCAGAACGCGCCTATTACTGCGCCAATAATCCCGCAAATAACAGCAAACCCGATTGTAACAGCAAAAGCTATTGTTATGAAATTAGCAGAGCCGACACTTAATGCCCTTGTTACTGCATCAAGCCTTACCAAGCCCATACCCTGTAAAAGCCAGCCGAGAACAAACCCAATCAATCCGCCAATTACTGCCTTTTTCATTTTAATGCCTGAAGAACTGCAAGCCCTCTTCCAGAACTGCTCCTACAAAAGCGCCGACTATCCCGCAGGATGAGGCAACAAAAAGTATTGTCACAAAAGGTTCACCATTTTCATTTTTTCTTCACTAACATCATAAAATTAGACAAAGTAAAGATAAGCATGCCTTCTCTTTCAAGCTTACTTTGTAACCTTTCTAAATATCTAAGGTGTGAAGAAACGCTAAAATCATCAACAAGCCAAGCGGTATATTTAAGAAAATAGATTATAGCTCCAACATCTTTAAAGACAATCTTACCTTTCCATTCAGCAGTCTTAAGTATTTCAAAACCTTGTTTCTTCAGTTCCTTTTTTCGATAAGATAGATTATTAAATGTCCATTTAGGTTTACAATTAAATGCTTTGATAAGATCAACCAGATTTCTTTTGCAATCTACTTGCTGGGTAAAGAATATTCCTCCAGTTTTCAGAACTCTATAAATTTCCTTAGCATTAATTGCTCCATGTCTATTAAGGATTAAATCAAAATATCCATCATCGAAAGGAATTTTATGTGCAGAATCAGCTTCAATAACTTTTACACCTACTTTTTTAAGATTCTTCTTTGCTACTTTAACATTGGGTTTGTACCCTTCAGTAGCGTAAGAATTTTTAGGAAGCGGAGCTAGTTCTAGAAGTCGTTCTCCTCCTCCAGTATCGATATCTAATAAAAAAGAACTGTGTCTCACCAATTTTTTAGCCATTTTGATATAATTCCAAGATGGACTTTCACTTTTCATCCTTTTATCTAAATATGAAAAGTCCCAACCTTGGAAAGGAGCATTCTCTTCCTTTCGCCATAATTTTAATAGTAATTTCTTATTCATGTCAAGAACCTCCGCGGGTCTTGAGTCGCGAAAACGCATGCGTTTTCGGGAACTTGACAACGCAAAGCGTTGCTCAAGTCATGCTCGGAAACCACCCTCTTACTTCTAGCTGAAGCCGAGTGATTGCGAATTGTGGTTTCCGACATCTTAATGCTTGAAGAACAGCATCCCCTCTTCCAGAATTGCCCCAACAAACGCGCCGATTATTCCGCACAATGACGCTATGAAAATTGTCACGCCGAAAGCAACAGCGAAGAAATACGCGCCTTCAGGGCTGATGGACTGCGTTACCAGCCCTGTTGTCAGCGAGCCGCGCGCCTGAATCAGCAATCCAACAAGAAACCCTGCGATAGCCCCGATAAGCATTCCTTTGCGCATGAAGAACGAGTAGTATTTGGGTATAATAATATATCGGGTGCGTGTCAATCAGCACTGTTTTCTGCACCCTGCCGCTTTCTCCTGCGGTAATCCCAGTAGCCGAGAAGCATCATTACAAACACTATCAGTCCTGCAAGCCAGTACCACTTTGTCTTGTTGAAGAATCCTGTTACTGCGCCTGTAATCTGGTTGCCTGTTGTCGCCTCAACCGCAGCCCCTGAGATTTCATTGTCTGAAGGGGCAGGATTACCCCCTATTGGCGCAGTCATTGCCGCCCCGCCTTGTTCTGCTGCCATGCCCTGCGCTTCACCGCCTGACTGCGCGGCTCCAGGCGCGGCTATTGCCGCAGGAGCTGGTGCTGCTGCAGGCGCTGCTGCCGCTGAAGCTGGCGCAGCTGAAGGAGCCGGAGCCTGCTGTGCAAAGTGCGAGAATGCATACTCGCCAAGCCCGTAATGAGAGTCCGGCTGGGCTTGGACATTGACAGTGCGCGTTGCGCTTGCAGTGTTGCCTGAACTGTCATTAATAGAGTAAGTCACGTTGTAAGTGCCAGCATCATGCGCGTTTACCGTGATTGACGAAACGATTGCTCCTGTAATGTTGCCGTCATAATTGTCAAGCGCAGTGGCTCCTGCGTCAGTGTATGAATTTCCTGCAGTAATGTTGGCAATGCTCGCGCCGATTATTGTTATCACCGGCGCTGTCGTGTCAACCACTGTGACAGTAAATAAGTTAGGGCCCGAGTTTCCAGAGCTGTCTGTTGCGGTGCAGTTCACTGTTGTCAGTCCAAGCGGGAATGTTGAGCCTGAGATTGGAATGCATGTTAGTGTGATTGCGCCATCGATGTTGTCAACCGCTGTTGCAGAGAACGTGGCAGTTGCTCCTGCTGGGCTTGTTGCTTCTTCAGTCATGTTCGCAGGAATTGTTACAATGGGCAGGGTTGTGTCGTGCACTGTGATGCTGAATACTGCAGAGCCTTTGTTGCCTGCTGAGTCTGTTGCGGTGCAATTGACTTTTGTCAGTCCAAGCGGGAATGTTGAGCCTGAGATTGGAATGCATGTTGGTGTGATTGCGCCATCGATGTTGTCAACCGCTGTTGCAGAGAACGTGGCAGTTGCTCCTGCTGGGCTTGTTGCTTCTTCAGTCATGTTTGCAGGAACTGTTACATTAGGAGGCGTTGTGTCAGGAGTATAATATACTGTGACGCGGATGTTGTCAACCCGCGCAGCGAAGCTATTGCCATTAGTGTTGTTCTTTATTGCAGCAATTGCAACGCCAAAGCTGATGTTATTGAGGTCTGCAGGAGTCAGTGAGAGCGCCCAGAGGTCAGTAGGGCTGCCGTATGTTACATTTGAATCATAGTTCGCTGTCCATTCGATCTGGTTTGCCTTATTGCTTCCCTGAATGATGCCGTTCTTCAGGAGCTTTAATGAGTAGTCGTGGATGATACCTGGTACGCCCTCTTTCTGGCGTTCTATTGTCACCATGATGCCGTTGATTATCGCGCCTGCGGGGATGGAAAAGTTAAAATTGCGCGCAATAAGGTAATTAGAGATTTCAAAGTCATTGAGGTTTGCCGCTGCGCGCAGTTCATTCGAGCTGGTAATGTTGCCGGGACTGGTCCATGGAATTGTGCCGATGCTGGTATCATTCACCGCGGTTCCTGGGCTGTTTGGCCCTGCAGTGTCAGCAATCACTGTTGAAACACAAATGGCTAAAAGCAGTAAAAAGATAAACAATCTCTGCAAGCGCGCCGTTGTTAATATTCGCATCCTAAAAAGCCAAAATAGACTTCTTTGTTTATAAACATACCTTCAGAAAATCAAGCTGCAGCAACCAAGTACAAAGACTGAGCCCATCCAAGCGGCGTGTTCTCGTTGTGCTGCGAGGAGTTTGCGAAGTAGAGTTCTGGAAGTTCTCCCTGTTCGTTCATTGCTGATTTTGTTTTTTCTACAAAGAACTTGTGCTTGTTTGTTATTCCGAGCTGTTTGTAAATTATCGCGAGCCAGGCAAGGCCCATTGTCCATTCTGCCTCTCCGTCCTTGTTGTAATACTTGTCACCTTCGTAGCGGATGACTCCTTTTTCACGCAACAGGTTTTCCTCGACGTTCTTGAGGATTGCATCGCGCTGTTTTTCGTCTACAATATTGTAAGGGTAAATCAATGAAAGCAAAGCAAGGTCTGTTTCCTTTGTTGCAGATTCACAGGGCAGAAGAGCATTCAAGGCTTCCCTTCCCTTCTGTATAATCACTTCAGGAACAACAACTATTCCCTTTACAGCGATAAGTCCTGCGACACAGGCTCCGACAGATGATGCGTGGACTTCCTCGTTTTCCTCCCACATTCCATTGTCAGCGTCCTTCCAGTATTCAATCGCTGCAAGATAGCTGACAAGCTTCTGCACTATGCGCTTGTCGTCGCCAGAAAGCTGCAATATTCCCTTTCTCACCAGTTCGCCAATCTTGAACAGAATAGCGCCGATAGCGTCATTCTGCTTGTTTCCCCACTCTTCCTTTATCTCGTCGCCTGTAATAGGGTCATAACGCGCGTGGATGTAACGGAAAGCTGCCTTTGGCATTGGCTCCTTTATCATCCAGTCCATTTTGTATTCATGCTTTTTGAGAATTTCAAGAAGTGCGCGGTAAGTCTTCACAACAGCATCGTAATTGCCGACAGCTTCCAGCCCGAGAGCTGCATAAACATTGTCACGCAGCCATGCACGGCTATAGCCTGTCTTAACGCTCTGAGCAGCAGCGGCAAATAACCCTGAAGGATACTGAAGCTGTTGCAAGAGTTTGACGCTGTGAGTTATCATTAGCACCCCCACGAATATGATTATCTAAGACGATTGAGTATATAAACTTTTCCTTTTGACACTACTCTTGGGTAGTTACTAATAAGCTTGTTTTCTTCGCTATTAAGGGCTATAAAGCACGATTTGGCTGGAATTACAAATCATATTTTGTGTGCATTCTTGTTAATATGCTAAACAAGCTTTATAAATCAGGCAAGCCAAAAACAACGTATGCCGCAATACTGCCTTGGGATTGAAAGCACAGCGCACACATTCGGGATAGGCATAGCCACATTTGAAGGCAAAATACTGGCTAATGCTAAAGCCAGTTTTACGACAGAAGAAGGCGGGATGATTCCGAATGAGGTTGCGAGGCATCACCGCGATGTAAAAGACCAAGTTCTTGAAGATGCTTTGAAGCAGGCAAGAATCAAGCTTGAGCAGGTTTCACTGATTGCATATTCAAGAGGACCTGGGCTCACTCCGGCAATTCTCGGAGTCGGGCAAAAAATGGCAGTTGAGCTTGCAAAAAAACTAAACGCGCCAATAATCGGAGTAAATCATTCAGTTTCACACCTGAGCATTGGCAACCTGATTACAGGCGCAAAAGACCCTGTTTATCTCTATGTTTCAGGACCAAATACGCAAGTCATTGCTCTGGCTGGCGGAAGATACAGGATATTTGGCGAAACTCTTGACAATGGGCTTGGCAACACCTTTGACAAGTTCGCAAGGGATGCAAAACTCGGCTTTCCTGGCGGGCCAAAAATAGAAGAATTGGCAAAAACAGGAAAATACATTGAGCTTCCTTACTCAGTAAAAGGAATGGATGTCAGCTTCTCAGGAATATTGACAAAAGCAGAACAGCTGTTAAGGTCAGGAGCGTCAGTAAATGACCTTTGCTTCTCTTTGCAGGAGACTTGCTTTGCAATGCTCGCAGAAGTCTCAGAGCGCGCCATGGCGCACACAGGAAAAAAAGAATTATTGCTAATCGGCGGTGTGGCAGCAAACAAGCGCCTTGGAGAAATGCTCGAGAAAATGTGCTCTGCAAGAGGGGCAAAGTTCTATGCAGTCCCTCTTGAGTATTCAGGAGACCAGGGCGCAATGATTGCCTGGCAGGGAATACTCCAGCAAAAAGAAGCCGTAGCGCCTGAAAAAGCAGACATCTCACCGCAAGAAAGGACAGACGAAGTTGAAGTCAGATGGATTTCTGATAAATAATACTAAAAAACAAAAAAGTTACCACCAGCCGAACTTTTTCTTTTTCGACTTGGCTTTTTTCGCTTTCTTTGCAGGCTTTGCTTTTGCCCTTGCTTTTTTCGCAGGCTTTGCCCTTGCCTTTGCCTTTCTGGCTTTTGGCTTCTTTGCCGGCTTTGCCTTTTTCGCCTTGGCTTTCCTTGCCTTGGCAGGCTTTGCCTTTCTGACAGGCGCTTCACGCGCCTTTGCGGTAACAGGCCTTTCCACAGGCATGAAGGGCTCAAAAACAAGCCCGCAGTCCTTGCAAATCACCTGGTCGCGCATCGTACTGTGTATAATATTCTCAGAGGCGCAGTCAGGGCACTCGTGTATGCTCTGCAAATGGTCTTCTTCGTTCCCCATACGCCGAAGGCGGATACGCCGAGTATAAAAGCATTGCGGAAATGAAGAATACTAAGCTTTAGCGCTTCCTGATTTTGCCTGCGAGCGCCTCGTTAAGCACTTCAGAAATTGTCTCAACAGGGATTATCTTGATTTTCTCGAGCTGTTTCTTGTCAATGACTATGTCCTGCATGTTGCTCTTTGGCACAATAACACGCTTCAAGCCGACTTCAATCGCTGCCTCAATCTTCGCAGAGACTCCGCCAATAGGCAAAACCTCTCCGCGCACTGACAGCGAGCCAGTCATCGCCGTATCCTGCCTGACAGGAACTTTTGTCAAGGCAGAAATTATTGACGTTGCAACAGCAATGCTTG
Organism: Candidatus Nanoarchaeia archaeon; assembly: GCA_041489925.1. Classification (GTDB taxonomy): domain Archaea; phylum Nanobdellota; class Nanobdellia; order Woesearchaeales; family ARS49; genus JAWAAW01. Next base: position 22,830 of record JBGPSD010000001.1, read on the forward strand.
CAGAGTCGCCCTCAACTCCCTCATAAGTCTGCAAAAACTGCACATAAATGTCATAATTCTTTATGTCCTTTCCAAAGCGCTTCTTGATAATTGCAGAAACATTCTTGATAGCCTCTTTTGCTATCTCTCCAAGCTTTCCTGTCGCAATAATTTCCTTCTCTTTTCCGCCAGGGGTGACTTCTGACTCAATAGGCAGGATTATTCCTGAATAAGAGCCGCCACCGCCAATCACTGCCAAGCCATTTACACGGCCAACCTGCTTGCCTTCGGTAACAATAACGTCGTATTCTTTCTTTCGCTCAATAAACTTGTCCGCAATCTGCTGTTCAAGAGTGCGCGCAATCTTCTTTGCGTCTTTCACGTGCTGAACATCAACAAACTTGGCCTTTTGCTCCGATGCCAAATCGCCAGCGGCGCGAATCAATCCGCCAAGCTCACGCAAGCGAAGAGTCAATGACTGCTTCCTGTTTGCCATTTTGCGCGCTTCCTCAACAATGCAGTCAACAGCTGCTTTTGTGAAGTGCGGGATTTTCTTGTCCTTTTCAACTTCCTGTGCAATAAAGCGCGCTATCTTTAGCCGGTTTTCAGGGCTGTCAGGCATTGTATCCTTCATGAACACTTCATAGCCATAACCGCGAATCCTTGAACGCAAAGCAGGGTGCATATGCGAGACTGTTTCAACATTGCCAGCAGCGACTAAAATAAAGTTGCACGGCACTGGCTCTGTTCTGACCATTGCGCCAGAGCTCCTCTCAGACTGGCCTGTTATGGAATACTTGCCTTCCTGCAAAGAAGTCAATAATTCCTGCTGTGTCGCAGGCTGCAATGTCGCAATCTCGTCAACAAAAAGGACTCCCATGTTTGCCTTGTGAATCATTCCTGCAACAACCCTTTCGTGCGCAGGGGTTCCAAGCCCGCCTGACTGCAATGGGTCGTGCAAAACATCGCCCAAAAGCGCTCCTGCGTGGGCTCCTGTCGCGTCCCAGAACGGCGCTGTCTTCCTGCCGAAATTATCCACGATAACCTTTGGCACCTCAACCCTCTGCTGGGGCATTATGCGCTTGCTCAGGCTAATTATAAGGGCAATGCCAAGGACAAAAACCATCCCTGTAATCATTGAGGCTGCATAAACAACAGCATTGTCAAAAGGAAACATCTTTCTGGCATACAGGTAATAAGGAATCAGCGATATAATAATAGCAAGTATCAGCAGGAACCAGTTTGTTCCGCTGAACGCTCCTGATATCTGCATCCTGCTGCGCGCAACAACCTCGCGGCCCTTGCCGGCAGGAACAATGCGGATAACCGGCTGGTTCTCGTCATTTGGATTGGGCAGTGCAAGGACGTCAACAAGCTTCTCTTTTGGCAGCAATTCAGCCAGCGCAAGCCCGAGCATTGACTTTCCTGTTCCCGGCTCGCCAATAAGCAAAACGTGCCTTCTCTGCATCGCTGCCTTGCGGATAATCTCAACAGCGCCCTCCTGCCCTATGACCTGGTCAACAATACTCTCAGGGACTTTCAGGTCAGCAGTAGTCTTAAACTCAGTAGAACTTTTGGCCATTGCTTTGCCTGAGCCTATCGTGATTTAAAAGCCTTGCGGGAACAAACGCAAAGATATTTTTACCCCCACGCAGTAGTTAAAACAGAAAGATTTATATAGGGGTTAATACTAACCTGACAGTAGTAACATTATTGGGGTGGACTAAAATGAATAAGAACACTAATTACAATCGACGCGATTTCCTTAGGTATATGGGCAAAGCAGGAGCAGGAATGATACTCCTTGCGCCAATACACGCAATTACAGGATGCAATGACTCTGGCAAAGACAGCAGCTATGCGCCAGCGCCAGGGCTCGCAAGCAAGTTTGATGTTCTTGAAACAAATGTTGACGGCCTGAAATACAAGCAGGACGAACAGCCGCCTTTGCAGACAAATCTGCGCCACTACTCCAATATTATTGTCAATCCTAAAGAAGACATTACTGACGCAATGGTCGGTATGAGGCTCACAAGCCCTACAGGCAAGGTTGACTGGCAGTTTTACTCGCCAAGTCTTAACTTCACAAAAGACATTGGACTTGCAACACCTCCTTTTGTTTTCCCTGTCAAGAACGGACCTAATGGAAATTACAAGCTTGAATGGCTTGTGAAGAAAGGCAGCGAAGAGGACGTGCTTGTCGCGCTGGAACCAAATGTGGTCTGGAATGGCAAGCAGGTCGCAAGCACACTTTACGCATCTGAGGCAATTGACTATCTTAACAGGCTGTTCCAGTTCGGAGCAAACCCTGGAATCATAAATATTGTCGGCGACACAGCACCTGCAAGCGACATTGTTGCAGCAACAGAAGTATCAAACCGCTTCATTGCTGACGCAAAGGCAAACTACGGCTACACAGCCCCTGTTGTTACAGGAAAGCTCGCGAGCGAAGTTGCTTCACTGCAGGGCAGCAATGGATTTGCAGTCGGGCAGTATGGAATCAACCAGGCGGTAAAGGCACTCTGGGACGGCGTTGGAAAAGTCCTTCCTCCGGGATGCGGGCTTATCCAGACAGCTGAACTTGCAGACGGCAGTGTTTACCTGATGGCTTCTGGCTCAGATGACCTGAAAGTCAGGCAGGCTAGCCGCGCACTCGCAACGCACGATTTGTACAACATGAACGCAAGCGCACTCAAGATCACAGGGACAACCCTGACTGACATTGCTGTGGCGCCTGCATGAGGTAAAAAATGAAAAAGCTTGCTTTATTCCTTGCAATTTTGTTCGCAATACCTGCGGTTTTCGCAGTTGACTTGTCTAATTATCCCTCTTTTTTCAGCGAGGTTTCTGTTGTGGTCGGCGACAATGCGACAACTCTTGATGTTGTCAGCGTCAACACAATAGTAAACTCACTTAACGAGCAGGGAATCCAGAACAGCATAGTCCTTGCAAGCGAAATAAGCAACATCACAGGAAGGAACATAATCAGCGTCGGAAAGAACAGCATCACAACGCAGATCACAAACAACAGCATCAGCGTTGCAAACGGAAACGCCCGCATCAAGCTTTATGACAATAACAGCACAGTCCATATTGCCGCATTTGGAAACACTGCAGATGACACAAGGAAGGCAGCTTATGTGCTTGCAAACTGGCACACATTCCCGCTGCAGACATCTGACATAGTTGTTGGAGGCACTCTCCAGAACATCACATTGTCAAAATACATCCCGCTTATTGACTATTCCTGCAACAATCAGACATATGGCTATGGCCGCAACTGGTCACAGCCGTGCGAAAGCACTTACCTGTTGCAGTATTTCCCTGTTATCACTGTTCAGCCGCCTGTCACACCGCCTGCAAACCAGACCGATGTAAACCAGACAGGGGGCAATCCGATAGCCCCAACACCTGGAGCTGCATTCAGCGTTTCGCAGATTTCAACACTTGGCTCCTCTTCACAGAAGCGCGGAGATAATGTCAGCACGCAGTTCACAGCGCAAAACACAGGAACTGTTGCACTGACAGGATTCACTTTCAGCGGAATTGACGCAAAATACAAGCTTAACTTTACAGGCATCCCTGCAAGCCTTGCTTCAGGGCAGACAGCCACAATAACATTGAACGCATATGTCCCGCTTGACCTTGACGCTGTCGACAGCGACTGCAACAAGAAAGCAATGAGCATAGGCACACTGACAGTCAGCACCAGCCAGAACGCAAGCGCAGCACAGGAAGTAAAGATGCAGGCTGAAAACCAGCTCTCAATACTTTCAGTCTACGCAAAGATTGCAGGAGGGCAGAAGAAAGAAATCGAGTCAGGTTTTGCCGACGTTTACGCAAATGATGATGTTGATGTCATAGTTGAGCTGAAGAACCGCTTCAGCGACAATGACGACCCGATGATTGAAGCAGAAGTCAGCGCAACAGGCGACACTGATGAGCTTGACCTTGACGACAGCGACAATGTTGAGATAGACGCTGACGATGAGGAAGAGGCAACACTCAGCGGCACTGTTGAAGATGATGCAAAGGGAAGCATAAGGCTCATCCTGACTGCAAAAGGAGAGGACGAGAACGGCGCACTGTACTGTGAACAGTCAGTTGCAAGGTTCAATGTCCTTGGAACAACCCGCACAGTCACACAGCAAAACAAGACTCAGCCGATAACATTCATACCGCTTGAGCCTACAAAGCCTGTAGCAAAGAATCAGACTGTCCAGCCACAGCCAGAGCCAAGGCAGGAAAGCGTTGACGTAGTCGCGCCGACTGCAGAGGTTAAGAGCACAGGGTTCAAGAACAGCAACAGCTATGCAATGCTGCTTGGCTTGGTCATACTCGTGCTTGTAGGAGTGCTGGCAACAGAAATCTGGGTGCTCACACGCAGGCGCAAGTACATTGACCAGCTATAAGGGGGTCAGAGATGACAACCCTGCTGTGCATTTCTGACGTCCACAACGACGAGAAGAAATTAAAGCAGATAGCAGGCTTTGCAAAAGGCTGCGATGCGCTGATAACCGCAGGCGACGACCTTGACCAGCAGGTTCAAGACGAAGAAGGCAACCTTGCGGGATACGAGTCAGACATTATTCTTGAAGAGCTCAAAAGGAAGCACCAGCCAGAAAGCAAGGCAAGCGAAGAGGAACTGCAGCAATTTAATGCACTTTATCAGGAGTTTAGTGAGTCTCCAACAGAGGGAAAAAAGGCACAGGTCCAGAACTTCCTGCAAAATCACCCTACAGTGAACGAAGTATTAAACGCAGAGGAAGAAGCAAAGCAGGAATTCATAAACCACTACAATACGCGCGCAGAAGGCATAAACAAATACTACAAACAGGCAGGCATTCTGGGATTTGGGACATCAGGAAATCACGACCCTCTTTCAGCTCGTAAAAGCCTAAGCGCAGTCAATTACCTGCTCGGAAAAACCGCTGAATTCAAAGGCCTTGTTATCGCAGGCCTGCCTGCAACAGGTGAATCAGTTGGGGCAGCAAACACATTCCCTGATTTATACCAGCACTTGCAATTTTATGACGCTGAAGAAACATCTGAATTAGCCAAAATGCTGCTTAAGCACCAAGGGAAAATTGACGTCTTTGTCACTCACAAGGCTTACAAGCCAGAAATCCAGCAATGGGACCCTCATTACAAGGAAGGACAACCCATGGCAAAATTCGGAGTCGACAAGGGCGCTGTTGAAGTTGATGAAAAATTCAAGCCGGCATTAAACGTATTCGGGCACTATCACCTTGAACGCGCAAAAGTAAAGCGCAGCGAAGACGGAAACCAGTGGTTCCTTTATGTCGGACCAAATGCAGCAGTCAGGGTTGAATTTGACAAAGAAAAAAGACCATTCCTGGCAAAAAGCGTGTATTACAACTAAAGTTCAACTTCTCCACCGGGAGGCATTTCCTGAAGCTTGGCTTCCCTGCCTTTTCCCTTTGCCTCAGACTTCCCTTTCTTCTCCACTTTTTCCTCTGATCTTTTTTCCTGCGTTTTCTTCTCTTTTTTGCCGCTTGTCATCATCGCGATGAGCCCTGCTGCGATGAGCAATGCCACCAATAACGGCATGATAACCCTATAGGCGATGTCTTCAGGAATCATTCCGCCCATCACAAGCGCCTCAAGCAGGACGATAAGTATCAGGCCGAGCGCGATTGATTTTATCGCTCCGCTCATATGAACGTGTCCGCCGATAAACGACAGGACTATCCCCAAGATTACGAATATAAAAAGCAAAACCGCGACATAGCGTATAAAATAGTTCATCACGCTCAGTGTCTTAAACATTATCAGCGCAAAGAAAGCGATAATAAACGCGACCATTGCGTTGTAGTTTGCTTTCGGATTGCCTTTGGAATCAGCGCCAAGAACCCTGCTCTTCTGCAGAACAGCGAATACGACAGTGAATATTATAACAAATGGCAGGATGACACTGGTAAACCCTATCTCTTCCATCGTGAGAATGACATCCTTGATAGCCATACCCCCTATGTGCGAATAATTGAGTATAAAAATTAGTCGGCTGCCTTCTTTATCATCTCAGCCTCTGAAATAAATGCCTGCTCGTCAGGGTGCGGGTCAAACGGCTTGCAGACCGCCAAGAAATCACACTGCCCTGTTGACCACTTGCAAAGCTTGCTCGGGCTTCGGGGATAATCAATGACCTTGTCTGACTGGGTGTGCTTGTGAATCAGCCCGATTTCCCTCCTTGCAAGCTCAAGCAATGACTCGTCAACTTCGATAAACTTCGGCCTGTCTTTCAGGAAGTAAATCCCTGCCTTGTCAGGCAGCTTTCCGTGCTTTTCGTGATACAGCAAAGTGTAAATTGCCAATTGCAGGCGGTATTCCTCCTCGTCGCTGTGGCTGCTTGTCTTGTAGTCCATTATCCTTACCTGCCCTTCGTATTCCTCAATCGCGTCAATGATTCCCTTTGCCTTCAATGTGTCGCTCATAATCAATTCCTCGCGGATTGGGGTGAGCTTTGCAAAACGCTCAGGGAAAGAGCCTGCAAGAGTGTAGACCTTGCGGACAAAATGATTTAGCCAGTTGAGAAGCATAAGCAATGTGTCCTCGAAATAGAACTGCCTTTGCACAGGCGTAAGGCCCAGTGATTTCAGCTTTGCGTCTGCCTTCTGCCACTCGCGCAGCAAAAGGTCCTGCATTATCTCCATCAAACCAAGCTCAAATGAGTCAAGCGTGAGCCTTGTAACATCCTGGTCAAAGAAAGTCTCAAGGACAGAGTGCGCGATGTTGCCGCGGACCTGGTGCACGTTTGGCTTTGTCTCAAGCGCGGCAATGTACTGGTAATAATACTTCCTTCGGCACTGCTTGAAGCAGCCTATCGAGCTTGGGCTTTGCACACGAGGCATATGACTGTGTCCAAAACAGTCATTTATATGCTTTATGCAAAGAGATTAGAATGTCCAGTGGGGCTCAGCCTATAGACGTAAGATTCTCAATAGTCTCCTGCATCTGCTGGGAAAGCCCAAAGTTGAGCCAGAGGTAGTGTCCTATCAGTGCAAGCAATCCGACAACAATGATTATTGCAATTATCCTTCTTATGTAGCCCTTTATCATCTGCCTGCGCTGCGTTACCTCATCTTCCCGCGTCTTGACGCGGAACAGCCTTATCGGGTACTTGACTCCCCTGAGCTGCTGCCAGCCAAGCTGGACAAAAGGAACTTCATTCTTGTTCATAGCCGAGAAGACAGCGTCGCTGAAAACAACCTGCCCTGGCTTTGAAAGAGACTCAATGCGCGAGGCTGTGTTGACAGCGTCGCCGAAAACGTCATTGTCGCGCTTCAAAACCTCTCCTGAGTGGATTGCGACACGTATGCGCAACGGGTGCCTGAGCCTGTTTGTGACATTGTAGCGCTTGAAGGTATGCTGCAATGCGATTCCGCAAAGGACTGCGTCTGTTGGAGATTTGAACGTGATAAGCAAAGCGTCGCCGATTTTCTTGACAATGGTTCCGCCATACCTTTCAAGGACAGGCATAGGCAAAGTCTCAAAAGCGTTGAGAAGCTGGTCAATGTGCTCGCGCGTCAAACCAGTGGTTGTTCGTGTGTATTCAACCAAGTCGACAAACATGACTGTTGCAGTCTCAGAAGCCATCCTTCTCCTTTGTGGCGACGGGTATTCTTGCATTTTAATAACACCTTTATGAGCTTTCTTATAAATCTTAAGCTTCTCTCACGATATGTGTAAAATAGCATTTTCCCCTATATAAATCTTTCGGTTTGTAGCCACTATTTAGTGGCTACAAGATAGGAACAATTCTGCCGGAAAATCTCCGATATCGTCGGAAATCTTTAGCAAAACGCACATAAAGACTCAAAACATGATTAGTTCTGTCCCGACGAGAGCGCAAAAACATGGCAAAGCGGCTGTCGTCGGAAAGTTTGCGGGAAACCCGGAATAATTTCCGCCTAATAATAATGATAACCGCGTTCGTCCTTGGCATTTTCTTCGGCGTAATCGCAGGGCTTGTGCCAGGCATCCACATCAACCTGATTGCCTCGCTTGTGCTTGCAGGAAGCTCATACCTGCTTGACTATTTTGCAGACACTGACATCGCGGTTTTTATCGTGGCAATGGGCATAACCCACGCATTTGTCGAGGTTGTGCCGTCGATATTCCTCGGAGCGCCTGATGACAGCTCTGCCCTTATAATGCTGCCTGGCCACAAAATGCTCCACAAGGGGCTTGGCTATGATGCTGTCAGGTTTGCAACAATCGGCGCATTAGGCTGCCTTGTCCTGACTCTTGCTGCATTTCCATTGTTGATATGGGCGTTTCCAATACTTTTCAGCGCACTTAAGCCGTTCATAGGATGGCTGCTTATTGCCCTGATAATCGTGCTAATCGCGAAAGAAGGAAAGGACTTCTGGAAGGCAGCAATTGTGTTCGGCGCAACAGGCCTGCTGGGTTTTATCGTCTTAAAAAAGCTCGAGCTCAGCCAGCCCCTGCTGCCGCTGCTCTCAGGGCTGTTCGGAGCCAGCTCTTTGGCGCTGGCGCTTTTTGAGAACACAAAAATCCCTGTCCAAATCGGCAGGTTTGCGCGGCTAAAGAAAAAAGAGGCTGCAAAAGGAATCCTTGGCGGGCTTGTGGGTGGAACGCTTGTGACGCTTTTCCCAGGGCTTGGCCCAGGGCACGCAGGAGCGCTTTCCACGACGATATTCAAGTCATCAAGCCATTCTTACCTTGTGCTTGTCGGAGGCTTGCACACAGCTGATTTTTTGTCATCGCTTGTGACGCTTGTTGTTTTGGGCAAGGCAAGGAACGGCGCAATAGCAGTGATGGAGCAATTGATTGAAACAACTTCAAATGACCTGTGGCTGCTCGGCGGTGTTGCACTTGCAGCCGGGCTGATCGCAGCAGTGCTCACCTTGCTCTGCGCAAAAGGATTTTCAGAGCTTGTCGAGCGCGTGAATTATCCCCTGCTCAGCGCGTCAATTTTGCTGTTTCTCGTCGTATTGTGCACTTGCCTTGTTGGCTGGCGCGGGCTTTGTGTTTTGATAATAAGCGCTTTGCTCGGGCTTCTTGCGCCGTGGCTGAAAGTGAGCAGGGCGCACGCAATGGGCTGCTTATTGGTTCCGACTTTGACTTATTATTTGTGATTATATTCCGAAATGTTTAAATATATGGAATAATATTCCATTTATGTCAAGAACTGCAGTAATAAATACCATTTTAGCAGTTCTTGAGCATGCTCGGAAACTCCCAGTGGTTTCCGTGCAGGAGTTTCCGACATATGAATAAATTGGATAATAACGACCAAAAGCTGTTAAGACTGATTAAGGAGGATTCCAAGCGGTCAGTGCAAAGCCTTGCGAAAGAAACAGGGCTTCCGCAGACAACTGTGCACAACAGGATAAAAAAACTCGAACAGCTTGGCATAATCATGCGCTACACTGCTGACATTGACTGGAGAAAAGCAGGCAAGCAAATTCTCGCATTTATCCTCGTGTCTTTCGAATATATCCTGCCGACAGGCGGGCGAGTGCAGCAGGAGGACGCGGCAAAGGAAATCAGGGGAATGCCTGATGTCGAGGAAGTCAGCATTCTCACAGGCGGAGCAGACATGCTTGTAAAGGTCAGGGCAGCAGACCTTGAAGAGCTCAATGACTTTGTCATCAGGAAGTTAAGGAATGTGCAGGGCGTTGACAAGACGCAGACGATGATTGTGCTGTCATCGTGTTAACACAACATATTAATACCAACAAGACAAATCAGGGAATATGGCGCTTGACGAAACAAAACTGCCTGTGAAAATAAGGCAGACAAGAAGGGCTAGAATCTTCTGGTATCTTCTCATCATCGGAATTCTTGCAGGTGCGTATTTTTTGAGCGGCTGGCCCAGGATAGGCGCAATTGCGCTTGCGGCGCTAATATTGATCATCGTCGAAATAACACGCATAGTCAACGCAGTCATCATCGACGATGCAAAATTGACGCTGAGTTCAGGGCTCCTTAACGTGCACACTATCACGGTTTATTACAGCGAAATCACAGACATAAAGATTTCCCAGAACCTATGGGAAAGGATTCTAAATTATGGCAAAATCTACGTGAACACATCTGGGCGCACTGAGTACGAGCTTGTGGAGCGCAACATCCCCCGCCCGCACAAGGTAAGGGAATTAATCGAACAAATAAGGCATACGCACATCCGCGACATAAGAAAGAAGTAAGCCTTGTTTACACAACCTTTTTAAACGAACCCTGAATTCTGCAATGCTATGGAAGCAAGAATAAGCGCATTCAGGGGAACTTTCCGAAGAAAGCGCGGAAACCACATGATAATTGTTGTCGACACTGTTGACACCAAGGACAAGGCAAAAGCCCTTGTCGGAAAGACAGTAATCTGGACGTCCCCTGGCAAAAACAAGAAGCAACTGAAAGGAAAGATTGCTGCAATCCACGGCGGCAAGGGAGCTGTCAGGGCAATCTTCGAGACAGGAATGCCAGGGCAGAGCCTCGGCGAAGTAGTTAAGATTGAATAAGCGGTAAAGCATTCTTTTGAATATTCTTTGACATTGCGGGTTTGTCAATAAATCTGATTGGGAGAGATTACACAAAGCGACATTTAAATAGGTAGAACACGTAGAAAGGTATGATGCCGAACACAGCAATATCAGAGATGAGCAGGGCACAACATGCCCAGATCATTGAAAATGGAATTGTGTTAGACAGAATGCTGTTTGCTCCGTTAACGTTGGATAGCATACCCACAATTGAACGTCAACTTCAAGAATTAAGAGAACAAACAGGTTGCGAATATGTGGTTGTACCAGTAGGTCAACCATACGGCGGGCCTAAAAGACCAATGGCTCTGCCCAGAGAAGATATCGATGCTGCTCACCGCGCTTATCAGGACGAATTGAGGGGCGTATCGCCAGAAATTGGAAGAGTGTACGATTTACAATCCGAAAGAGAACGACTCAAAAAGGGCCGTCCCACGTTCAACCCTGCGCATTACCCATTAAAATTTCGTGGTTTTTTAAGTTCGCATTACCGCAGACAGCGATAAAAGACGCCGTTTCTCGAACCATCCGAAAGACTCTGCCTTCTTGTACACTTAAAAAAGCGAACTTTCTCGTATGTTCAAAGAATTCTCACTGCGCCCAGCTTGGAAGCATAGGTCCGATAAACGGCCAGACATAAGGCACTGCGACGACAAGAGCCGCGACCATTGCGCTGTGGAACCAGGTCTCTCTAAGCCCAAGGGACATTCCGCCCATACTTGCCTTGATTGCAGCGCTGACTCCGTGAATCTTGACCATTGTTATTATTCCGACAATAATCTGCAACGTTATTGCAGACATGTATGGTATGCCCTGAAGGAATGAGAAATTCTGCAAAACCCACGGCGTGTTCATCGTCACGAAGCAGGCAATGATTGCGAAAACAACAGCGTGAATGCCGTGCCCGAACCTGTGCGTCGGAACAGTGACGTCGCGGTGCAGGAGAATAATCTCGTAAATACCAATAATAATGCCCGCGATAATTGGCGGCACAATCATCAATGCCGCTGTTGCTGCTGCCATAACTACGCAGGGCAAATGCTAATATATAAACGTTTTCTTTGAAAAAAATCCTATTTGGGTTTTTCCCTATGTATCGTCGCCCTTGGCGTCTTGTCAGTATTCAACTTGTTAAGCAGGATGTTCTCAATATTCAGTGCGGTTGCAACCCCGTCCGCCTTGGAGTCAGCATTATCGGTGTCATACATCACATTGTGAACATCTGAACCATTGGGGTACTTGTTGGCAAGTTCCTCAATTCTTGCTGCATAAGGCGCAGGAACGTCCAACCAGGATGTCTTGCCGCCATATTCAAATTTGATGTAACTGCGGCTGTCCTCGCTCGGAAAAACACGCTTGGCGCCATTCCAGAAAATGTCTGCGCCAAACTTTGCTGTTTCCTTGCCTGCACACCACAGGTAGCCCATCGTATCAGGAAAACCATGGTAACAGACTGAAATCGTGAAAGCGCAGGCTGCGGCAATTGCTGCCTTTTTCTTTTGATTCCAAACCGCGGCTGCTGTATTTTTTAATTTTTGAATAAGCGGCATTTTATTCCCCTCTCGTCTTGTGGATTGTGCATTTGCCGTACTGGGCCTCAGCAGGCTTAACCTCAACCGGCTTCGGCGCAAGCCCCATTTCCTGCCTTGAAATGTGGCCGTCTTTTATAGCTTCGTACATTGAAAGCTTTGCGCTCCTTGCCTGGTCATAAAGCGTTTTTGTTTTCGGCAAATTGTCAATTATAAGGTCGTATTGGATTGCGGCGCGTGATGCTGTCTCGACATCATCGCAGGAAACAACAGTACCGTCAATAAAGCGGATTTCGTTCTTGTTGTTGATTGCGTAAGGCGTGTTCTGAACTTCATCGCCAGAAGCCTGTTTTCCCTGAACTCTTTGTACCTGTGCAGTCGGGTTGCGGTAAAAGAAGTGCCTTGGGAACGGTCCTGTAAGCATGTAAGCAGCGCCAATCAATGCGATTGTTCCGGCAGCAAGCTTGGTCATAGGACCAAGATTGTCAAAATAATCGCGTATGGACTGCTGAGGATTAGTATTCTGTGCGCCCTGAGGCGCTCCCCCTTGTACGGGAACTGGTTGTGGATTTGGCATAGTTATCACCTTTGTTGTCACTACGTAGTGAATACTACTATATAAGCTTTTCGGTTACTCAATATAGAGGGGCATTCGCCAAAATATTTATATACACAGTTGACGAACGCAGACTAAAAGAGTTGACAGACTATGGTACGCGCAGGACTCCAGAACATTCCGGTTCTTAATTCGTTGCCTGACATCCCCCAAATGTATGCCAGCAACCCGGGATTCAGCTTCTTTGTTGACCTCATACTCCTTTGCGGATTGTTCGCTGCGCTTCTCGCGCCTCTCGGCTCAATGATTTTTGAAAGGGGCGAAGGCGGAGTGGGTGAAGGAAAGAAAGGCGCAGGCAGGAAGTTCGGCGCAATTCTCGGAATCATCCTCGGCGCATCTGCAGCGTTCGCACTGCGCGCAGCAGGAATAACCCTGTTCCAATACTGGCTGACAACAGTCGCATCTGCCGCCCTGCTTGGGGCAGTACTTTTCGTCATGCTGAAAAAGCTCCATGTTCCACCAATTGTCGCAGGGCTAATCTGCGCACTGCTGGCGTGGATGATTATGGACTCGTGGTTTGTGACATCAAACAGCGAGACAGTAAGGAACCTGTTCGGCTTCCTCTCCCTTCTCGCGCCAATACTCATCTTTTTGTTCATAATCTGGATGTTTTTACCAAAGTTCAGAAGGGCGCCAGGACCAGAACCTGGACCCGGGCCTGAACCAGGACCAACCCCACCAGAACCTGGACCACCCGAGCCAGGACCAGAACCCGGACCGCCAGGACCTATTCCGCCAAACCCAGGAGAACGACTTGGACAGGATCTTAACAACATCAATGTGAATGTCAATACTGCAAGCAATGCCAGCAATCAGATTGATATCAGAAACGCAAACATCCTGCAGGCATTGAACCTTGCAATTGCAGACGCTGAGAATGCAATCAAGTCAGCAGAGCAGGGCGACTCCAAGAACACAGAAGCGCACATCACTGACCTTATTGTAAGGATTGAATCAATAATCAAGGCAATAAACGGCCAAAAGACATTTGTCACCAAGATAATGGGCCTGAAAGCAGCCATAGAAGCTATTCTCAAGAAGTATTACAGCGAAATAAGGACCACAATGGTCCAGTACGGGCAGATGGTTGAAGCAATTGAGAGGGAAGTACAGACATTTGCAGGAAGGCCTGAGCAGGCAGAACTGCTTGTGAAGCTCGGGATACTGAAGCGCGACCTCCAAATCCTTGAGAATTCATTGAAGCAATTAAATGATATAATTTTGCGCCTTGAAAAGCACCTCCTTGTGCTTAAAGACGCACAGCTGCAGTCGCTTTACGATGATGCGATAAAGAGCATAAATGAAGTGGACATTAATGCCATGAAAAATTCAATCAGGGCGTTCATCAGAAAAGAGGGCGCTGCAAGAACGCCAGAGGAGGCAGAGGCGCTCCGCCGCGAAGTGATTCAACTGATTGAGTGGCTTGAAAACAAGCTGGGCCAGATAACTGCCAAGTGCCAGGCATTCACTGCCGCATCCAAATTCAACACGGCGCAGGTCAAGGAAATCCAGGCAGAGATAAAGCACTGGAAAGAGATTTTCGAAGGGCTTGTCAAAAAGGCACTTGATGCTGTTGAAAGCGGCATTTTGGCATTGCAAGCTGCGATTAACGAGAGAAGAGCGGCAATCGCAGGAAGGGCCGCTGTGCCGCCTGTCCCACCGCCTGCAGCAAGGGCTCAAGCGCCTGCGCAAAGACCTGCCAGACGCGCGCCAGCCCCTGTCCAACCGCCTGCAGCAGCAGTTATTGTTCCTGAAATTGATGAGATAATGAGGAACATCGAAAAGCAAAGGCGCCTCCTCGCCAGCCTCGCAGCCCAGACACGCGAGGTTATCAACAGGATTATCTTTGCAGAATCAGTAAAGAGAAAGAGCGGCCAAAAGACAATAGACGCAAAATCAGAACAGGCATTTTTGGACGCGATACAAAAGGCTGTTGAAGAGGCAAGATTTGATATTGATGCTGCGAGTGTTTCACAGAGAATAATCAATGAGATTCACACTGCAGCAGAGCATGTCCGCATAAGGATAATGATGCAAAACAGCCCTGCAGAATCAAGGACACTCAGGGAGCTGGAACAAAACCTCAAGACATTTGAGAAATACGAGCAAACAGCAGTCCTGCCTGTGCTTGTGAACCTGCAGGAAACAATCAACAAGGAAGTTATTGAGACGCTCAGAAAGAAAAAGACAGTGATGGTGTCAGGCCAGATAATCACAGATGCAGTCAAAAACAAGCTTCTCAGGCTTGCAGACCAGCTTGATGCAGCCATCAATGCGCTTGCAGGAATAACTGTGCTAAGAAGGCCTATGCCGCCCGTGCGACCGGCGCAAATTTAATCTCCCCTTTGCAATAATCCATCCAGTCTTTTCTCGAAGCACTCTTTGGCGCCAGCTTAAACTCGCTTAGTGCTTCCTCAAACTTATCCTCATCGTGTGTTTCGCTTGCAATCAATGCAAGGCACATTCCAATATTGAAAGAGCAGTTCTGCTTTGCAGCATCAAATGGAACACCCTCGCGCGCCACCCTGTAGTTCCTGCACGCATACTGAAGCTTCCTGATTTTTGCATTGCCAGAAAGCCCTGTCGAAGCATACAGCGCTTTGTCTGCGTAGTCTGCTATTGAGCGTGCTGAGTTGTAATCATCGTGCAGCCTTGAAATCCTGTTCTCAAGCTCATCCTTGTCATTTTCAATGGCGCGGATTTGGTCCCACAATGAGGCAACATAGCCCAATGGCAGCCCTGACTGGAGCTCGCAAAGCAGGGCGTATTCCTTTGGATTGTTCTTCGCAAATGACGTCCTGCCAAGATACATCCTGCTTACCGCGACAAGTGTCCTGAGCTCGCGGTTCGCTCGCGTATTCACCAGTTCGCATGCATTACTGCCGATAACCTCCTTCAGGTTGTTGATGCGCGTTGCATAACCGCCGCCGTGCAGCATCGCATCATAAGCTTCAAGCAATGGCTCCTTGAAATTATCATAAGCCTTGTTTTTCTCAATTCTTGCCCGCATGCCTTTCAGCACTTTTTCAAAGCGCGCTCCTTTCGGGATATTGACCCTTGGCGCCTTTACAGGATGGTCTGATGCCCAGTTGCGCACAATCGCGACAAGGTCGTCAGGCGCAGCTGCATTCCTGCGAATGCGCAATATTTCATTTGCTTTCTTTTGCAATTCCTGCTCATTCTTCCCAATCTGGAGGCGATAACCCTTTTCCATTGCGTTGCGCTCAGCGTCCTTCCTTATGAGCGCAGCAGCGTGTGACTTGTCCTTTTCTGCAAGGGCTTTTGCGTGCGCTTCCTGCAACTTTTTGCTATTTGCAGCCAAAGCATTATCTGCTTTCTCCAGCTTCTGTTCAAGCTCAGTCACTTTTGCAGCAAGCTCAGTGTCTGGCTCTCCTTTTTCTTCCCTTGCGCGCTTAAGGTCTGCTTCATACTGCTTGCGCGCATCGCCCAGCTGTTTTTCAAAGTCTGTGCGCTGTTTACCAAGCTCTTTGCCATGGTCTTCGCGCATAGATTTCAACCGTTCTTCAAGATCAGTGCGATCCTCCACAGCCTTGCCATACTTTTGTTCTGAGGTTTGGCGCCTCTGTTCGAGTGCAGCATATTCCCTTACTTTTGCAGCAAGCTGTTCATCATAGCCCTTTCGCACTTCTGTAAGCTGGAGTTCAGCTGCACTCTGGACTTGCCCAATCCTTGTTTGGGCTGTCGCATAATCGCCTTTCAGTTTGTTGTTTTCTTGTTCAAGAGCCGCACGCTGTGCTTCAATTTCTGCAATACGCTTCTCAATTTCACCTGCTCCTGGCTCATCGCCTGCCTTCAGCGCCTTAGTTTTGAATTCTACCAGTACTTTCATGGGGTCTGTTTCAACCAGTTTGTTCCCAAACCTTGTTTTCAGATAGGGAGCAACAGATTCAATGATTTTCGTAACTGCGCCAAACATTTTGTCTGCACGCCGTATATCCTGCGTTTGGGTTTCCAACTGAGATTTGTAGCCGTCAATTTCCTTTTGTTTGGCAGCGATTTCGGTATCATACGTCTGTTTGTCAGTGTCGCGCGCCTGCCTTAGCTTGGATGCGTCTGGCTGGCCTTTTCGCAGTCCCTCAAGTTCTTTGTTTGCGGTTTCAAGGCGTTGTTCAAGCTGAGTGTATGCTGCTTCTTTTCTTTCAATATTGCGCTGCAGGTTCAATGCTTTTTCTTTTTCCTTGTCGCGCTCTTCGCGTGCGCTATCAACATCATCATTACGGGAATTCAATTGCGTGACTTGCTCGCTGGTGAGCCTCTCAATTTCTGCATCATGTTCCTTTTTGTCAGCTTCGCGCTCCTTTCTTTGCCCTTCCTGCATTTCCGCAGCAGACTGTTCATATGCAAGACGCTGCCGCTCAAACGCTTCGTACTGCTGCTTCAACTTATCATCAGATTCGGGTTTAAACTCGCCGCTTTGGACAAGCCCTGCAACCTGTTCCAGTATATCGCGGGGATTTTCAGCCTGAATTCTGCCGCCGCATATTGCCTTCAGGCGCTTGGCAAGAGGCTCAACTGCCTGCTCATAGAGCGATTGCATTGATTCAAACTCCTGATTTTTAGCACCAATTTGCTGCTCGAGCTCGCTGATCCTTGCCTTTGAAGAAAGCCCCTCCTGCGCCTTGGTCCTCAACTCATCAATAGTTGCGCCCAGACCAGTGAACCATTTCAAGTATCCAAGGACCCTCTCAACAGGCTTTTTTCCTTTGAATTCGGGATGTTTCTCAGTCACATACCCATCAAGATCCTTGACAAGAGTAAAAACATCAACGTGATCCATCAGGTAGGCATCTGCGTCATCTGCATCCTTCTTTGCAACTGCAACTCTTTCAGTGGCCCACCGCTTTACTTTTCCAATAATCCTCATTGACCTGCTTACAATCGCTTCATTCTCAGATTCAAGCTGCTCCTCTATTTTTTCAGCGGCAGCCAGTTGCACTTCAAGTTCCTGAATCTTTGCTTCAAGTGCCAAAGGCCTTGTTCCCTGCGCGTCTTTAGGCGGTTCTTCAGCAGGCGAGGAATGGGATGAGTCTGATGTACTGCCCGGAATTGGGGGAGGAGCGTCTGCATCTGGCGGATGGATGGGAATGCGCGCACCGCTGAAAATCTGTGTCTGTTCTGTAGCAGGGTTCTCATGAAGCTTGAAGTCATGTTTTGTTTCCTTCCGGAACTCATCTGTCTCAGGATGCCAGACAAACTGCAAGTGCGAACCTGCCCTGCCGTCAAAAACATAAACGCCTACCGGCGAGTGCGGAAACTTGTGGGCAACTTCGTCAAAAATCTTGCTTGGTCTGTACTCTGAATCGCGCGTCTCAATTTCACTCTGCCCAACTGGATTTTTCTGCCCAGCGATAATCATGTAATATACGCCGTCGATAAGTTTTTCCTTTGGAAGAATTCTTGAATTGCATATAATCACGCCTGACTCCTTTCTGTCCGAAGAGAACGTGCTTTGCAGTTGTTCATCTTCATCGATTGATTTTCCGCTGCGGTAAGCGAGCAGCGGCGCGTCTGCTGCCGCTGTGATTTCATCAAGCCCTGATGCTGATAAAACAACCCCCTTCAGCTCAATTCTTTGCCAGTCGAGATAGCTGTCTGATGGAAGCGCCTCTATGTGGAAGATATTGGTTCCCATTACCTTGACTTTTATTTCCTCGCTCCTTGCAGGCATCATTGCCTTTCCAAGGTCGCGGTAGAATTCCCTGAACCTCGGGACAAGAATCCCTTCCACAGGGATGCCTCCTGCCT
Source organism: Candidatus Nanoarchaeia archaeon (assembly GCA_041489925.1). GTDB lineage: Archaea > Nanobdellota > Nanobdellia > Woesearchaeales > ARS49 > JAWAAW01. The sequence goes on from JBGPSD010000001.1 coordinate 41,249, forward strand.
CAACAGCGCCGACATACTTCCTGAAAGGCACGCTGGCAGGATTGCCGCCAGGGTCAACTGCGCGAAGGCTGCCAAGGTCTGCAGGGTTCATTATTCCTTTCTTGCTCCATTCATTTGCGTGGACATTAAACTCGTCACAAAGCAATGCCCATGCGCCTTCATCAAATTCCTTGAGCTCTGCAGGGCTCATTTGCGAGCCAGGCGTGTTTCCTATAAGCGCGATTAAGTCCAGTTTTTTGTCTGTTTCCTTGCTGACTGCCTGCGGAAGCTTTGAGAAAAGATTCCTGAGAAAATCAATGTCTCCATTCGCATCATTCACTACCGCAAACACTGCAGGCGCTGTCATCACTGGCAGGTTATAGGTCTGGTAGTTTTAAAGCTGGTGAAATCAGGCTTAAAAAGAAAGGTATTTAAACCTGAAAAGGAAGCAACAGATTATGCAGAAAAAAGAGGCTCACGGTCCGCACCCTTTGCACGCTGAGCTCGTGCTCACAAAGAAGCCAAAGGGAGCGACTGTAATTGAAGGGTTCCCTGGGCTTGGCCTTGTTGGAACAATAGCAACAGGTTTTCTGCTTGACCATCTGAAGTGCGAGAAAATCGGCAGCTACTACTTTGAAGACCCGCCTGCCACGCTCGCTGTGCACGGCGACAAGATAGTTGACCCGATTGGCATTTACTACAACAAGGAATACAACCTCGTGATTGTCCACGCGATAACATCTGCGCAGGGATTGGAATTCCACGCAGCAGACTTGATACTCACCCTGTGCAAGCAGATTGATGCAGCAGAGGTTATCACGCTTGAAGGGGTTGGCAGCTCTGAAACTGAGGAAACCCGCGGGTTCTTCTACACAGACCATCCCCAGCTCAAGAGCACAATGGAAAAAATGGGAGTTGACTGCCTTGGCGAAGGAATCATAATGGGCGTGACAGCTGCAATACTGCTGCGCAACCAGCTTCCAATACTCTCATTATTCGCTGAAACACACTCAAAACTGCCTGACAGCAAGGCAGCTGCGAAAATCATTGAAATTCTCGACAAAATACTGGGATTAAAGGTGAATTACGCGCCTTTATTGAAGCAGGCAGAGGAGTTTGAAAAGAAGCTCAAAGGCATGCTCAGCCAGACCATGAAAGCCCAGGAACTAAAGGAACAAAAGCAGGTTGGATACATAGGATAGGCATTCTCTCACTTTCGTTCTCTAACCCTGTCACTTCTTGATGTTTTAATGCCCAATTTTTCTAGTGCCTAAGTGCTTTTTGGCTCTTGAGTCGGGGTCTTGGCTGATTCTGGCCTGGTGCTCTTGGGATGTTGCTGGAAGTTAGGCACTTTGCGTTTGCTCATGCTTTCTTTCTAACCCTCACTTTTGTTTAGGGGTGGTTTTTATTTTCCTTATTTAGAAAAATATAGACGAAAATATACTTTTGCTAATATTCTTTGTAAGACAACTTTTGTTAAAGATGTTTTGTAAAAGAATATTCTGTGAAACAATTTTCCTGATTTCTATTTTATGCCACAACTGTCACTTTAGATAAGTAATTGTTCTGCTCTCCGTCGGTAAAATAGCGAAAAAGAGCAACCGATTTAAAATGAATTTTTTGCAAAAACCATTTTTGACCAAATCAAGGGTTTTGAAAGGTTTTTGAGGCACTCAAACTTGTCAGGGAAAATGCCAGAATTACTCATAGTCGGGCCTCGAAGTGCATCTTTTGGTGTAGAACCCCGGGTATGCAGCAGGTCGACCTTGACCTTATTCGTCGGGAAAATCAAGAAAAGTCCGCGTTTTTGCCGACTCCGACTGGGTTTTTGCTGAAACCACAATTTTGTGCACATCTGGAATGGGGATGGTAGGTGGTTTTAGTCGGGATTTTTAGCTAATCTGGGGTTTGATGGCTCAAAAATGCATTGAAGTACCGTATTCTGAGCCATTTTGAGAAAAAAGTCTGCTCTAAAGCGGTTTAAACGCGAAAACGGCTAAATTCTGGCGTTTTGGCGACAGTTTCAATCATCTTTTGTCGGGTTTTCACTGGACACTGGTCGGGATTACGCAAGGCTTTTTAACGAGAAGGTCTAAACGCTTTGAAAATGAAGATTCAACTCGAACATTCAGAGGCGCCTGAACAGGCAGTTCCCGAGGATATCGCAAAGACCATTCTGGCCCGCTTTGGGCTTTTGCCGAGGAAAAAAGACGGCAGTGCCCAGATGCACAAGCTCCTTCTCGAGCTATCAGAGCGCAAGAAGGCTGCCAATAGGGAGAAAAAGCCTGAGCTGGCAGTGATGCCCGTTGAGGATATGGGCTCTTTCGCAGGCATAAAGCGCCAGACAATGTACGAGTATTTGCACCGCTGGCTTGACCTGAATATCCTCAAGAAAACCAGCTTTGTGAACAATGGAAAAGTTGTCATCGGTTATGAGCTGAACGGCACAAACCTGGAAGGGGCGTTCAGAAAGGCAGAATCGACGATAAAAACCCATTTGGATGGCTCTTTCAAGCTTATCGAACAGCTCCAAAGCGAGATAAAGAAGGAAAAGCTCAGGGCTGGGGCTTCTGAACAGCCTGAGGAGCCTGCATCCAGTGTGACAACAGAGAATTTAGGCCAATAACAACTTCTTTTGCCTGTTTCTGCCTGAATTTGGGCTCCAATTGCACAAATGCCTGCCCTTCGTCATACTTTTTCAGGATTGGGACCCCTTTCTCGACGAGGTTTGTGATAACGCCTGAAATAAGCGTGTCAGAGATATTGAGCTTCCTGGCAAGCTGTTTGTAGCTGACAAAAGGGATGCCCTCTCCGACGATATAAAGCGCCTGGAAGACCTCCTGTTCGCGCTTTGTTAAAGGCTGGATTTCGATTTTTTGCTCTGCTTTTTTGCCCTCGACAAGAAGGAAAAGCTCCTCTATGCGGGCGTGAAGCTTGTCGAGCTTTTCCTCGACAGAATGGATGTATTCGTGGTTTGCCTGGAGCTCGTTTGTGTTCTCGTTAATCGCTGCCCTGTGGTCGTCGAGCTCCTCCCTGAATGCGTCGAAAATTGAGTTCATGGCAAGCTCTGCGCCTGCCTCGTCCCTGTGTACTAACACTGCTTGTTTTGACTTCAAACTTTCCACCCCAACTATCCTCGATAACTGTGCTGCTTGTGATTGGCTCCTTTAAAAGGATTTTTGTGCTGGAAACCCTATCTTCCAACAGCCTTTTTCAGGTGGCCTCCGACCATAAGCAGTTTTTCCTTTCCTTCGTGAATAACTCCTATTGCAGACTCATCCTCAAGCTCCTCTAGGAGCCTGTAGAAGCTGCTCTTGCTGGCAAGGCCCTGCTCCTCGACGAGCATCTCCCTGAGCTGCAGCGCCGATATCTTGCCGTATTTCGTGATCATGCTCATGATAAGCCCCTTCAGGTATTCCTTCGAGTTCCTGGTTATCCGCTGGACAATCTTGTCCCTCAAAGCCTGTGTTCTCGACGGTGGAGGGGCAATGTGAGGTAATGCCTCGACTTCGTGCCTTATCTGCTGAACGGCTGGAGCTGCCTTCTGGTGCTCCAAATGGCGCAATTTGTCCTCTATTTGTCTCATACGCTCTACCATGGTGTCGAAATCGTAATACGCGTCAATAATGCGCTTTATTGTCTCAGAATCCTTTGGAACATCCCTTAATTCCGTTTGCATCCTCTCGATAAGCTGCTTCTGCCTGACGATTTCCTGCTCGTAGTCGTCGAGGTCGTGCTGCTGCTCCTCTATGAGCTGGTTTTGGCGGGCTGTCTGCTGCTGGAAATAAGCAAGCCATTGGTATATCGCGTTCGTGTCCTGCTTGACATGCGCAAAGCTGTCCTTTAAAGCGCGGTCAAGCTGCGCGACCTTGTCGTCAACCTCTTTTCCGAAAAGCCACCCCATGGCAAAGTGAAAACGAGGGCAGGTATAAAAAGTTTTCCAATACCCTATTTTGTCCTCTTTTCTGCTGTTTTTGGGACGGTCCCAGGACCTTCCCATGACGTTCCCAGGACTGTTTTGGGACTATCAGCTGCCTTTTGGGAACGTTTTATCGTCGGTAAAACGTCATTCCCACATTCCCACTTGGGACTATCTGGGAATGAGCTGAGACGGAGGCGGGAATATCCTGGGAATGAGTGGGAATGATATGGGAATATCCATCGTCGGAAGGGCATTACCTCCTGGGACTATCTGGGAATGAGAATGAAGTATTGGGAATGAAGCAATACGGATACGGGACTGCTGCGAAAAAGTTTGGGAATGGGAACGAGATTGGGAACGTTCCCAGCTGGGACTATCTGGGAATGAGAATGGGACTGGGAACGTCGACAATGAGCACATTGTCGAGCGTGCTCGCCAACTCCGTTGGCGACATGATATTGGGACAGTCCCAGTGGGAACGAGAGTGGGAATGACTGGGAATGAGGCAGTGGTGCCATATAATATAGTGCGACAAGAATGTCATATGTCATAGCAGGGCAGGTCTAACCATTGCCAAGCCTAGGGCAGGAGGGGAGCAGAACAGGCCTTCAGGAAGGTTTACTGGTGCCTAATGCTGGTGCCTAAGAACCAATAAAACACATGGTGCCTATGTGCTTCAAAGTGAGGCTTTCTGAAGGGCAAAGGAGGGTCAAAAAGGGTAACCTTGTGAGTGAAAAGTGAGAGTTCAGAAAGGGTTTTGGATAGGTTAGGCACCATCTAAAACTAGTGCTTTTGGCCAAAAGTGAGCAATTCGGGATAGCAAAAGGGTTAAATATAGGGGTTCTATTCATCAAAAGTGAGGCGATGCCAAACAGCGTTCGGCAAGCCATCAAAATGCAAGCATTTTGAGGCGAATGAGTATATGATGAACCCAAACGACAATCCTTGGTTTTACGCACCAGAACTGCCCCAGACGGGCGAAATAGTGCTTGACCCAGAAGAAGTTAGGCACCTGAAGGCTCAAAGGCTAAAAACAAAGGATAAAGTGAGCTTGTTCAATGGCAAGGGCACAGTGGCTATAGCAGAGCTGATGGAAGAGGGCAAGGCAAGGCTTCTGGAAAGCCATGAAGTTGCCAAAAGCGAGTTTTCCCTTGCAATAGCAGTTGCAGTGCCAAAAGGAGACCGCGCTGACTGGATGCTCCAAAAGCTCACAGAACTCGGCGTATCTACGATAATCCCCATTAAAACAGAGCATTCTGTAGTGCTTCCACGCGAGGCAAAGCAGGAGCGCTGGCAAAGAATCCTGATAGAGGCCTGCAAGCAAAGCAAGCAGGCCTGGATACCTGAACTTAAACCCTTATCGACGATAGAAGAGGCTCTGAAGCAGGACGCAAAACTGAAGCTTCTGCTTGACCAGGAAGGCAAGCCAATACTTGAAGCTCTTCAGGAAAAGCCAAAGAGCGCCATTGCCTTTATCGGGCCAGAAGGGGGCTTTACCGACGGGGAAAAGGCAATCCTGAATAAGGCAGGCTGTATTCCTGCCTCATTAGGAAAGCAGGTTCTAAGGATTGAAACCGCAGCAATGACAATAGCTGCACTGGTCAATATTCTCTAGAAATAATAAAAAACAGAAAAAATCCGCCTTGTCGGCGGGATTAAACGTCAGGATTGAAAGCCAAGCCTGAAGGCGACATAACACATGCGCCGTTCACACAGCCGTTTACGCACCTTTGTGGGTTGGTATACATGGCTCCGTCCCTGCAGTAGTACTCAATAAGCTTTGGACCAGCGCCTGAAACCGCGTTGTTGTTATTGTCAGCGCAGGTGTCTGTAAATGGGCTGCCTGCATACGTCGTGGTTCCCCTTGTGAAAAAGTCCATGTCCCGCTCGGTGTCTGTGCAAACATAGCTTGCCACAGTATTTCCTGTTGCCTTGCCGGTAAACAGCAAAATCATTCCGACCAGCGCGATGACCGCAACAAGCCCGAGAATGACCAATTCCACTGAAGCTTTTTTGTTCATAAAATGCACCTCTTTTTTGACTGATTTTTTGAAGTTATCGTGTATAAGTATTAAAACGTTTCCTTAAAAATCCTAAATGCAGGCGCCGTTCATGCAGCCATTGGGGCACGTGTAGATATCAAACTCAAGCTCATTCCCGTTCTGGCAATATCCTTCTGCAAGGTAAAGCCCTTCTTTAACAAGGTTTCCAGGTCCAGGACTTGAAAGAGTGGGAAAGCGCAAGCAAGTATCCTCAAATGAAGATATTCCCACACCTACTGAGCCCCTTGACTTGTAGTTTTTACCATTGTCTGAATCAACGCAGCTTGTAGCCATCGCGTTTCCTGTTACAGCACCCTTGCCTGTGAAAAGCAGTATGAGCCCGACAAGAGCAATAACTGCTACAGTGCCAAGAATAACCAATGCAATTGAGCCTTTCTTATTCACGATAAGCAACCTCTTTTAAGGATTTTTGAAGTTATCGTGTATAAGTATTAAAACCTTACTGCAAGAACTTGCTAGACCTGCATACAGCGTCTACGCAGAAACGCGGGCATCGGTAATAGATTTTCTTCATCTTGTTGTCTTTGCAGATAAATTCCCACAAGCCATCGCCGCTTGGAGCCTCTGAGCCGTGGGCATTAACGCAGGTGTCAACATAAGGGCGGTCAAGTGAATAAACAGTGCCCTTTACAGTGAAATTCAGCCCATTATCAGTGTCAATGCAAAAAGGCTCTGCTGCCTTGCCTGTCATTCCTGAGAAAAGCAAAACAAGCCCTGCCAGCGCCATAACCGCGACTATGCCGAGAATAACCAGCTCAACAGACGCGTTCTTGTTCATCGCATGAATTCAAATGCCAAATCCGTATATAATCTTTTCCACACGCAAGCTAGCGGTCAGCAAAGCTGACTAAGGTTGCTTGCGCAACCTTTTTAAACACTCCACTATCCCTCCTTATTATGGACGTAAAGATTCTTGAGGAAAAGAAGAGCAGGCTTGTTTTCAACATTGAGGGAGACGGCTCGACAATCGCAAACATGCTAAAGAAAGAGCTGTGGAATGACGAGCACGTCAAGGTAGCAGGGTTCAATGTTGAGCACCCGCTGATTAACGTGCCGACATTTATTGTTGAGACAGACGGCGCAGACCCCAAGAAGACTGTTTCTGCAGCAATAAAGCGAATAGCCAAGTCAGTTGAGAAGTTCAAGGACGAAGCAAAGGCGCTGAAGTAGTCCTTATCGCCACATCTAAGCATTATAAACTGACAAAAGATAATACTCCTTATGCTTTACTGGACAAAGACCTTGATAACCTGCGGCGTGGCAGGACTGATAGGAGCATATGCAGGAACGTATTTGACCTTCCAGCGTTCAGAGCAGGCAAAAAAAGAGCTTGCAGAACTGATAATTGCGCAAAAACCAGACAAAACACACATTCTTGACATTAATGAAGACTGGATTCCTGACGTTGTAATGCAGAAAAACGGAAAATACATGACATTTCTCGGGCAGAGAGACGGCAGCTTCAAACAGATAAGCGACTCAACAATTGAGCAGAAAATAAAAGAATTATCAAAAAGATAAGTTTTTCTCATCCTAAAACTTTATATAGTGCCTAAGGACTTCTTTGTTTTACGATGGGCGGGTTTGTACGAATCAAGAAAATCAAAGGAAGCGAATACGGCTATCTTGTTGAGAATACCTGGACTGCAAAAGGCTCAAGGCAGAAAGTCAAGGCATATCTTGGCAAGATTATCAAGCCAGTCAAATCAGCAGAGCTTCCTGCGCCTGAACTGAAAGAAACTTCTTATTCTGATGCAGTAAGGGCAGTCGCAAAATGGACACTTTTGCAGTACGGCTTCCAGGAAGGCTCGCAAAGTATGCTGATGCAGGGAACTGTTCTTGCAGACCTTGCTGAGCTGAAAGTAATCAACCGGACAAACCCTGCTGTAATCGCAATGCACGAAGGATTCCTCTGCCAGCACACCCTGCAGCAGGCAGTCGGGTTCATACCATCAGGAAACACAGAAGAAATAGTTGGAAAAGAGCTCGCAAATGTGCTGCTTGAAGCAGGATTATCTGTTCCTCACGAAATTTTTGTCCAGATTTTTGAAAAAATTCACAATACTTATAAACAAAATATTAATCCAGAGACGCAATGATTCCTGAAAAAGTCCCAAGGCACATCGGAGTTATCCTTGACGGAAACAGAAGGTTTGCGAAAAAACTGATGATGAAGCCGTGGATGGGGCACGACTGGGGTGCGAAAAAAATCAGGCAGTTCCTTGACTGGAGCCGGGAGCTCGGAGTGCAGGAAGTAACCGCATACTGCTTCTCAATGCAGAACTTCAACAGGCCAAAAGACGAGTTTGACTTCCTGATGGACACCTTTGACAAGGAATTTACCGCGCTTTCCACACCTGAGCAAGTTGAGGAATTGAGGAAAAACGGGGTCAGGATCAATTTCATCGGCAGGATTGGGATGTTCCCAGAGAATATCCAGAAGGGAATGAGAACGTTAATGGGACTGACAAAGGAAAACAAGCCGTTCGTGGCCAACTTCGCGATGGCATACGGCGGCCGTGAGGAAGTTATTGACGCCGCAAAGAAGCTTGGAGAGGACATAAAGGCAGGAAAAGTTGACATTGAAAAGCTGAATGAAGAGGTATTTGGCAAGTATTTGTATCTTAAATCAGAGCCTGACCTGATAATCAGGACAGGCGGGGAGCACAGGACAAGCAACTTCCTAATCTGGCAGAGCTATTACAGCGAGTGGTTCTTCGTAGACAAAACCTGGCCTGAGATGGAAAAGGAAGACCTGGTAAAAGTGATTCAGGAATTCTCGCAAAGGGAAAGAAGGTTTGGGAAGTAAGAATTCTAAAACATAAAGAAAAAGAAGTAAAAATTTACCTTGTTCCGCAGCCGAAGTTGAAGTTCAGTATCGGTTGTCCGCCGCAGATTGACTCAAGCATTGTCCTGCAGGTTGTTTCTGCGTCTGCAATCTTTGCATCCACAGTCGGATAAGCCCTGACAACCTCGCTGCTGTATGCGCATACTCCGTCACATCCGCAGGCATATCCGCCAGCCCTTTCAATGCGGAATGGCTCTGATGTTGGGAATGTGTCCCTTGTCATCGGCCCTGTTGCCTCGCCGGTAATCTTGCCGGAGAAAATCAGGATAAGCCCGACAAGCGCCAGCACAGCGACCAAGCCCAGAATGATAAGCTCAATCGAACCTCTTTTGTTCATAATACACCTCTTATGTTTTTTAAACAGATTGCGAAACCACGTATATAAAGTTTGCCCTCCTGATGCGAAAGCTATAAATACTTGTTTCTACTTCGCAAGAGTTATGAGGAAAGTGATTGTTTTGGCAGTGATTACGATGCTTGTTCTTTTGGCAGCTTGTGGCGGAAACCAGATGAAGGCAAAGCCATTGAGCGCAAGGACACCGACAGCAGCAGCAGTCAACGAGGCAGCAGCACCTGCACCCACTCCTCAGCCAACTCCTGCGCAGGATTCAGGCGTGTCAGCAGCAGACGCTCTTAAGGAGCTTCAACAGCAGATGAAGAACGTTACTATTTCAACAGGCCCCAAGGTGGCAACAACAGGGATGCCTCCGGCACCCACAGGAGTAACAGGTAAGGACGCACTTCTTGCAAGGACTCACGACTATATGACTCAGAGCACAGGAGTAACTGGCGTGACAGATGTCATTACAACCTTCCCGAACTACCACGACGAGTCCAACCTGCCCACGGAATACCAGCAGGGCGGACAGTACGACAACTGATTTTCAGGATTCTTATCTACGCATTTGCAGATAGCGCTGCAAATCTTTATAATGACCATCAAGGTTACTTTCTATACAGAGAAAAAGAAGGCAGTGATGCAAAATGCCATTTGACCCGCGAAAGCACATCATAAGACCTCCTGCAGCAGGTGCACCTCAGCCGCCAAGGCCATACCTACCGCAAAAGCCGGCAAAAGTGGTATTGCCCGGCAATTCTTCGCGCCGTCTTGCTGCTGTTCCAGGCAAGATTGACGTTGTCCCATTCACAGAATTCCCTGATATTGTTGTGCTGAACTTTTCCCAGTATGAAGGAATTATGCCCCTTCTAAAAAGGCACATTTGCGCACGTTCTGAGCTGGAGGATGCAGTCAACAATATAATCCTCAATTTGCTTGTCAATTCACCGCAAAAAGTTGTAAAGCCTGGAAAACTGGATTATAATCACTTTGAGAAACAGTACAACCACGACCAGCTGATGGGATATTTGAATACAATCACCTGCATTGATGTGGTTTTCAGCAAGTCCCCTTCAAAGATTGGAAATTTCACAAGAAAAGAGACATATCTTATTGAGAAAATCCAGGATGCAGAACGCCCATTGAAAGGAAAATACCATCTTGCATACATAGACGACAACTACAGGGATTCGTTTGCCAAAGCTGTTGAACACAAAAAAGAACAAATCAGGGAAGCTCTACTGGAACCATATGTATCACAAATGGAGACCATCGAATGCGAAATAGAAAGAAAGGTCAAAGAAATGGGCGAGGCAGGACTGAAAGAATACGAATTTGTGGAAAACACACTCCATAACATTTTGCGCGTAGAGGCACAAGGAATCGATGATGCAAGGGGAGAACAACAAATACTTGAAGCGATAAAATACATGCAATCCAAGCAACCACCAGGGCCTTTTGATGGAAAAATCATTGACCTGCTGAATATCGCACACCACTGCTACCGGATCCAGCGCAGCCAATCACCAGAAGTAGAGGCAGAAATGCGCAAAATCCCAAGCTATGAGCAAATTCTTGAAAGCGTTGCGTCATGCCTGGAGCCAAAAGGGGTATTAATCCTAAACCCTGCACAGGAACGCACTTTCCAGGGGCTCAAATACCTCGGCAATTTCGGCAAGGTCGGGATGTATCAGAAGGTGTGAATTTATCTGGCATAAGCAGGCTTGGGCTTGAAGCCGAAAAGGCGGCCGAAAAATGACCCGCGTTCCTTTGCGCCCTTGGGTTCAGGGGCAAGCGCAAACTGCAAATCCTTTGCTTTCTCAATATCTTCAACTATGAGCTTTGTCAAAGAAACAATTTCAACATCCATCATCAAGGCGTTTATTAATCCTTCAACTTCTGAAGCATCAGGGTATGGTTTTGCCGTGCATCGCAAGAATGCCTGAAGGTAAGTTTTGACTTTGGGGATTAATTTGTTTGCATACGATTTGGCGCTGTCCAGTGATGCTGAAAGCTGTGACGTACCATATGAAGTCAGGTTCCTGCTTTGGGCGGATTTTGGCAGGCTCATAAACCACTTGAGCATTACATCGCACTCCGCAAGAACATTATTCAGCGAACCAACAAACTGATTCAAAAGGCCGATAAGCAAAGTGCATTCTTTTTTCAGGCGTTCGCGCTGTCCTGTAACATATCCCTCACCAACCCCTGCAGCAAATGCTCCTTTCAAACCCATAGTTGCTGTTTGTGTCCGCTTAACAGCATCCTCAATCAAGCCGAGCTGACGAAGCAGGTCTTTGTGGTGCATCTGTGCCATATCCGCATTTGAGAACAATTCAACTATTAAAATGCTTTGACAATACTCGCAGTATCAGAAAGTTTTATAAACACCCCCCTGTGAGCCAGAGTTACTTCCCGCAGACTACTCTTAATTGAGTAGGAGGGTCGAATAATGGTTAGCAAAGAAGAATTTGTCCAAACATTGCAGCAAGTGAAAGCTAGTTCTCCTAAGAGAAAGTTTGCACAGAGCGTTGACCTCATTATCAATCTCAAAGAGCTTGACCTGAAGAAGCCAGAGGAACAGGTTGACGTCTGGGTTCCTTTGGTGAACCCGAAGGGCAAGGTTATCAAGATTGCAGCCCTTGTCGGCCCTGAAATGCAGGAGCAGGCAAAGGCAAACTGCGACCTTGTCATCATGCACGACGAGTTCAAGAAGTATGAAGGCAAGAAAAAGGAAATCAGAAAGCTCGCAAAGACAAATGACCTATTCATCGCCCAGGCAAACATCATGCCGGACGTTGCAAAATTCTTTGGTCGCGTTCTCGGCCCGCGGGGAAAGATGCCAAACCCCAAGGCAGGATGTGTCGTACCGCCAAACGTCAACCTGAAGGCGCTGACTGACAAGCTCAAGAGGACTCTCCACGTTGTCGCAAAGACGCAATTGTCTGCAAAGTGCTCAATCGGAAAGGAAGACATGCCTGATGAAAAGCTGATTGAGAACATAATGCTTGTTTACAATGCAGTCCTGCACGCGCTACCGCAGGAAATCAACAACATCAAGTCAGTAATACTCAAGCTTTCAATGGGTCCGCCATTCAAGGTCGGAGCCACAGCAGAGGAAAGGGCAGGAAAGAAAAAGGCTGCGCACGCAGTAAAGACAGAAACTGCTGAAAAAGCACCTGAAAAGAAGGAAGAACCTGCACGAGCAGAAGCACCCAAGAAAGCTGCAAAGCCCGCGAAAGCGGACCAGTCGAACCGCAGTTCGACGCTGCCAAGGGTGAAGAAGGCAGAAGCTAAGGAAGGTGAAGCCGCATGAGCAGGAAAGACCGTGGCAAGAAAACCTCCAATGCAGCGCCTGAGAAAAAGGCGGTAATCAAGAGAATACAGGACCTGGCAAAGAAATTCCCAATCATAGGCATACTTAACATGCACTCATTGCCTGCAGCACAGCTGGCACGAATGAGGGGGCAGTTAAGGCAGAATGTCGAGATGATGATGTGCAAGAAGAGCCTCATCCTGCTCGCGCTTGAAAAACTAAAGGCAACACACAAGGGCGTTGAAAACCTTGAAAAAATACTGCCAGACATGCCTGCGCTGATTTTCACAAAAGACAACCCATTCGCGGTTCACAAGACAATCAAGAAAAACAAGAGCAAGGCGCCTGCAAAGGCAGGACAGCTTGCCCCATTTGACCTGATTGTCCCTGCAGGACCCACGTCGTTCGCGCCAGGACCTGTGCTTAGCGAGCTTTCAATGCTCGGAATCAAGGCAGGAGTAGAAGGCGGAAAGGTCGCTATCAAACAGGACTGCACAGTATGCAAGGAAGGGCAGCCAATCAAGCTGGCGCTCGCGTCTATGCTCGCAAGGCTTGGCATAGAGCCAATGGAAATCGGGCTTGACCTTGTCGCTGTCTACGAAGCAGGCACAATCTATCCAAAGACAGTCCTTGACATTGACGAAGTGAAGTTCATGAGTGATTTGACAACAGCAGCAAGCTGGGCGTTCAACCTCGCAATGGAATCTGTCTATATTTCAAAGGACACAACAGAGCCATTGCTCCAGAAGGCATTCAGGGAGGCAAAGGCGGTTGCTCTGGAAGGCGGAGTCACAGAGCCAGAGCTTATGGGAGACCTTTTGGCAAAGGCAGAGCGCGAGGCAATGTCATTACAATCAGAAATACCAAAATAACAATTATCGGAGGCATCGCTGACTGTCGCCGACTTCGGTCGGCGGACTTGGCTGAGGCCAAGTGCGGTCAGCGGGTCTCCAAAACATCAAAATCAATCAATAATGTTTAGGAGGTATGAAAAATGGAATACATCTATGCGGCCATGCTAATACACAAGGCAGGCGGCAAGGTGGACGAGGCAACAGTCAAGAAAGTGCTTGAAGCAGCAGGCGTCAAGTCAGACGAAGCGCGCATCAAGGCACTGGTTGCTTCATTGCAGGGCGTCAACATTGACGAAGCAGTGAAGAAGGCAGCTGTTGCACCTGTCGCTGTTGCTGCTGCGCCCACGGGTGGCGAAGCAAAGGCAGAGAAGAAGGACGAGAAGAAGTCCGCAGAGGAAGGCAAGAAGCAGGAAGAAGCTGCAGCTGCGGGCCTCAGCGCGCTCTTCGGATAAGAAGAACGCTGAGGGCTCGTAGTTATACGCGCCTAGCGGCTGCGAGCCTACAACGAGCTAGGGGCACTGCTCTATGCTGACACTAGAGGAAAGAAAAGCTGTTCAAGCACAACTGGATGAGCTTCAACCACGTATCAAAGCGCTGAAGCAGAGACTTAACGAGTTAAACGACCAGAAGGAAAAGGCTTTCCAGCAGCGCAATCCTGTCGGCAAGGAGATTTCTTCTTTAATACACGACATAAAGCAGCTCAAGCAGGGGCGGGATTCCTTGACAGATGAAGTCAAGAAGCTCAAGGAGAACCGCACAGGGCTGAATGAGATAATCAAGAAGAAGATTGAGGAAGCCAAAAAGCTCAATGCAGAGAAGAAAAAGGCTACCGCAAAGCTCGGGCTGAAAGAAAATCCAGGCAATCTGAAGATGATGATGGACAAGCTTGAGCACAGAATAGAGACAGATGTGATTTCTTTTGAAAAAGAGAAGGCAATAATGAAGGAAATCAAGGAATTGAAGAAGCGCTATAACGAGGCAAAGGCGTCAAGCGCTGTCTGGGACGCTGCGCACCAGATGAGCAAGGACATTGATACCATGCAGGAGCAGGCAGATGACATTCACAGGCAGATTCAGCAAAAGGCAAAATTAAGCCAGCAAAAGCACGAACAGCTTGTTGATGAAAGCAGGAAGGTTGACGGGCTTCGCGGCAAGGGAGACACGTTCACAAAGGACATAGGTCAAAGAAAGTCAGAGATTGCAACGCTCTCAGAAGAGCTTGGAGCGCTTTTGAAGCAGGCAGGCGAGCTGAATACAAAGCTTTTTGCCGAGCGAAAGGAAAAAGAAGCCGCAACCGTCAATCAAAGGCAGAAGAAATTCTCAGAGAAATTGGCAGAAGTCAAGCAAAAGTTCGCGAAAGGCGAGAAATTAACCACAGAAGACATTATTATAATGCAGGGAGAGAATTAATTATTTCTTAACACGCAATAAGAAGCCAAAATATGCTGCTAACAGGACTGCAAAGCCGCCATAAATTATCTTTATTTGCCAGGACATGTTAGGTGTCATGAACAGTGTGAATAAAACCACCAAAGGGATTATCAGCAATATTACAAGGAGGATGTTTGCTGCACTCTTCATTTTCCTTGAAACCAGAAAGTTGGTCAAGAGCCCGATAAGCCATGCAAAGACAAAAACGCAAACTATTGGGAGGATTATAAATAAGATTAAAATCACTGCCCC
Source organism: Candidatus Nanoarchaeia archaeon (assembly GCA_041489925.1). GTDB lineage: Archaea > Nanobdellota > Nanobdellia > Woesearchaeales > ARS49 > JAWAAW01. Next base: position 56,251 of record JBGPSD010000001.1, read on the forward strand.
AAAATCAGAACCTGAAAAAAACACAACCGCAGAAGAAATCAGGCCAAGCAGGAAAACTATTAACGCAACAATTCCGGTGTACCGCAACCAGTTTGGATTCTTCATGTCAAAGAATTACTTCTTTTCCTGCTTTTCTACCTTGATGAACTCTGCGTAGTTGCATGCGCCGCAGACAAGGCGGTCTTTGTGGCTGGCAAGAGCAAATCCAGAGCCGCACTTTGGGCAGTACTTGTTCTTTTTCACAACTTTGTCGCCTTCCTTTTTGTACGTGTTCCAGATTCCTTTCGGTGCTTTCTTGTCTGCCATTTTATACCTTTACCTCTGCTTTCTTTGGTTCTTCTTTCTTTGCTTCAGCAGGCTTTGCTTCCTTCTTCGGCTCTTCCTTCTTTTCAGCAGGCTTTGCTTCCTTCTTTGGCTCTTCCTTCTTGGCTTCTGCAGGTTTTGCTTCTACCTTTGGAGCTGCCGGAGCCGCTGCTGGCGCTGCTGCAGGTGCTGCTCCTGGAGCTGCCTTACCTGCTGCTTTTTCCTTTGCCTTTTTGCCAAGCTTTACAACTTTCTCAAGCAGTTCCTTGCTTGGGTAAATGTGAGCCTCGAAACCTGCCTTCTGGCTGCCGAAGTTAGTGAAAACGTGCACGATAAATATTGCCTCTGCCTTTGCGCCGAGCTTTGTCGCCAAAGCGTCAGCCAACTGCTTCTGAGATGGAGTCGCGCCGGTAAAGCTTATTTCGCCATGTACTTCCTTCCTTTGAAGATACGGATTTTCGTTTGTCTTGCTTATTGAAATGTCCATTTAAGTCACCTTAATTGCGTATTCGCCCTTGACATCGTGGCCCATCTTTTTTGCGATGTCGCTTTTGTTAGAGTCAAGTATGTGAATCCTGCCCTTCCAGTTCAAAACAAACTGGGCGCTGTGGCAGACAGGGCATTCGTCGCCCTCGACAAAAAGCTTGCATTTCTTGCATGATTTCTTTTTGGACATTTTGTTCACTTCTCCTTCTTGGACTTCTTTTCCTTCTTTTCTTCCTTTGCAACTACGGGCGGTGCCGCAACCGCTGACCAGTCTGTCTTGCCCATTCCAAGCTGGCGCATTGTCAATCCAATCTTCGGGTTGTTCGGGTCCTTGAACGACACCGCAATGACACGAGCCCTGCAGACGTCTCCAACTTTCAGGAATCGCTTTGAGTCCCTTCCTGTAAGGACCTTGTCCTTTGCGAATGAGACAAAGTCATCCATTGTCTGCGAAATGTGAATCATGCCGTCAATCGGGCCCAAAGTTATGAATGCGCCGAAGTCAGCGATGTCCTTTATCCTGCCGACAACGACTTCCTGCAGTTCAGGCTTGTAAGAGAGTATCTCAAAAGTTGTCTCGTAATAGCTTGCGCCGTCTCCTGGGATTATGACTCCCTCGCCGACTTCCTTGACATCAATGACGTCAACAACAACGCCCATTGACTGGTCGATAAGGCCGTCATACTTTAGCTTGATTCCTGCCTTGACTGCATCCTTCAGGTCCTTGCCAAAGAACCTTGGCGATACCCTGATGTGGTCCTGCACGGTTATTTTGTAAAACATTTTGTTTCCTCGGTTTGCATCAATGCCCCGAGCCAAAGAAGCCGAAGCATCTCATTATAGACTGAGAGGACAGAGGTTGCTTTTTAAAGGTTATGGTTTGGGGACGAGTTCAAGAAACTTCTTCTGCCTGATGATTATTACTGGAATTCCCTTTGCCTTCAGCCTGCGCTTCAAGTCCTGGTCCTGTGTTGCGACAATCGTATCCTTGTCAGCGACTTTGAGAATAAGCGTGTCTGTGTAGCCCTTTTTGTCTGTCAAAATTATGCCAATGCGCTTTTTCATTATGAGCTGGTTTGCGAGCCTTGCACCGATTTTGACATCTGGCTTTCCCTTGGTGATTATGGTATCAAGCTCGTCAAGAGTCTTGTCAACTGACATCAGCCTGTAAGTGCATGGAATAATCCTCTCAAGCTCCCTGAAGAAGTCCACCTTCCACGAAAGGCAGTCCACAAGGAAGTTTGTGTCAAGGATAATTGTTTTCATAACGAAGATTAACGAGAAGGGGGTAATTAAAGCTTGCCTATGCGGTCTTTCCGCCAGGGATGTGGAAGAGATTGCACTGGTTCATGCACGTAGGCTTTGTTGCAGTGCATTTCTGAATATCTGCCTGGCTTTTTACAGCCATCATGCACCATTTGTAAGCGTCATTGCAGTTGTTCTGGCAGCGCACAATGTTGCGCCAGGAATACCTGTCTGTAATCTGAACAGGCGAGTTCTTCTTCAGTGATATGCACCTGCCGAGCGAGGGCGAGCACTTGTTGCATTCACCTGAGCAGTCATTGTCATGCAGGCAGACGCTTCCGCAGGTTCCTGGAAGGTTTGACACGCGGGCACCCCAGAACGCCATTCCTGTGGTGCTTGGGCCTGAGAAAATAACAAGCAAGCCAATTGTGGCTATGAAAAGCACTACGAGAAACACAGCGATATTGCCTCTTTTTTGCATACTGCCTGCTTATGCCTTCTGTTATAAAAGCGTTTCGGCAACAAGTAGCTTTTTATACCACCCTTTGCGTTTGGCAAAGCGTGGCTAATGACAAACAAATGCTAAAGGAAGTCCTAAAGGACATCACACCGTGCAGGGAAGAGCGCGCAGCGATGTTTCAATTAGTTGACACTTTCATTTCACAACTCAACAGGTCATTGAAAAAGAACAAGTGCTCTGCAGAGGCGGTTCTTGGCGGAAGCTATGCAAAGGACACCTGGCTCAAGGGCGACTATGATGTTGATGTTTTCGTGCGGTTCTCGCTGAAGCACAAGAAAGAGAACCTGAGCAACCTGCTTACAAAGGCATTGAAGCCCTGGAAGACAGAGAGGGTGCACGGCTCAAGGGATTATTTCTGGGTGCACGAAAAAAGGTTCAGGTTTGAGATAATCCCTGTGCTCGCAATCAAAAAAGGCAGCGACGCAGAGAACGTGACTGATTTCTCGCCGCTGCACGTGCAGTGGGTCAACAAAAACTGCAAAAAGTACAAGGATGACATCAGGCTTTTCAAGAAATTCTGCAAGGCGCAGGGGGTTTATGGCGCAGAAAGCTACATCCGCGGATTCTCAGGCCACGTTGTTGACATACTTGTCGGATACTACAAGGGATTTTTGCCATTGCTGAAGGCAGCATCGCAATGGAAGCCTAAGACAATTGTTGATTACTACCATCATTTTGACAAAAAAGCATTGTTTGTCCTCAACCGCAGCAAGATTCAGGGGCCATTGATAATAGTTGACCCTGTTCAAAAGGAAAGAAACTCAGCAGCAGCCCTGAGCCAGGAAAAATATTACGGGTTTGTCAAGGCAGCGCAGAAGTTTTTGAAAAAGCAGTCAAAAGAGGCATTTGTCGAGACAGAGGTTGACCTTGGAAAGCTCGCAAAGCTCGGGCATTTGGTGCACGTCTGCGCAAAAGTGCCAAAAGGTAAGGAAGATGTTGTCGGAACAAGGCTTTTGCACGTGTTTGAGTACATCAAGAGATACCTTGAGGACTTTGAAATCAAGATAGCAGGCTGGCGCTGGAACAAGGGGCCAGAGGCAGAGTTATGGTATGTTGTCAAGGAAAGCAAACTGCCTGCTGTGATGATACACCCAGGACCGCCGCTTGAGCTCAAGGAAGCTGTTGCAAAATTCAAAAAAGTGCACAAGAAGACTTTTGTTTCAGACCACAGGGTGATGGCAGAGGTAAAACGGGAGTGGCGCACTCCGGAAGCAGCGGTTAATGCAGCTGCAAAAGACAGCTACCTGAAACAGCGCGGAATAACAATAAGCATAATCCTTTTGCAGGAGACACACGGATGAACCTCATTGGCATAATACTGCACGTGGACAAGTATCTTGACTTAATCATACAGAATTACGGAGTATGGACTTACGCGCTCCTGTTCATTATAGTTTTCCTTGAGACAGGGCTTGTTGCAACACCATTTTTGCCAGGAGACTCTTTATTGTTTGCCGCAGGAACATTTGCCGCAAGGGGCTCATTCAGCATCGGACTCCTGATTGCATTGATTGCAATCGCGGCAATACTCGGCGACACTGTAAATTACTGGGTTGGCAGCATTCTCGGCCCAAAGGTGTTCAGGCAGAAGAAAGGATTGTTCTTCAGAAAGGAATACCTGGAACGCACACACCTTTTCTATGAGAAATACGGCGCAAAGACAATAGTGCTCGCGCGCTTTATTCCGATTATCAGGACATTTGCGCCTTTTGTGGCAGGCATTGGAAAGATGCCATATCCAAAATTCCTGGTTTACAACGTGGTTGGCGGAATTGCATGGACGCTGCTGTTTGTGCTTGCGGGCTACTGGTTCGGAGCAATCAACTATGTGAAGGAGAATTTTTCACTTGTCATCCTCGCAATAATAATCATTTCTTTTGTTCCGCTTGCCTGGGAATTGATAAGCCACCGCTGGCACAAGAAGAAATACGAACACAAACACTAATGGCTTGACTATTCCGTAGTGGTTACTAATAATTTTATACACTCTGCCGTCTATTTTGCTTAAATCAATATATGGAGGGATAAAATGGAAAAGATAGGAACATGGGCATTCTTGATTGGCGTACTCATCGCCGTTGTGGCCGGACTTGTACCGAGCTTGCCAGCAACACAGGTTGCATGGGTGCTCGTCATTCTCGGCCTAGTGGTTGGGTTCCTGAACATCAGGGCACGTGAGGCACAGGAATTCCTTGTCGCCTGCATCGCAATCCTGGTTGTCTCAGGCATGGGCGGGCTTCCCCCATTGGGAAGGACACTCGGAACAATCCTGACCAACATGATTGCCTTTGTCGCGCCAGCAGCACTGCTTGTCGCACTCAGGGCTGTCTGGGACCTGGCAGAGGACTAAAGAAAATTTTTATTTTCTTTTTTTATTTAAAAAAAGGTTGACAATGACACGCGAAACTGATTTTATTCTCTGGTTCAAGGACTTAAGGATAGAGGATGTGCCGCTGGTTGGCGGAAAGAATGCATCCCTTGGAGAGATGTACAGGGAGCTGACAAGAAAAGGAGTGAGGATTCCAAACGGATTTGCAATAACTGCTCACGCTTACAAGCATCTTTTGAAGCAATCGGGAATTGAGAAAGAAATGAGGGCCCTTCTCGAGGGTCTTGACGTGAAAAACATGAGGCAGCTTTCGGAAAGGGGAAGGAAAATCCGCGAGCTGGTACGCAGGGCAGAGTTCCCAGACGACCTCAGGGACGCAATATTCAGGGCATACACGCTTTTGAGCAAGGAATACCGCTCTAATGAGGTTGATGTTGCTGTCAGGAGCTCTGCAACAGCAGAAGACCTGCCTGAGGCAAGCTTCGCAGGCCAGCAGGAGACTTATCTTAACATAGTCGGCGAGCACGCACTGCTTGATGCCTGCAGGAACTGCTTTGCATCATTGTTCACAAACAGGGCGATTGCGTACAGGGCAGAAAAAGGCTTTGACCACTTCAAGGTCTACCTGAGCATAGGCGTCCAGAAGATGGCGAGGTCTGACCTGGCAAGCTCAGGAGTCATGTTCACACTGGACACAGAGACAGGATTCCCGCATGTTTGCTTTGTGACAGGAAGCTATGGGCTTGGCGAGAATGTAGTGCAGGGAGCAGTCAACCCTGATGAATTCTACGTTTTCAAGCCGACTTTGAAAGAAGGATACAAACCGCTTATACAGAAAATAATCGGCGAAAAGGCAATAAAGATGATTTATGCCAATGAAGGCCCCCGCCCGACCAAAAACATTCCAACCCCTGATGAAGACAGAAAAAAGTTCTGCATTACTGATGACGAGGCATTGCAGCTGGCAAAGTGGGGGGTAATAATCGAGGAGCACTACTCGCAGAAAAAAGGCAAATGGACTCCGATGGACATAGAATGGGCAAAGGACGGGCAGTCAGGAAAGCTGTTTATTGTGCAGGCGCGCCCTGAAACAGTCCAGAGCCAGAAGGCAAAGAACGTTCTTGAGGAATACAAGCTGAAGGAAAAAGGAAAAGTTCTCGCTGTCGGCAAGAGCGTGGGCAACAAGATAGGGCAGGGAGTCGCACAGGTAATCAAGGATGTCAAGGAAATCGCGCACTTCAAACCAGGCGATGTCTTGGTTACAGAAATGACAGACCCTGACTGGGTTCCGATAATGAGGATGGCAAAGGCAATTGTCACGAATAAAGGCGGGCGAACCTGCCACGCGGCAATTGTTTCGCGCGAACTGGGAATTCCCTGTGTCGTTGGTACTCTTAACGGTACTGACAAGATAAGAAGCGGGCAAAAGATAACTGTCAGCTGCGCAGAAGGCGAAGACGGCCGGGTCTATGAGGGAATCCTGAAGTTTGAGATTGAGAAACTTGACCTCAAGCAGATGCCAAAGACAAGGACAAAGATTATGATGAATGTAGGCAACCCTGATGAGGCATTTGAGCTGAGCTTTATCCCGAACCAGGGAGTGGGGCTTGCGCGAATGGAGTTCGTGATTAACGAGTTCATCAGGATTCACCCAATGGCGCTTTTGCAGTTCAAGGAGCTTAAAGATGAGGAAGTCAAGAGAAAGATTGAATCGCTGACACACGGCTATTCCAACAAGGCTGACTTTTTCGTGGATAAATTGGCGCAGGGAATTGGAATAATTGCAGCAGCGTTCTATCCAAATGATGTCATAGTCAGGATGAGCGACTTCAAGACAAATGAATACGCAAACCTGATTGGCGGAACTGTTTATGAGCCAAAGGAAGAAAACCCCATGATAGGCTGGCGCGGGGCAAGCAGGTATTACCGCCCTGGCTACAGCCCGGCATTTGCTTTGGAATGCAAGGCGCTTAAGAGGGTGCGTGACGAATTCGGCCTGACCAATTTGAAAGCAATGGTGCCATTCTGCAGGACAGTTGATGAAGGAAAGAAAGTTATTGCTGAAATGAACAAGCACGGATTAAGACAGGGCAAGAATGACCTTCAGATTTACGTTATGTGCGAGATTCCAAGCAACGTAATACTTGCAGAGGAGTTCAGCAAGATATTTGACGGATTCAGCATTGGTTCGAATGATTTGACACAACTGACTCTCGGTCTGGACCGCGACAGCGCGATTGTCGCAGACCTTTTTGATGAAAGGAACGAGGCAGTAAAGAGAATGGTGGAGTATGCCATCAAGACTGTGAAGTCCTGCCACAGGAAGATTGGAATCTGCGGAGACGCGCCATCAACGCACTCTGACTTTGCGCAGTTCCTTGTCAAGTGCGGCATTGACTCAATTTCACTCAGCCCTGACGCAGTAATAAAGACAACTTTGAAGATTGCGGAAATGGAAAAGAAGCTCAGGCGCGGATAATAACAATCTTCTTGTTCAGGTTTCTGTTGATGTTCCACTCAAATTCTCCGATAATATTCAGCTTTGCCTTCCTGATTAATGGCTTGTAATTGATTGTGTCAGGGAATCCGAGCACTGCCTTGCCCGTCAGGACCTGCTTGAGCATTGATAGGAACTTTGCGTAAAGCTCTTCAAGTCCTTTTGGCGGCGTGTTTCTGCCGTATGGAAGGTCTGCGACAAGATATTTTGCTTTGGTGATGGTTAATGCGTTCTTTTTTTGCAGTTTGTAGCGCTTTATTCCGTAGCCCTCAAGGTTTTTGACTGCTTTTGACAATAATTCAGGCTCAATGTCATAGCCAACCGGTGTTAATCCCATCAAGCCTGCTTCAATTAAGGTTCCTCCTGCGCCGCAAAACGGGTCAATAAGCTCTCCTTTTGTGATTCCTGTGAGGTTTACCATTGCCCTTGCTATCTGCGGGTGCGTCCCTGTGGGATGAGGTGCAGGCCATTTATGCACTTTCCTACTTTCAAAGTCCTCTGTATTCTGCCACAAGAGCTTTCCTGCAATCACTTTGCCGCCGATAAAGAAGAAATTAAACCAAGTTTTTGGGTTTTTCATCTCTGCCTTTGAGTTTTTGATTTTTTCCGCAACCTGCTTGGCTATTGCGCGCTCAATGCAGGAGTCAACATGGTGGCAGGTGACCTTGAAGTTCTTCCTGTAATGCTTCTGCCAGTTGAATCCTGAGATTTTTCTGCCCAGTTGAGAGCGGTTGCAGGCAAAAAGAAACTCATAAGCAGAATGCGAGAGCCCAAGGCGGTGAAAATCAGCAGATTTTGCATCTGCAGCAAGAATTTCATTGCCATAAAGCGCGACTTTCCTTCCTTTGGCAACTTCCAGGGCTTCAGCTGAGGCAATATCTGCGTAGCGCTTGTACAGTTGGAAGAAAACTTTCATTTCTTCTTCTGGAGAAGCTTCTTTGCCTGCCTGTTGACCAGGTACAGCACGACAAAGAACGTTACCACCATCAGTATGAATCCAATCTTTGTCCTTGCATAATCCCAGTAACTGACAGTTGCAGCGAATGCAGTGACTACTGTGCCAATGAAGACACCCATAAGCACTGCGTCAGCGAGCGGAAGCAGCATCGCAAGCACCAGAATCACAAGGTTGAAGCCTGTTATCAATGAATATTTCCATCCATTGTAAACATTGCGCTCCTCGTTCCATGCCTGTTCTGCAACGCGCTGCGTTGCAAGGCACGCATTTGTCTTGGCTTCCTGCTCTGCAGTCATTGATTTTTGCTGTGCTTCAGTCAGTTGGGCATTTGGAGGATATTGTGCATAGCATTCCTGTGTTCCCCGAAAGGAATCTTCTGTCCCTGTAAATTTCGGGAAGAAAACATTAGCCCCAAGGAAAACCATAGGGACATAGAGCAGTGCGATAATCAATACGTACAAGAGTTTTATCCAGTTTGCCATAATAGCGGGTTAAGAAGAGGGGATTATAAATTTAACTGATTACTGGGGCTTCTTGTATATTTCATCAAGAGCCCTGAGGACATTGTTAAAGCTCTTTTTGCCGTCTGTTGGAGGAATACTGCGTGTCAGGCAGACTGGCTTTTCTGCCATGAATGCCATTCCAAGGTCAAACTTGTTGTCATTATTATTGCATGTCCACAAAACATGAACATCCCTTGATTTTTCCATTGCAGCCCTGCGCGCGCTATATGCCGCAATGCAGGTTACGTCGTCAATTGCATCTTCTCTTGGCGGATAATACACATGAGTGCCAAAGGACTCAAGAGCACGCACGTAATCCTCAATAAAATCCCTGTTAAGAAAATCCTTCCATTCAGGGCAAAGAATGTAAGCCATGTGCTCATCAGGCCATTTTCTGGCAACAGGGTTTGGCGGCACACCAGAAAGACCGTCAAGCGCAAGCACAAAGTTTGCAAGGCTTGGATAGGGTGTTGTTTTAACAGCTTCCCTGTTGACTATTTTCAAAGGCTTTCTTGCCATGAACCCCATTCCCAGGTCAAACTTGCTTCCGTCGCTGCCAGGGGTCCAGTACAAATGGACCTCGCTTGCATTTCTTATTACATCCCGGTTCTGCTCGCACATTTTCATCCCGATAGGATCGCCCTGTTTTGTGTCCCAGAGCGGATAATGCACTTTTTTGCCCTGAGCCTCAAGCTGCGCCACATAATACATCAGAAAGACTTCATCAGGATATTGTGAATCACGAACAGGACTGATTAAGAACACATTGTTTTCCGAAGAGTTGGTTTTGCTCACAAAAACGCAACTGGCAAGGTCAATAAAAAGCTTCACATTTACAATATGGAAAAATATTAATACTTAATGGGCGGAAACAACAGTATGCCACGCGGAAGACCAATCAGATCAGAGATTCGGCAAGGTATGGTTGAAATTCTCGCGGTAAAGGGCTCTGCGTATGGTTATGAGCTTGCGAAGATTTACAACGCGATTTTCCCGCAGTGCACGCGCGAAAATGTATATTATCACCTGCGCAAGGGAACCGCAATAGGCGAGTTTGTCGTCAAGGAGATAAAGGAAGAGCACGGCGAATACTCATGGGGCTCTGTTGTTGAGAAGAAATACTATGCGCTTGGACCAAATGCAAAGCCTGTTGGAAATGAGCGTGTTAAGAAATTCTTTGAAGGGAAGAAAGAGAATCAATGAAGTTCTTTAATACTGACTGGATTCGCACGATATTTAGGGTCACGATATGGGTGATATGTGATTTCAAATGTCTTATTTTCACACTCCCGCACAAAAACACATGATCTATTTCCTAACAATGAGTTTCTAAGACTTTCAAGCGGTAAACCTACATCAGGATCATGCAAAAGATGAATCTCACCCAGGATTTCTTTCAACAGGATGTGCGCAAGAGGTGCATCATAGCCCTCAGAATCCTGATAAAGAAATTCATACTTTAGGCCTTCAGAACGTTCGTAAAGCTCGTTGCGATCAATTTTTCCATTGATTGCATCGTTAACTATATTGCCCAGACGCTCTTCCAAATCAACATTTCGTTGTGTATTGTGTGCCAGTGTTTGCCCCACAATACCTAGAAATGTTTCGCAATATTTAACACTTTGGACATTTGAGGAAGGAACCATGCACTATTAAAAATGCGCGTGTTAAGAAGTTCTTTGAAGGGAAGAAATAATTAATGGCACTTGCCGATGCATTGCGCTGTGCAGAATTCTATGAACTTTGGCTCGCAGACTCTCGCGCTCCTCAATGAGCACGCTGTGGAGCAGGCGCTTGGGTCGATTATCTGGCCGCAGCTCTGCTTGCAGTCAGCGCCGCTTGGCTTGTTGCAGGAGTATGTTGCAGAAATCTTGCATGAGGAATCGCAATTGTCAATGCACGCCTTGTAAGGGTCTGCCGCTGGCTTGCTTTCAGGGATGATTATTACCTGAGGCTCTGGCCTTGGAAGAACATTAGTGGGAATTCCGCTCGGAGGAACTGGCGCAGGCTTTGGCTGGGCAGCGGGCTGTGCGGCAACAGGCTGTGACACTGGCTCGCTTGTAACGACAACATCCTTGGGGCCTGTCTGCTCCTGAGTGATTATTGCGCCGCCTGTGGGCGATGTCTGGCAGCCAAGCAGGGCTATCACAAGAACGCATGCCACAATGCTAATGAATGAAGCCTTTGACAACATTTATGACCACCAGCAGCAAAAACGCGATGCTGATAAACCTCGAGACTTTCAAACCCACCGGTAGCTTAAAAAGCTTTTGCATTGCGAGCTGCAGCATCCTTCCGCCATCAATAGGGCCGATGGGCAGGAGGTTGAACAAGCCGATGCCGAGGCTCAAAAGGAAGAGCCAGTACAGCAGGCCGAAAAGCCACAAGATTATCGGCACAGACCACTCGCCGTATTTTTCCTTGAATGGCGGCTTTATCTCTGCGTGCTGCCTTGAAAACACCCCCAGATAGACTTTGGACTCATTCTTCGGGTTTTTTACGAGCGCAACATTGTATGTTGCGTTCCTTGTCTGCAAGGCAATTGTGTCGCCTGGATTTTTTGCGGATAGTGCTGTGCTGAGGTTGTCAAGGTAAGTTGTTGGAAGGCTGTCAATTGATGTTATAATCTCGTCTTTCTGCATTCCTGCCAAAGCAGCAGGGCTTCCTGTTTCTACGCTGGTTATCCTAACGCCGTCAGGCAAAAGCATTGACTGCGCCAATGGGTTTGCGGCAAAAATGACAATCAGGAAAATAATCCCTGCCATGACAAGGTTTGCGAAAGGCCCTGCGGCAAAAACGCTCAACTGCCTGAATTTGGACTGTTTCTGCAGGTATGCTTCGTCAGGCTCGACAAAAGCAGCAGGAACAATCGGGACAATCACCCCAAGGAATGCAAGCCCTGCGTTCCTGACAGGCATTTTGTAAATCCTCGCAGCAATGCCGTGGCAGAACTCGTGCACTCCTGCGATAAGGAAAATGCTCAGCAGCCAGTAGACAAAAGGAACGAAAAACACGCCCTCTGCCTGGAATGGAAGCACTGGCTGGATTCCGGGGGCTGCTCCGGGTGAAATGAAAAGCAGGGCAGTGGTCCTGATTAACTCATAGCTTATCATCAGCATTCCTGCAAAGCCTGCCACAATCCCGATGCCGAAGAACCACGACCAGAACCTCGGCATCATCTGCGCGAGCCTGTCCATGAACTTCAGCCCCTTCTGGGTGCGCCACATCACAAAGTACAGTATTGGAAAAATCCCCTGCATCTGGATGTTCTTGCGCTGCAGCACAGAAAAAAGAATCATCAGGAGGATAAACGCGATAAGCAGAATGTATTGGGAGTCCATTAGAGAACAGGCAATCTACTCGTATAAAAGGTTTACTTCTTGCGCTTTGGCTTGAAGTGCTTGTTCTGGCATTTCCTGCACTTAACAGCGCCTTCTGCTATCTTCCTGTTTGGGGCGTTGATTACAGACTTGCATCTCCTGCAGACAAACTTGTTGCGGAACATCCGCGCGTCAGCTTCTGGGAACTTGACCATTAGTCAGCACTGCTCTTGATTTGCTTCATTACCTTATCGCCCAGTATGATCCAGTACAAAACCTGGCATCCCTCGACAACACCTTCCTTCATATCCGCAGGTATTGCCAAATCAAATGTTTCGTATGTCTCTGTGTCCATAACGTTTGCCTTGTCTCCGGTAACGCTAAGGACCTGGGCTGTCTTCTTCTCTATGAGTGGAACTTCGACGTTGTCGTGGCCTGGCATGATGACTTCGCGCTTCTTTTCATCAATCAGCCCTATTGCGACAAGGCGGACTTTTGCGTGGCCGTGCTTTCCTGACTTGCTTATGTCAGTGTTTACGACTTTGCACGCAACGCCATCAACAAGGATAAAGCTTCCTTCCTTGATAGACGTTGCTCCCACAAGTTTCGTCGACATTATCCTTTTCGGAAAGGGGGCTATTTAAATAGTTTTCGGGAAAATCACAACCAATCCCAGAATGAGCTTCTCTTTGCCCTTGAAACAAGCTGTGAAAGCTCCCTTTCCAGATGCGCTGAATTCGGGTATGACTTCTCGTCTTTCCTGAACTGTGAGCTGTGAAAAGTGCGCTTTAATCCGGCGCCCTTGAACTGGTGCTTTTTGTGCAGTAATTCGTGGTACATCACATAGTCCATCAGATGCGGGTGCTCAAAAAGGATTGAGCTTATGCTTACAGTGTCAGTGCCAAGGTCATAGGAGCCGAGCTTTGTGACTCCATTGCCAATCACAAGGTTTGGCTGCTCGACAATCCCGCTGAAAAAGCCATCATTTACGCGCCTGAAGCTGGCTTCAAGGACAGGATTTGTTTTTGTCTTTGCAATTGTCCTTGGGACGCTCTTGATGAAATAGTTGTACAGGTCCATCGGCGTTGAGCCCCGCCTTTCCTTGAACAGCCTGCACAATAAATGCTGGACCAAGCCGAGCTGGATGTCCCTTGAGACTGTTTTCCACTGCCGGCTGAGATTAAGGACGATATGCTTCTGCATCCTGCTGAGCCTGATGTTCGCATTGTAGCCCTTGAACTTTCCCGAGTACTTCACCTCGGCAGAATAAACATACGGCTTTTCAGGAAAAACCGCGTTGAATGCCTCCCTAACAAGGTCCATAGAAGACTGCTTATCGGCGCGATACATAAATATTCCGCGAAATGTTTATATAATGCTGTTCAAAATACTGCAATGGTGGTTTGGTTGGTTAAAAACGGGGCAATGAGAGGCTTGGTTCCTGGACTGACAGTGGTGCTAATCCTACTGCTGGGCTTCCTCGCATTCCGCGGCGGATTCAGCCTTTTGAGCCCGACAGGGCTTGTCGCGCTGGACAACAGCACTGTTTCAGGGACATTTGACATTACCAAGAGCGACGTGATTATCTCTGCCGACCACACCGCAATCAAGTTCTCAGCGCCAGAATCTGCACGCATTACCACAAGGACTGATGAAATCAACAGCTCAGGAAACTTCATGGTGGCTGACTTTGTCGGCACGATAAGGTGGGACACAAAGAACATAATCCTTGAAGGAAACATGGAAAGCCTTAGCGGCAACCAGCTGAATATCAAGTTCACAAACAGGGAAAGCGCGACAATAGTACTGCGAGTTGGAAGCGTTGAAGCGCTTACTGTCAACATGTCCTCGTTCAGCGAGAAGCTGACAGGAAGCATAAGGCTTGAAAACAGGTTCACGATAAAGCTTAACCAGACTCCTGTCAGCTTCAGGGATTATAGGGGAAGCGTGAACATACAGCGCGTTAACAACATCACGACAATGATGGTTAACGGAAGGGCTGAGAACTCGCGTGTGGAACAGGAAAACATCATCAAGAACATCGCTTAATAGCCTGCCTCGTATCTCAGTATCGCGCCCATTTTTCCAAGGTCTTTCAACTGCGACCCTTCCCTTGTTTCTGTTGAGATAATCTTGATAGTTGTGCTGAACTTCTTTGCAATCTGCTCAAACTCGTCAATCTTCTCGTCAGGCAGCTGCTCTGAAAGAAGCAGGGTGTCAACAGTGCCCATCTCAAGCATCCTCCTGACTTCTGCCTCGCCATACGCGACCATGTTGGGCTTTGTGGCCAAAAGCTCAAGGAACCTTGTGACAATCTTTTTCTCATCTGCAATCTCCTCCTGCGCAAGGATGTCCTGGGACTTGTCAACAAGCTCTTCAAGCCCGAATTCCTCTGTATAGCTCAGGTCCTTGATGCCGAGAATTTTTTTCTTGAGGTCTGTGGTGATTAAGCCGCTGTCAACGAAATCGTATTTTGTCGGTCCTGGACCTCCGATAATGATTCCCTTCAGCCCCTCCATTGTGAAAAACTGGCCTTTCATCACTTCTGCGATTTTGCCAAAGTGCTCCCGGACTGCGATTTCGCGGTTTCTCTGGAACCTGACTGCTGACTGGCCTCCTGCCTTGAACTTGCCCGGAACGTGCGAGTGGGCTTTTGTCAATGGAATAATTGTTTTGCCTTTCAATAACGCAACAATGGCATCCCTTGCGTCCAAAACCACAAGCCCGTAAACCTCCTTTGCCTCCATCATTTCGCGAAGGATGTCAAGGTCAAAGTTTTTCTCGCACTTGTACAGGCGCATCTTCAGCGGGACTGGCGGCTCAATGCTCCACACGCGGACATCTGACTTTCCCTCCCTTGCGAGGATGTTTCCTGCAAAGACCGCCAGGCCGTTTGGCGGAGTCTTTCCGACAATGCGCAAATGCTGAATCATCCTTTCAAGTGCGTCAATGACATTGTTCCTTGTGCTCGCGCTCTTGATGTTGCTCGCAGTTCCCTGCTCCTGTGCCAGGTGCTGCATTATCTTGATAAGGTCATAGCCTGAAGGGACATAGACCGTGACAAACTCTGTGTGCGCAGCCTTACAGCTCTCCAATTCCTTGATAAATTTCTTCAAATGGAATTTTTCATTTGAGGTAAGGTTCATTTTGGGTGACCGACAGGCAGGCTAATGACTATCAAGAAGATGCTATGCCTTGAATTGCCTTGCCGTGTTCATGGTGAATTAAATCGGGAACTTGGTTTATTAATCTTTGCATGCAATAGTGCTTTCGGTTTAAAACAATAACCTTTAAAAACCAACTGCTGTTTCACGAAGGACTATGGCAGAAAAGAAGCAGGGTTTGGGACCTGTAAAAAGGTTTGGAGTGCGCTATGGAAGAACCACAAAGTTCAAGCGCGCTGCAATCGAAATAATGCAGAAGAACAGCACCAAGTGCCCTTACTGCAACAAGGACAAGGTTGTCCGCAAATCCAAGGGAATCTGGTACTGCACAAAGTGCAAAAACAAATTCGCAGGGCAGGCTTACACATTCGTGGCAAAGCCAAGCATAGAAGCGCTGCCTCCAATCGCGGAAGTACTGGCTGAAACGCAGGAAAAGCCTGACGAAGAAAGACAAGAGGCGTAAAAATGGTAAAGTACACCTGTTTTGCTTGCGGAAAGAAAATCTCAGAGGACATGATGGGCAAGAGGGTAAGGTGCCCGTACTGCGGAAGCAAGATGCTTTACAAGTCCCGCAGCACTCCAACAAAAATCAAGGCAGTTTAAGGGTTCTTATGGACATACCAAAAGAAACACAGGAAAGCATAAACAAGCTTCAGATGATTGAGCAGAATGTCCAGGCTCTTCAAATGCAAAAACAGCAGTTCCAGGCGCAGCTTTTTGAGATTGACAGCGCGCTGAAAGAAATTGAGAGGACAGATGACGCTTACAAGATTGTCGGCAATGTTATGATAAAGGCAGACAAGACCGCATTGAAGGCGGAATTGGGCTCAAAGAAGGAAATACTTGATTTACGCTTGAAGAACATTGACAAGCAGGAAAAGCAGCTCAAGGACAAGGCAGAGACGCTGCAGAAAGAGGTCATGAGCAAGCTCAAGAAGTGATTTCTATGGACGAATTGACAATGGTGATTGCGGCATTGAGAGAACTCGAGCAGGACAACCAGGTTCCGAAGAACATTAAGACAAAAATCATCAGCACAATATCAGTCCTTGAGCAGGCCGGCGAGATGCCGATAAAGGTCTCAAAAGCTTTGCAGGAGCTCGAACAGCTTACAGACGACAATAACATGCAGGCATACACAAGGACGCAGATATTCAACATTGTTTCCTTGTTAGAAGTCATTTAACTGAATTCTTTTGTGAAGATATTTAATAACCAGTAATTGACAGCATCTGATGCGAAACGACTTTACTCCTGAAGAATTGCGCGTATGGTATGACTACAGAACATGGTTCAGGCGCGAACTGGTCCTGAGAACCGCTGAAGAAATGACCCCGCGACTGCGAGGCGTAATAGACGAGGTCATACTGCTGGAAATGCCCAATATTGAGAACTTATTAAGGCAAAACAAAATTTCCAAAGAAAAATATGATGCAAGAATAGGTTATTTGCGAAAGAAATTAGGAAATGCGCTTTACAGGTAAAGATTGTATAAGAACTACTTTTTCCTGACCCTGATTTCCTGGCGCATTATGTTTGCGTTTGGGACGTGGATTATGTCCTTGTTCTTGCTTTCCAGCTTTGTTTCCAGCAGGCCGATTTCTTTCACTTTGCCGCTGACTGAGCCGATTGTTATCGTGTCTCCGACTGCGAAAAGCTTCTTGTGCCCCAGTCTTATTCCCGCGATGAAGTTTGGGATAAAGTCCTTCATGCTGAGAAGAAATGCTATTGCGAGGACTGCCAGGATTGCAGCTATGACAATGTAAAGCGCTATCGCCGTGACGCCAAGCTGGTCCAAAGCAATGACAATCGCGATGAAATAGATAAGGTACTCAATCAAATGCCCGAGGAACTCTTCCATGCCGAACTTTATCCCTGCCTTGCCGAGGATATTATTGAGTTCAAGCTCGTGCAGTCCGCGCTGGGCGAGCCTGCTGCAAACCTTGCCTATAATGAAACCTATGAGAAGGACTATCACTGCAGAGGCGATTGTGTTAACCCAGCCCTGTGCTTCTGCCCATAACTGCAAAAATGCCATGCTCCTTGAAAACAGTAATGCTTTTATAAACCTTTTCGGAGCAGGGGGATAACAATGGGTATTCCTGAACGAATCAAGGAAATTGAAGATGCAATGAGAAAGTGGCAGTATAACAAAGCCACTGAGCACGCTTTCGGAGTCGCAAAGGCGCAGATTGCAAGGCTGCGCGAAAAAATGGAAGTTGCCGCGGCAAAGAAAGGCGTTGGCGCAGGATTTTTTGTCAAGAAATCAGGCGATGCTACAGTTATTCTTTTGGGCTTTCCCTCTGTCGGAAAAAGTACTTTACTTAACAAGATTACCGGCGCGAAAAGCAAGACCGCTGCTTATGCATTCACAACACTCTCTGTAATCCCCGGCGTAATGCAGTACAACCAGGCAAAAATCCAGATTCTTGACGTGCCAGGAATAGTCGCAGGGGCTGCTTCGGGAAGAGGAAGGGGAAAAGAAGTGCTCGCAATGATGCGTTCTTCTGATTTGATATTGATACTTATTGAAGCCCCGCACCCTGAGCATTATCCGGCAATACTGCAGGAAATCTATGATGTTGGAGTCAGGAT
Source organism: Candidatus Nanoarchaeia archaeon (assembly GCA_041489925.1). GTDB lineage: Archaea > Nanobdellota > Nanobdellia > Woesearchaeales > ARS49 > JAWAAW01. Next base: position 74,171 of record JBGPSD010000001.1, read on the forward strand.
AAACACAAATCCGCCAGATGTCAAGATTGCGAAAAAATTAAAGGGAGGAATTAGCATCAGCTCAACAGTCGCATTGGGAATCAGCAAGGAAACAATAACAGAGATTTTGAAGACATTCAGGATAAACAACGCAGATGTCATCATCAGAAGCCCGGTAACCATTGACACATTTATCGACGCTGTTGAGGGAAACAGGCGCTATATTCCCGCAGTAACTATTGTCACAAAGTTTGACCTTCTTGATGAATTCCAGCAGGAAGACCTGATTGAAAAGCTGAATCCTGACCTTGCTGTCAGCGCAGAGCAGAACGTGAACATCCCTGACTTAAAAGAGCTGATTTTTACCCGCCTGAACTTTATGAGGATATTTTTGAAAGAGGTTGGAAAGAAGCCTGATTTGGATGTGCCAATGGTTTTGCGCAAGGGAACCACAATCGGGGACGTTTGCGGCAGGATTCACAGGGACTTTGTAAGGAAGTTCAGGTTCGCTAAAATCTGGGGCAAGTCAGCAAAATTCCCAGGACAGCAGTTCAGGAACCTTGAAAAAAGGCTTGAAGACGGCGATATTCTGGAGATACATATCAAGTAAATTAATATATTCGATGGCATTTCTTGTTCTTTATGCAGTTCAATGCTTACGGACACGCAGGAATTGAGGGAACGCACAAGGGAGTTCTTGAATTAACACAGAAGACAGGGGTTATTCCAAAAGGGGATTCTGTGATTGGAACCCGCTCTGATTTCCAGCCAGACGCTGTTTCAGCGCTTGCGCAGGTCTCTAAAAAGCTGAAAATCACGCTTAAAGTCAAGTCTTATGTTGAGACAATAACAGGCGAGTGCAATATGGGATTTATGCCTGGAAATGACATTATTATCAGGAAAGGGCCGCAAATGTCACCAAGCACTCTGATTGTTAATGCGGACAAGTCAGCTGGTGATTTGTCCAAGAAAATGATTGAGCTTCTTAAGAACCCTGAAGAGCACATTGTTGTTATTCTTGAAAGGCTGGCTTAATCGCTGACAAGCAAACGCCTTGCCTTTGGAACAAAATTGAGAATTTTTCCCTCTTTAACTCTTCCGCAGCCGACAAAATCAGTGTTTGACTTTATTATTACATAGCCTTCTTCCTTGACTTCTTTTATGAGGTCTTCGCCCCTTAGCCATTGGCGCAGTTCATTTTTGTCAAGCTCAACAATGTTCTTTTTTGCGTGCGGACCGATTAATTGCGAGCCTTCAATGCTCAGCCTTAGTTCTCCTTTCTTGAATTCGCCGATGTACAAGCCGACTGAGTTTATTCTCAATTTGGTAGGGTCAATTTTCGTGATATCCTTGCTTAAGACAAACAAATAATTCTTAGTGCTCTGATACCAAGCCCAGGGAAAATCAATCTCCGCATCCCATTGCTCCTTTATCCTCGCAAGTACAGGCTTCAAGTCCCTTCCTGAAAGAGCCCTAAGGTTGGTTTTCATTAAAGAAGAAACTAACAAGGGAATACTTAAAGGTGACGGTCCAATTCCCGCACTACTGACTCAAGAATGCCTGCGCGCACCTGGCTGTGGTAATCAAGATGCCATCCAGAGGGCTTTATTCCCCTTCCGAAATGCATTTTGTTATATTTCCTGAGAGGAGCAGGAGTCAAATGGCTGTCGTCGGCAAAAACCATTGTCTCTGACATTATTCCATCCTCGCAATAAGAGAACATTGTTGAAATGCAAAGGCGCGAAGCAGGCACGCCGTCAAGCACAATCTGGACAGGCTTTTTATTTCTGGACGCAGTGATAATAGCCCGGTCTATGTCGTGGTCATAAGTGTGAGTTTCAAGTGCAGCAGGCTTATCGAAATGCATGCCAACCGGCTCGTATCTTGTTGAATGCTGAATGTTCTTGTATTCGTCAACAACCTTAATTTCAATCCCATTGCCGAGAACACGTGATTCTTCAACAGCGCTGGTTTCAGTTCCAGATGTCAAAATTTCCTGCCAGCCCCTTATTCTACGAGTAGCAATTGTCTCAATCATAACAAAAAGGCAAAGTGATGGTGATTATAAAGCTTCGGAGAAAACTTAAACGCCCCACACGGGAAAAGGGCAAAAGCTTATTTACTTAGCAGAACAAAAGGGTACAATTTGGATATTATATAGAGGAAGAATGTCGAAAACAAAAAAATCATCAAATTTGGAATTAAGATCGAAAAAACTTGGCGAACAATTGGACTTGATACAGCATAAATTAAATGAAAGATTGCAACATTTAGGTGAGGAAGAAAATCTACTTAAAAGTGAGATAATACCACCAATCACTCAACAACTGTTTAAAAGAAAAACAAGATACTTCAAAGTACTAATAATTGTTGGAGCAATTATTTTAATTTTCACCTCAATATTAACTATAATGGGAGTCTCATATACGCTACAAGTTAGAAATATGGTGTTCAATTTTAATGCGGACATATGGAATCAATTGTTTTATTTTGGTCTTTCGATATTCTCCATAGCATGTATTTTTTTCCAATTCCGAGAATCAAACGCGGATCAACTGTATTTACATCTAGCAAATAGTATTTCGGAAAGGTCTGGAGAAATTTGTGCAGAAAGAGCAGTTATTAATGAAAGAATAAGTGAGAATACAAAAGCAATCAATAACGTTAAAAAATTAAGGTCAATAATAGAGCAACACAAATTCAAATGATTCCTTAAATTTCACCTTTAGAAACGATGCTACTTAAACGCCCCAAACAGGATTAGTTTTTCTCATGATTTGGCCGATTTCCTTGAGGAGCTCTTTTTCGTCGTGTGTGAGGTATTCCTTGAACTCCTTGTATTTCCTGTAGTGCTCCTCTGGAATTGCTGAGTATAATATGTCTCCTTCGTGAAGCTGGCGGCCGATTATAACGTGCGGCAGCGAGGCAGCGACCTGTTTTCCTTTTTCTGCCTTCTCAATGTTTTCCTGCTCCTGCTGCAAACCCTTGACAACTGTTAATTCGCGGCCTTCATGAGTCATCAAGGGAGTTCCTGTCTTCAGGGTGCCTGCCTGGACATGGACTCCGCACACAGCAGGATTGCTCTGCCTGAAAACATAGCCCTTGAGGATTTCAATCTTGCACGGCTTTATGAGCAAATCAAGCGCTGAAAGCTCAATTGCTTTCTTCTTGTGCTCTGCCCATTTCTGGTAGTCTTCTATAAGACGGTAAATTACAGTGTTTGTGAGGACAGAAACCGATTCAGGAACGCCTTCTGGCTGAGGGATGTTAAAGCCAAGGATGACTCCAAGCAATGGGTCTTTCGCTATATTAGATGATGCGTCAGTAATGTCTTTCTTTGTGACAGGGCCTATGCCTGCGCGCATCACTGGAATGTTCGCTTCCGTAAGAAGAGTGATTAGGGCTTCCAAAGAGCCAAGAGAGTCTGCCTTAATGATTACTCCCTCTTTTCCTGTTTCTATTATTACTTTTTCAACTTCCTGCTGGACTTTTGCCTTTGCTTCCTCAAGGTTTGAAGGGTTTCCTATGATTGGCATTCCTGAGACAACATTTTCTGTGTCAGGCGCGACTATCTTGACTCCTGTTGCAGCAACAACCTCTTTTGTCGACGTGAACTTTGTCTTTTTCTCCCTCAATTCCTGCAAAGGAGCAGGGGTGAACAATGCTTTTACCCTTGTTACAATAGGACCCTCAAGGCCGCCAATGACAATAGTGTCGTTGACCTTTAATGAGCCGTCGTAAAGGATAGCGTCCATTGTCTTGCCCAATCCCTTGTCTTCCTTGACCTCAATTACTGTGCCTTGGGCAGGCCCTCCTTCTGTCATTTTCAAGCCTTTTTCAAGGAATTTCTGCGCAAGACCGGTAAGCATAACGAGCAATTCCGGGATTCCCTCGCCTGTAATCGCAGAAGTCGGAACAATCGCTATCTGCTTTGTGTAGTCGTCAACACGGTCATATCTTTCTGACTCAAAGCCAAGCTCGAAAATCTTGCCGACAATTTCATAGATTTTTGTGTCAAGGATGCGCTGGGCTTCTGGCTCCTGCTCTTTGATGTTCTGCAATAAAGGCTTGCTAACAGCAGGGCGCCATCTTGAAATAAGGTCAATCTTGTTTGCTGCAATGATAAAAGGTGTCTTGTAGTGCTTCAGAATGTCAACGCACTCAAGAGTCTGGGGCATAAAGCCCTCCATAACGTTAATCACGAGAACAGCGATGTCAGCAAGGTTTCCGCCGCGCCTTCTGAGGTTTGTGAATGCAGCGTGGCCAGGGGTGTCAATAAAGAGCAGTCCTGGAATTGTAATCTTGAGCTTCATAGCTTCAAGCAAAGGACCGCACACCGTCTGAATAGTCTGCAATGGAATAATTGATGCTCCGATTGCCTGGGTGATACCGCCGGCTTCCCTTGCAGCGATTGCACTACCTCGAATCTTGTCCTGAAGCAGTGTTTTACCGTGGTCCACGTGGCCCATAATCGCCACAATCGGCTGCCGCATCATACATTGTGGGCATTTCACGGTGTTTAAAAATGTAGTTGCTCTGGAAGCACACTGCGACAAAAACGAATACAAATAACGGGCGCTTACAGCGCCAGAGACATAACGATTCCTGGAAGAACTATCACTATGGTTGGTCTCTGCGACCGTAGGGCGCCCTTATTGCGGCATTTGTCTAATACCTGTATTTTTACTACTATATAATGGTTGTAGATACGAAGCTTTATAAATAGGTCACTATTAACTGGGGGTAACAAAAGCGTTTTTCACGCTAATTAAAGTCGGGGGTTAATACAAAAATGAACACGCACAAAGCATTTGGAATGTTTGGAATTGTGCTCCTCTGCGCATTGGCACTGGTCGGTGCCGTTGCTGCAATCCCGGTTAACATAACTCGGGTGGAGCTTGACGACCACGCAATATCCGCAGACCAGAACAACCGCCTGGATGTCCTCAGGGACAGCAAGGTCAAGTTCGAAGTCACGCTCGAAGCAGCTGAAGACGTGGATGATGTTGAAGTCCAGGTCTTTGTGTCTGGATTTGAGCACAGCACGGATCTTACACTTTCTGACAATGTCGGACCATTTGATATGGACTCCGGTGTCACATACCGCAAGACCCTCTACATAACCTTCCCCGACCTGGTTAAAGAGGACAATTACAAGGTGCGTGTTGTTGTGACTGACCGCGACGGAAAGGAAGTATTCGAAAACTACAACGTTAAGATGGATGTTCCACGCCACGACCTTCAGGTCGTTGACGCAATCTTCACGCCTTCAAGGCACGTTCAGGCAGGCCAGGCATTGCTGACCACTGTGCGCGTCTTCAACTACGGCGAGAAGGATGAGGAAGACGTTAAGGTGACTGTTTCGGTTCCAGACCTCGGAATCTCTGCATCAGACTATGTTGATGAGATAGAGTATGACGAGGCAAAAGAGACCGAAGAGCTCTACCTGCGCGTTCCCAAGTGCGCAAAGCCAGGTGTTTACGACATGAACATTCAGGTCGCATACAACGACGGCTTCAGCAAGACAGGCGTTGAGGGACAGATGGAAGTAACAGAAGACGCATCCTGCAAAGAGAAGGAAACTGTTACAGTACAGCTGCCACCGCCTGTTGTGAACAACACTGTTGACGCAGTTCCAAAGACAAGCGGAGTCCGCAAGGCTTTGGAAGTCATACTGTTGTGCCTTGTCGCACTCTTGGTCGTAATCGGCCTCATAATCGGCTTTACCAAGATGGGCTCAAGCAACGAACAGCCTGAGTAAATTTTTATTTTTTATCTCTTTCTTATTTTTTATCAGCATCCTATGATAAACATACAAAAACCAACTTTGGACGCAGTACTGGAGCCGTACAAGCCAGCAGCAAGATATCTCAAATCAGCAGAGCTTGAATATCCGACAATAACAGGCGTATTTGAAATTGCGCAGCCCTGTTATATTGAGAATACCGGTCATTTTAATGCAGTAGACCTCTTAATTTGCTACAACCAGCTCAGCTATGCAGGTCTTGCAGAGGCAGGACAAAAAGGCATCATTCCAGCACTGGGCATCATCACACTTGAAGAATTCAAGGCATTACAACTGCAAAACACGCTTATCGTGCACGTCGACAAAATGCGGTTCAAGGAGCCGATAAGCACTTCGAATCAGATTCACGGGACAGTAAAAGTGGAAAAAGTAATTCCTGCGAAAAACCGCCTTTTTTTCTTTAAAACTGCATACAATTTCGAAAATGGAAAAGCGACCGGGGAAATAGATTTGGCGCTCATCAGGACAAAGCAAGCTTAATAAACCGCATATCCTCGGATAATAGGCGGAGACACAACTGTTTTATAGCCTGTAAGTTATCGCGCGGTTATGTTCATCCCAAAGCGATATGGCGAATCAAAGAGGATGGACTGCCCATTCTGCAAAAAGCCAGCCATAACTCAGAATATGCAGGGTGTGCCGACCTGCAACGCCCATAACAAGGAAAAACTTCCTGACATGAAGTGCATGTGCGGCAGCTGGCTGGAATTAAAACAAGGCGACTGGGGTGTGTATTTCAATTGCATAAACTGCGGCAATCTTTCTTTTGCAAAAGCACTGGCACGCACAGCACCTAACACTGCGCCAAAGAAGCAAAACACCCCCACCCACCAGGTTGTAAGAAGCGACGACCCGCTCTACACCGACTAATGGAATAAGCTTAATAAACAGCGTCTAAATATCGACCCGATGCCAAACTACGACATAATAATGGTGGAGGATGACCCAGATGTCCTCAGCTTTGCCGAGGGGGACATAAGGCGTAATTCACTGACATTTATGGGCGTATCCTGCCTTAAAGCACTGGAAGATGCGCTAAAAGATTGTAATGCGCAGCTTTTTGCTGTTGATGGCAATTTTCCACACGAAGATGGAGACCGAATTCTTTACCTGGCGCCTGAAGCAATAGACCTCATAAGAAAATACCATCCAGACGCCAAGATAGCAATTACTTCTGCAGACAATAAGGCAGAAGCAACTGCCAGGGAAAAGAAAGTCGAATATGTTCCTAAAGATATCGGACTTACCAGGCAAATTGCAGAATTCAAGCGCATTATGGGCATTTGACCTTCTCTAACACACTTCCCAATAAGCTTAATAAACCAGTCACGTTCTACCCGTCGGTATGCCCACAGATGCAGAGCTGAAGGACCAGTTCAAGAAAACAGCAAGCGCAAGCCCTGACAGGTACTTTCCGACAAAGACATTGAAGGAGCTTGGCTTTGGAAGGCACAGCTGCACAAAATGCAAGAGGAACTTCTGGACTTTACACCCTGAACAAAAGGTGTGCGGAGACCCTGCCTGTTCTGGCGGCTTCAGGTTCATAGGAAAGCCACAGGGGCACAAATTAAGCTATATTGGCGTCTGGGAGAAGTTTGCAGAGGTGTACAGCAAGCTGGGCTATACTCCGATAAAGCGATATCCAGTGGTTGCAAGGTGGAATCCTACTACAGAGTTCACAATCGCAAGCATAGCAGCATTCCAGCCATATGTTGTTTCAGGAGAGGTAAAGCCACCTGCAAACCCGCTGGTAATACCACAGTTTTCTTTGAGATTTGGCGATATTGACAATGTAGGAATCACAGGCCACTTTGTCTGCTTCATAATGATGGGACAGCACGGCTTTTTCGCTCCAAAAGACTATGACATAAACAAGTACATCAGCCACCACATCACCTGGCTCACAGAAGGAATGGGCCTTAAGCTCGAGGATTTGACAATACACGAAGACGGCTGGGCAGGAGGAGGAAACTTCGGACCCTGCATGGAATTCTTCTCACACGGCTTGGAAATAAGCAACCAGGTTTACATGCAGTATGAAGCAACTCCGACTGGAAGCAAGGAACTTTCGATTAAAGTGCTTGATATGGGGCAGGGGCAGGAACGCGCTGCCTGGTTCACACAGGGAACAGCAACTGCCTATGACGCAACATTCCCGGAAGTTTTGAAGAAATTAACAAAGGCAACTGGGGTGAAAATAGACCAGGAACTGATGAAAAAGTTCCTGCCATTGACTCCTTATCTTAATGTCGGAGAAGTCGCTGACCTTGACAAGGCATGGAAAGAGGTTGCATCCAAAATAGGAATTGATGTAAATGAATTGAGGACGCGCGTTGAGCCAATTGCAGCTGTTTACGCAATCGCAGAACATGCAAGGGCATTATTGATTGCGCTCACTGACGGCGCCTTGCCAAGCAATGTAGGAGGAATGTACAATCTCAGGGTTATTTTAAGACGAGCTCTTGGCTTTATCGACAAGTACAATTGGAAGATTGACCTTTGCGATGTTTGCGACTGGCACGCTGCAGAATTAAAGCCATTGTTTCCGGAATTGTCTGAACAGCTTTCAAATGTACGCAAAATCATTGAAGTTGAGAAATTAAGGTACAAGGCAACACAGGAAAAGACAAAGGCAATGCTCGCAAAGATTGCTGCAAAGGAACTGACAACAAAAGAACTGATTGAGCTCTATGACAGCCAGGGAATTGCGCCTGAACTTGTTGCTGAGGAAGCTGCAAAGCAGGGCAAGAAAGTCAATTTCCCGAAAAACTTCTATTCAATGGTTGCAAAACTGCACGAAAGCGATAAAAAAGAGCAGGAAACACAGACTGAAAGAGAGGAAAAGCTTGACCTCGACGATATTCCTGACACAGAAATCCTTTACTGGGGCGACTGGAAGCCAAAAGAGTTTTCTGCAAAAGTGCTGAAGATTATCGGAAACAATGTTGTTTTGGACAAGACTGACTTTTATCCTGTGTCTGGCGGTCAGGTAGCTGACCACGGAACACTTGGTAAAGGGCATATTGTTGACGCTTTCAAGCAGGGCGGAGTCATAGTTCACGTTCTTGCTGAAAAGCCAGACTTCAAGGAAGGAGACACAGTCAAGGGAATGGTGGATTTGAGCCGCAGGAAACAGCTTTCACAGCACCACACAAGCACGCACATTGTCAATGCAGCTGCAAGGCGCGTTCTTGGACCGCACTGCAACCAGGCAAGCGCAAAAAAAGACATTGACAAGGCGTATCTGGACATCACTCATTATCAGACAGTTTCCGACGAGGAATTATCGCGCATTGAGGAAGAGGCAAACAAAATCATCAAAAAGAAGGCAGAAATCATCAAAATGCTTGTTGCCCGCGAAGAAGCTGAAAGGAAATACGGCGTTGCAATCTACCAGGGCGGTGCAGTGCCAGGAAAACAGCTGAGAATTGTTGAAATCAAGGGAGTAGATGTTGAAGCCTGCGGAGGAACACACCTGAACAACACATCTGAAGCAGAGCAAATCAAGATTCTCAAGACAAACAAGGTGCAAGACGGTGTTGTAAGGCTTTATTTCGCAGCAGGCGAGGCTGCGAAGAAAGTAATTTCGCAGGAAAAAGACAGGGCATCTGAAATTGCAAAGCTTTTGGACTGCAAGCCCTCGCAAGTGCCTGGAAGAGCTCAGGAATTGTTTGAAAAATGGAAAAAAACCAGAAAGGCAGCGAGCAAAAAACAGCCAATCAACTCAGACTGGTTCATGCTGACATCAACAGAGGAGTACAAAGGCGATATTGTTGCAAAGACAGCTGAAATTCTGCAGACACAGCCTGAATTCATCGGAAAAACAATAGAAAGGTTCAAGAAAGACCTTGATGAATTCAAGAAATTAGCTAAATAATTTCTGCAAGACATCCGTCGTATAAAGCACTATTGCCTGAGCCTGTGCTTCGCTCGGCTTGAATGCGTCCTGCTTTTGGTGCACGCTGTGGATTCTTACCTGGTTGATTAGGTGAATTTGGTTTCCCAAGCCAGGGTCAAGAAGCACGCCCTGCTCGGAAAGCTTTGCTACTAAATTGCCAAGACCAAGCCCTGGTGATTTTTCAAGCAAATCATTCTTTGTTACGTCAAAGTATTTGCGGTGCAATGCAGTCTCAAGCACCCTGCCGCACAGGATAACTGCAGACCTGAAGCACTGGTTTTCCATGCAGCGGTGTATTTCCTGTATGTCTGCCTGGATTTCATCGTGAATTTCAAAAGGAACCCTTGGCTTTTTCAGCATTAACGCGCTTTTGGGAGAATCATCATCCACAACAAGCCCGAGAAGCTCGTCAGCGAGCTTGTCAAGCTTTTCCAAATCCTGCATAATCTGCATTTCCTGAATTATTTTGCTTGCTTTGCCCTGAAGAACGCCTGCTGATTCCTTTGTGAGCGTGCTTAGCCCTGCAAAAATAGCCCTTCTCAACTGCTCACGCCTTTGGGCTGTGAAATCCTTGAACCCGCTTGCTTTTTCAGGAGCCAAAGAAATGCTTTCCTTGCGTGCACTTTCAATCGCTTTCTTCAGGTCAGCAACAATGTGGGCAAAATCCGCCATATCCTGTCCTGTAATTCAGGGGTTTATAAGAATTTAGATGAATGAGGATAATCTTTGCTGTTTTCCAAGGTCTTTCAGCAGTTTGCTCTTGGTTAAAAGGAAGTCAGCATCATAGTTGAAATGCCTTTTTACAAAAACTCTTGCGTATTGGAGCAATAATTCCTTGCTTGCAAATGTTATTGGCTTGCTTTGTGCTGATTTTCTTGAAGCTTCCCTTGTAACCCAGACTCCCAATGGCAAAGTGTACTCGTCTGTTATAAATCTCAATGCCAAAACGCTGGCCTGGCGCTTGATATCTCTTAATTTTTCTGCAATTGCCAAACGAACTGTGTAATACCCGCCTGTTGTGTCAAAGGCATATTCTTTTCTTCCGCCAAAAGGCTCATAATCTGTTGAGCACTGTGTTTTGTCGCCGGGAAGATAGACTTCAAATAATTCATAACTCCAGGCGTCAGGGAAGAATAACAGCAAATAATAATTGCCAAGATAGTGTCCGAAGTATGCTGAATAGTCTGCGAACTGGTAATCCTTGATTTCTTCAATGATGTGCTTGCCAAGCATGTCGTCTGTTGCTGTAATGCTCCATCTGGTTGGCACAAGTTTTCTCTGCTCGCCAACGCCAAGGACTCCTGTGCTCAATAATTTGCTCAATGCGTTCTCGCCAATGCCTTTGTCATAGAGTTCTGTTACTGCTGATTGGGCTTTCAGGTCAGTGTCAGAGACTGCTTTTTCAACTTTTGTAGGAATTTTTGGATTGCTTGTGACTTTTGCCTTTGTAAGTTCTGCATTTGGACCCATTGGAGCTGTGTAAGCGTCTGCCTGAAGCCTGAATTTGGGAATATCTTTCAGTGATAATTCAACTTCAACAGGGCGCGAAGCCATTCCAACCTCCTGCACAAGCTCAAGCCACTGGTGCTGGTGTGATTTCACATTCGCCCTGAATCTGGAATTAACCAAAGCAGAGCGCAAATCAACAATCTGAGGGATATTGTAGTCAGAAAAAGACCAATAGTTAGGCGCATCATGAAGCCAGGCTTGCTCTTTTTCTTCTGGCGGAGTAAGAATTCCAACTTGGACATCAGGATAGCCAAACCTTCCGATAAAAGGGCTTGGAGCTGCTCCGAAAAACTCAGGCGAAGTAAGCTTTTGCGTGACTTTCATCCTTGCCTGAGCCTTTGCATAGAGCGGACACTGCTCTTCAGTATGTTTCAAGCTCTTGCAATGTATGCACCGCCCCATGTGCCTTCAGGAATAGAGAGCTTAATAAAAGGATTTAGATACTGCAAATAAGAGAATGAAAAAAGTTGTCGTATTACTCAGCGGCGGGATTGATTCGCCTGTAGCAGCAGCTTTGTTCTTGAAGAAGGGCATTGAAGCTGTTCTTGTGCATTTTTACAACCAGACTCCCCAGCAGGAAGGGGTAAAGAGCAAGATAGAACGGCTTGCTGAACAGCTATCCAAATACGGCAAAGTAAAGCTGATTATGATTCCTTTCAAGGACATCCAGATGGCAATAATCAAGGCAGTTCCGGCAGATTACAGGATGATAGTTTACCGCAGGATGATGTTCAGGATAGCTGACAGGATAAGGGAAAAAGAAGGTGCAGAAGCGCTTGTGACAGGAGACAGCATAGGGCAGGTTGCATCGCAGACAATTGAGAACATGAGAACAATCTATTCTGCAACAAAAAGCACTGTCTTGCACCCGTTAATAGGAAGGGACAAGCGCGAAATAATGGACATGGCAAAAGAACTCGGCACACTGGACATTTCAAACGCGCCTTATGAGGACTGCTGCAGCTTCATGATAGCACAGCACCCACAAACAAAGTCAAGAATTGCAGAGGTGGAAAAATACGAGCAGGGAATTGATGTGGAAAAGCTGGTAAAGTCAGCAGTCAGCGAAATACCGGATGCAGATCAATAGAAAAGAAGTGGGGCTCATCGTCTTCTGTTTTCTTGAACTGGGAGCAGGATTTCTTGCGCTCCCAGTAAAACCAGCATTTTTCGCCAAAAACCTTAAATGACTGGCATTGCTTGCAAATATCGCTCATAAAAGGACTAAACGGGCATATATTTTTAAATGTAGCGGGGGGACGCAAAAGCATGCTTTCACCAAAAGAAGTCTCGCAGTTAAAGGATGCACTTGAGAATTGCAAGCATCCTATCTTCTTTTTCCACGATGACCCTGACGGGCTTGCCAGCTTTTTGCTCTTCTACAGGAAAGTAAAGGAAGGAAAAGGATACTGTGTAAAGGCATTTCCGCACATAACTGCTGACTTTGCGAGAAAAGTTGAGGAATATGACGCTGACGCTGTCTTTATCCTTGATATCGCAATGGTTGACCAGGAATTCATAGACGCTGTGAAAGTTCCTATCTATTGGATTGACCACCATGCGCCATTGCAAAGGGAGGGCGTGAAATACTTTAACCCGAGAATAAACGGGGACAATATTCCAACACCAGTTCTTTGCTGGCAGGTAGTCGGAGAAGAGAATCCTCAGGACTTATGGATTGCAGCAACAGGAGCTGTCGGCGACTGGCACTGGCCGAAATTTGCAAAAGAACTGCAGGAACAAATGCCAGGCTTCCTTCTGCCTGAAATAAAAGAGGTTCAGGAAGCCCTGTTTAACTCGCCATTGGGGCAAATGGTCAAGGTTTTCTCATTTAACCTGAAAGGACCGACATCAGAAGTAAACAAAAGCATCAAAGTGCTCACAAGGCTTGACAATCCTGATGAAATCCTAAAGCAGACAACTGCTCGAGGAAGGCTAATCCACAAAAAATTCGCTTTCATCAACAGCATTTACGAAAAAATGCTTGAAACAATACTAAAAAATCCCACAAAAGACAAATTATTGGTGCACACTTACTCTCACGACGAGCTTTCACTGACAAAAGACCTTGCAAATGAGCTGTTATACAGGTTCAAGGACAAGGTGATTGTGCTTGGCAGAATCAAAAGCGGTGAAGTAAGGTGCTCATTAAGGGCTCCTGCTGACATCCAGATTGACAAAGCACTGGAAAAAGCGCTGATTGGGATTCAGGGCTATGGCGGAGGCCACGAGCAGGCTTGCGGAGCAGGAATAAAGCAGGAAGACTTTGAAAAGTTTATTGAGAATTTGAAGCGGGAATTGGGATTCTAGTTTTAAGCGCTAACTTTATAAACGTGTCGTATGGTCTTTATTATTGATGCGCCTGTGGTTCAACGGCAGAACTATTGCCTTCCAAGCAATGGATCTGGGTTCAATTCCCAGCAGGCGCATTTTTCTTTTCCAAAAGCCTTATAAAACGTGGTGGGTATATTCACCACTATGGGCAAGAAGGAAACTGTGCTTGTTATCGTGGCGCACAATGACGACCACATTATCGGAGCAGGCGGCACTCTTGCAAAATACGCACAGGAAGGGAAGAAAGTGCGCACAATCATCATGTCATATGGCGAGTCAAGCCATCCCCATCTAAAGCCCAAGGTGATAATTGAACGCAGATACAAGGAAAGCATTGAAAGCGACAAAATCCTTGGCGGAAGCGGGCTTGTTTACCTCGGGCTGAAAGAAGGGAAGTTTTTGCAGGAGTTCAGGAAGAAAAAGCTAAGGGACAAGCTGGCATTCCTTATCAGGCGCGAGAAGCCAAGCAAGGTTTTCACCCTCGGACCAGGAGACATGCACCCTGACCACAACGCAGTATGGAGGATTGTCGAGGATTTGATGAAGAGCAAGGACATAACCTGCCCTGTTTATGCATTTGAGGTCTGGTCAGCTGTCCAGACATTTAAGCGCGACGCGCCAAAGCTTGTTGTTGATGTTTCTGACACTTACCACCTGAAATCAAAGGCTTTGAAAGCCCACAAGAGCCAGGTCAAGCACCTTTTCCCGTTCATACCCGCCCTGCAGTTCAAGGTGTGGCTTCACGCACTCACACACGGCTGGAAGCACGGCTGCAGGTATGCTGAAGTGTTTTACAAGCTGAACTAGTGTCAAGAACCGCCTGCTAAAGCAGGCGGTGTGGTGAACATGATGAACAATTACGCAAGGAGGAGCAAGTGGTTCTTGAGTCGCGAAAACGCTTGCGTTTTCGGGAACTTGACAACGCAAAGCGTTGCTCAAGTCATGCTCGGAAACCGCTCGTACTTATCTCACAAGCTTAATCCAGAGGTGTCCGCATAAGCGGTTTCCGACAGATGAAAAAGAAACTATTAATCACAACTGACTGCTTTTTACCCAGATGGGACGGGATTGCGCGTTTTTTGAAAGAGATTCTGCCATTCCTGACAAAAGAATTTGATGTGAGTGTGCTCTGCCCTGATTTTCCAGGCACTGCGCCTGAATTTCCAGGAGTGCACATCAAAAGATATCCGCTGCTGAAAATCCGCTTTGGAGACATCTTTTTTGCCTGGCCCAACACTTACTCAGTCGCAAAGCACGTTGAAAAGGCAGACATTGTGTTCAACCAGACTCTCGGACCGATTGGAATGGCAGCTGTAAAGGCAGCGCACAAATACGACATTCCGCTTGTCAGCTATGTCCACTCAATTGACTGGGAGCTTGCCTCGCGCGCGATGAAGCACGGCAAATTCATAGTCGAGCTTCTTGTAAAGAGAATGGCAAAGCGCGAGTACAACAAGTGCGACATCCTCATCACGCCCACAGCAGGCGTTAGCGACATGCTCTCAGTGAACGGGGTGAGGACAAAGAAAGTTATTGTGCCATTGGGCGTTGACGTGAGGCGCTTTACCCCTCCTGCATCAAAACCGCTTGCCAAAAAGGCAGCAGGGCTTGACTCGCGCAAGTTTGTAATCGGCTTCTGCGGAAGAATTGGCAGGGAAAAAGACCTGCCGACACTCATCAAGGCATTCAGGAGGGTGCAGCACAAGCACGACGCACAGCTGTTGGTTGTCGGCGCAGGCATTGAAGAAAAGGCATTCAGGAATCCGCGCATAAAGCTCACAGGCGCAACTGACAATGTTGTGCCTTATTTGCAGGCAATGGATATTTTCGTGCTTCCTTCGCTGACTGAAACAAGCTCTTTGGCAACAATGGAAGCAATGTCCTGCGGTCTGCCCGTAATCGCCACGCCTGTCGGGGCGATAAAGGATTACATTGAGGACGGAGTAAACGGATTCCTTTTCCCAAGGCAGGATGTTGACACGCTGGTTGAGAAGCTTAACGCGCTTTTGAAATCACCAAAAGCGCGCGAAATGGTTGGGGCAGCAGCAAGGCAGACAATAGTCAAAAGGCACAGCTGGGAACAGGTTGCAAAAGGGGTATTGCAGGTATTGCACGAGCTGACAAAATAAAATGGAAGCGCTAAGAACACTCGGACTGACTGAAATCGAGGAAAAGGTGTACTTGACACTCATTGAGGAAGGTCCTTCTCTCGCCGGAAACATTTCCCGTAAGTCAGGAATACACCGCAGGATGGTTTATGACGCTACAGAACGCCTGATTAAGAAGGGTCTTGTCAGTTACATAATGAAAAATAACCGCAGGCTGTTTGAGGCTGTTGACCCTGATAGATTATTGCAGATAGTTCAGGAGCAGGAGGCGGCTGTAAAGCAGGTTTTGCCGCAGCTGAAATTGTCGCATTCAATGTCTAAGGAAAAACAGGAAACAAACTTCTTCAAAGGGCACACAGGAGTAAAAGGAGTCTTCGAAGACCAGATAAAAGAAGGAAAAGAACTGCTGATACTCGCTGCCTCGCCTTCTGCGCGCGAAATGTTCCCTGCTTATTTCCACTGGTTTGACGTGCGCAGGAAGCAGAAGAAAATCAAAACAAGGATGCTGGCAGATGCAAAACACTCAGGCAAGTTTTCTGATGTTCCGCTCGCAGAAGTCAGGCTCATTTCCAGCCTGGGCAACGAGAACACAAGCACAAACATTTACGCTGACAAGGTCGCAATTATTTTCTGGAACAAGGAAAAACCTTTTGTTGTTCTCATCAAGCAGAAAGAAATTGCTGACGCTTACAGGGCTTATTTTGAGCAGATGTGGAAGATTGCAAAGAAATAGTTATGCCCTCAAGCTGACAACATTGCTTATTCCCTTTTCTGCGTCCATGCTGACTCCATAGAGGACGTCGCCTTCTGCTATGACGTTGTCGTTGTGCGAGATGACTATGTATTGCGCTTTTGTGCAGTAATCGCGGATGAGCTTTGCGAGCTTGTCAGAGTTTGCCTTGTCCAAAGCAGCGTCAACCTCATCAAGGATGTAGAACGCTGCTGGCTCGTGCTCCTGGATGGCAAATAAGAACGCCAATGCAGTCATTGTCTTTTCTCCGCCAGACAACGAGCGTATGTCAAGGAATTTGTTTCCGGTAAGCCTGACTTTTATCCCCAATCCGCCATCAAATGGCAGCTCTGCATTTTCAAGCTCAAGGTACGCATCGCCTTTTGTGCTCAATGAAAGGAAGAACCTCTTGAACTGGTCATTGACAATGTTAAGCGTGTGTGTGAAAATGTCTTTCTTTGATGTTTCTATCTCGTTCATCATCTTGAGAACCTCGTCTTTCTCAGTAACAAGCACCTGCTTCTTATCAACAAGCGTGTTAAACTCATTTTCAGCAACGTCATAAATGTCAAGCGCCCTGAGGTTGACGTTTCCGATTGTAATCATCAGCTTCTCAAACTCTGCGATTTCCTCCTTGAGCCTCTCTTCCGGCTTCTCAATGTCAAGCTCCACTCCGGAATACTGCGCGAATTCTGCCTCAAGCCCTGCAAACTCTGCATTAACCCTTGCGATTTCAATGCTGTAGCTGTTCAATGTGAGCTCTTCCTTCCTTGCCTGCTCCTCAATCCCGAGAACTCCCTGCTCGCGCTGGTTAATCTCATCCTGCAATGTCTTTTGCTTGTCAAACAATGACTTGAACTGTGACTGGAACTTGCCCTGCTCCTCCTCCTTGACCTTCAATGACTCCTGCTGCTGCGCAATGAGCTTGTTAACATCCTCAATTTCAGAGCTGAATGCAGCGGCTTCCTTGTCAATGTCTGTGAGAATCTTTGCCTTGCCTTCTTTTTCTTTGCCAAAGATTTCATTTGACTGGGTCTCGAGGTTCTTGCGCTCGCCTGTTATGCCCATCATTTCCTCGAGGAATTCCTTGCGCTTCTGCTCATAAGCGTTTAATTCAGCCAAAAGCCTCGGGTTCCTGAGCTCCATTATCTTGTTCTTGAGTTCCTGGCGCTGTATCTTGACCTGCGTGAGCGCCTGTGTTTCCTCAACAAGCTTGTCCTCCATTCCCTTAAGCTGGCTGTCAACGGCCTTGAGCTTCTTTTGCAGTTCCTCCTTGTATGCCTTGTTTGCATCAAGGTCTCCGGAGTCAATGTGCAGTGCCTTTTCCATCTTGATTGTCTCGCCTTCGAGGTTTGCCTTGAGCTCCCTGAGCCTTGCAATGCGCTCCTCATTCTCCCTGCGGGTTTCCTCAAGCTTTGCGGCTCCCTTTTCGAGCTTTGAAAGGTTTTCATCAATGCCCTCAAGAGCCTTGACAACCTCTTTTTCCTTGAAAGTTCCTGTTTTCTTGTGCCTGTGGCCGCCTGTCATTGCGCCTGACAATTCACAAAGGTCGCCGTCCAGCGTCACCATCTTGACTTTTCCAATTCCAATCCTTCTTGCAGTGTCAATCGTGTCAACAACAACAGTGTTTCCAAAGACGTGGCTGAAAACTTCCTTGAACTTCGGGTCAAAGTCAATCAGCTCAATCGCGAGCCCGATGACCCCTGGCTGCTTGAGAAACCCTTTTGTCTCATCTTTGACCGGCTGTGAGCGTATCTTGTTCAATGGAAGGAATGTTGCAACGCCGAGCTTGCCCTGCCTGAGGAACTTGATTGCCCTTGAAGCGACCTGGTCGTCCTCAACCACCATGCTGTGGACTTTTTGCGCAGCCGCGACTTCCAATGCCAAAGCATACTTTGTCTCTGTCTGCCCAAGCTCTGCCACAGTGCCGTAGATTTCACCGAGCTTTTGCCTGTTCTCAAGGATTTTCTGCACTGCCATGTTTGAGCCAAGTATTTCACGCATCCCTGCCTGCTTGACCTCGAGCTTTGCGCGCTCTTCCTGCAGGCGCTGGATTTCTGACTTGCTGCCAGAGAGCTTTCCGGCATCCTCTGAGTCCTGGTTAAGCAGGTCATTCAGTTCAAGGACTGTCTTCTTGAACTGCTCTTTCTTGTTCTTCAGTATCTTGATTTCATCCTTGTGCTGCTGTTCAAGCTCAAGGACTCGCGTAATCTGGCTGTCAATGGTCTGCAATTGGAATTCAATCTTGTCCTTTTCCCTTAGAAATGCCTGCTGCTGCTCCCTGAGCGCCTGCAGCTGCTTTTGCTTTTCCTCTGAGTCCTTGTCAAGCTGTTCAATCTGCTTGTCAATCTCAGAGTCCTGGTCAAGCTGGTGCTTTTTCTTGAATTCCCTGATTTTTTTTTCAAGGTCTGCGACCTGCGAGTCAACAAATTTCTTCCTGTCTTCAAGGCTTGATGACTGGGTTTTCAGGTCTGCAATCTTGTTGTCAAGGTCCTCAATGTCCTTTGTGAGCTGTTCCTTGCGCTGCTGCACCTTGGTTATGTCATTCTGGCAGGCGGAAATCCGCTGCTTTCCTGTCTCAATCGCGATGTGCAATTGCTCAACTGCCTTCTGGAGCTTGAGGTGCTCTGTGTCTCCTGTGCGCTCAATCTCCCTGTTAATCGCGCTGATTCCGTCCTTGCGCTGCCGTATTTCATCGCGCAGCTTGGTTACGCTCTCCTGGAATTTCGCGAACTTGTCCTTGTGCTTTCCGCTCTTTTTTTCCGATGATTCGCGCTCAGAGGTTTTCTTGTCCATCTGGCGCTTGCAATAGCTTGCCTTGTTCTGTTTTATCTTGTCATTGAGCTCCTTGTGCTTCAATGCCTGGTCGCGCTCGTTCTTTAATTCGTCAAGGCGCGACTTTCTTTCCCTCAATGTTATTGCCGCCTCGTTGAGCTTTTCGTCAACCTTCATCAGCTCGTTGAGTGCCTGCTGCTTCTTTTCCTCGTAAACAGAAATTCCCGCGATTTCCTCAATCATCTGGCGGCGTTCTATCGGTGACATCTCGACAAGGCGGATAATGTCGCCCTGCAGGATTATGTTGTAGCCGTCAGGGTTGATTTTTGCTGCGCCAAGAAGCTCAAGGAGTTCCTGCCTTGTCTTTGTCTTGCCGTTAATCTTGTACTTGCTCAATCCGTCCTGCCTGACAAGCCTTGTGACCTTGACTGTATCCTCCTGAATCGGAAAAATCCTTTTCTCGTTGTCAAAAACTATGCTTACTTCTGCAATCTTTGAGGGATTCTTTGTCTTTCCGCCATTGTAAATGAGGTTGCTTGCTTTTTCTGCGCGAAGCTCCTTGCTTGAGCGCTTTCCAAGGACAAAGCACAATGCGTCAAGGATGTTTGATTTTCCAGAGCCATTAGGCCCAAGGACCACATTAAACCCGTCATCAAAGAGAAGCTCTGTGCGCTTTCCAAAGCTCTTGAATCCGTCAAGAATCAGCTTTGTGATTTTAGTCGGCTTGCCGGTGCTGGCTACCGCTATTGGAGCCTGTTCTGTATGCTGAGCTGCTATTGAGTCATCGCTCATTCTCTCGATAAAAACCCTGTTTTTGCACTTTATAAAGTCTTCGCTAGAATTCGCCTAATTTCTGCTGTTTGCCTGCTATTTCCTGGACAAGCTTTTTGTAAGGCGCCCAGCTGTGGCGGAAGATTTCAGGGTGCTTGTTCCAGCACTTTTCCGTGAACAGCTTTGTCTTCGGGTCTGCGATGTAGCCAGAGCCAAAGTCAATGCCAACGTGCTCCTTGAGCTTTTCAATTTCTGCATCTCTCGCGACCTTTGCCAATATGCTTGCCGCTCCGACAACCAAATACTTGAAATCCGCCTTGTGCTCGCACACAATTTCCCGCTTTCCGTCAACGCGCTCCCTGATATACTCAGTGTACGCCTTTAAATTCGGGCTTGGGCAGTCAATTATGACCTTGTCCGGCTTTAATTCATTGATTATTTCGCCTGCTTTTTCTGCTTCAAGCCAGTTCATATTCTTTGTTTTGCCATTGCCGACAACACTGTCAATCTCAATCGGCGAGATTATTATCAGATGATACTTGTATTTCTTCTCAAGAACTTTCGCAATTCGCTCCCTTGCAGACGGCGAGAGAAGCTTGCTGTCCTTTACGCCAAGGGCTTCAAGCTCTTTTTCCTGGCCTTCCTCTATCAGGACACCGCACATTACCATTGGCCCGATTATTGGACCGCGCCCTGCTTCATCTATTCCGACAATTTTCATCTGTCTATGGCTTAACTGCCTGCTTTTTAATAATTTCCTTATTGTGCGGCTCAGAAAACTATAAATACTCAGTTTATCCGCCTTATTGTTATGGAAAAACAAATACCCAAGTTCGGAACGCACGAAATGATACAATTTGTCGGAGTCAATGAGCTCGCGCCTGAGGAGCAGGAGCTGGTAAGCAGGCTCAGCACTGAGAATTATGAGAAGTTCACGCGCCTAATCAGGAATATTGAGCAGATGGTTGTCCACATCAAGAGCTATGAAAGCGAGGGCGGAAAAAAGAAGTTTGCCCTTCACATAAGGATCAAGGTGCCCACAATGGCAATAATTGAAAGCTGCAAATCACATGACTTTGACTTGGCGCGGGCTTTGCACAAGTCATTTGATGACATACAGACCCAGATTGAGCACAAGTTCCATCATGCCTCAAGGCCGGAGATGTAGGAATAATTTCTTACCTGCGGTTTTTCAGCAGGGGAACCAGCGCTGAGATGTCAGTCAGGTAATAATCCGGCTTAGTGCTGTGCGACCTGACCCTTTCAATTTCCTGGTAGCAGTATTTGGGGTTGACAACAACTGCGCTTTTTGCAAGATTGCGCTTTGCAGCATCAATGTCAGCTGTCGTGTCGCCGACAAAAAGAAGCAAATTACTTGCCGCTTTGGTTTCTTTAAGCATCCGCGCAAAGTCCTCATCACTGCTCTTGCTTACTCCGCCAAAAACATGGTCAATATACCCTCCAATGCCCCAGTTCTCAATATCCTTAATTATTTCATCACCCGGATGCGCGCTGAAAACAACAGCCCTGCGCACATTGCGGCTTGTTTCGCAAATAGCATCAATCGCCCCAGGGATTGGAGTCGGCCTTGGCGCGTTTTTCAGGAATGCGCAATGAACCCTGTTAACCTCATCAAAGTCATAAATGCCCCATGCGCGATACATTGCAGGCAGGTCTGCGCCAAAACGCAAAATGTATTCTTGGCGCGACACAGGCGGCCTGCCAAAATGCCTCATGATATTGTTCACGCTTTCCATCACTATCGGCAGGTCATTGCTTATTGTGCCACTCCAGTCAAACGCGACAACAAGTTCTTCAGGATTTGATATTACGCCCATAAGAAAACATCCTGCGCGCTCTATAAAAAGGTGGTGGAAAGAATAGCGGGGGGTGGATGCACTGGTCACTGGACAAGCTCACACAGTGTATTTAAGACAGACGGTTTACCAAAAGCCATGGATTTACTTGCACTTGCACGCATTCATGCGCACCTATGTGGGGATGGTATGGTGTGTATTTACAAGAGTTCTGAAAAAGACCACCGGATTCGTGCTGAAATCGCTTATTTCAACTCTAATGAAGAGTATATACGCGAATTTCAAAAAGACATGCAATCAGTTTTTGGTGTTAAAATGACAAGGAGGCTTTATCGCAGAAAACATCATCAGGTTAAAGTAAAGAGTTTGCGAATAGCCAGAGTATTACTTTCAATCTCAGAATATCATTCAAGAGTGTGGCAAATTCCTGAAATTTTCAGAAAAGGATCTCCTGAAATTAAGCTTGAATGGCTAAAAGCTTTCGCAAAAGATGAAGGATATTTACCTAAAGATCGGGATTGGATACGAATAAAGTCTGTGAATGAAAAAGGTCTGCAACAGACTAAAGAAATGTTGGATTCCTTAAACATAAAGTCAACAATCTCGGGCCCGAATTGTGACCAAACATGGTACCTAAATATTAAACGGGAGAAAGCGCTTGCCAATTTTGTGAAAGAAGCGAGTAGAAAATGGTGGGGCGCTGGAAACGCCCCTATAGCGAGGGGTGGATTTGAACCACCGATCCGCGGGTTATGAGCCCGCTGAGGACTCCAGACTCCTCCACCTCGCTATACCAATATAAACACATTTTAGTTCTTTTATAAAGCTTTGCGTGACTAAATCCCTGCTTCATTCCAAAACATTTAAATAAGCTCCTCAGGTCAAAAATATGTTATCGATGTCTTTGCCGTCGTCGCATAACCTGGTATTGCAATGGATTGCTAATCCATGCCTCTCCGAGGCTTCCCGGTTCAAATCCGGGCGGCGGCGTAGCCATTTCTAGATTTGAACCGGTCCCGGTTCATGTCGGAAACGCTTTGCGTTTCCGAGCAACTTGACAACCGCCGAGGCGGTTGGTCAAGTAATCCGGGCGGCGGCGTATTTCAAAAGAACGCAGTTCTACACTTTTTGCTTGATTCCACACCATTCAGCTAGCTGCTCAAGCTCATTTACCATCCGAGAATAATCCAAGATGCCTGCATTGCTGGAAAATGAAAAAACAGGCTGCACATTATTTTGCGCACAGGCCTCTTCATACAGCTTGAACAGCTCGCGCCGATTCAATTTCAGGTATTTATCAAGGTATGACTCAATATCTTCCGGACCTATATGGTAGGCATAGGCAATCTTGTAAACCATATGGAGCCCCAAATTATAGGAAGATTTCCTAAATACTTGGCTCACAGCAGCTGTGGCTTTGTCCAATTCATTCAAGCACTCCAGTATCCGCATTGAATGCCCTCCCTTCAAAGGAAAGCGTCTCGCATCTTTCTGTGCACTAATCCATTCATGCACTTTCATTTGCCACATCGCAAATGCGCGGGCAATACTTTGTGCGGACTGATTTGCTTTGTAATAATATTCGGCACTTGTCTCAGTATCATAGCTCCGCAGCTTCTCAAACATTTTCGCCAGCCCTTCGCACCAGACATTTTGCGTCAAAAGTGTCAACTCAAAACGCGCATTACTAAATGCACTTTCGACTCCGAAAGGAGATGCGCGCTCGGCCCGCTTGATCATTTTATTGACAAGCTCAGACCAACGAACAAGCTTTTCCGCATATCTTTTTTGCTGGAATTGGACCAAGTGAACAATTTCGTGGCTTAGCGTTTCAACCAATTTGGCAGGGAGCCGCTTCACAACTGTTTTTTGAATCTCAGTCTCAGAGAGGCTCTCGATTTTATTGTTGGAATATCCTGACAATGCATAGCCGAAAAGCGAGTCAACAAATAAATTGACTGTTGGCCCTTCCTGGGATTTCAGAAACTCATCAGCCGGGCAAGAACCTAACACAGTGCCGGATGCGGATAGCTTTGCGGCCTGGACTAGCCATTGACGCGGCTCATTAAGTTTTATGTTTGAAGCAGCGTTTTTAAGTACAATGCGCAAAAGCACAAACCACGCAACATACTTATTTGACTCTAGAGCTGTGCGAATGAGTGAAATCAGCAATCTTTTGAACGCAGGGGGCGCAATACTTTCATCAACAATGCATACCTCGCTACCTTCGACAGTGAATTTTTCCGTGCAGGCGTCAGGCATTGTGAAAATGGAAATATCCTAGTTTATATTAATTTCTGTTGTTGAAATAAGTCAGCGGCTCCGGACAATTAGAACTAAACAAACTGTGAAACTGCCTGTATCTTCCTGCCGAGCCAGACAAGGCAGACTCCGATGAGAATGTACATTCCTCCGAGGTATGCGACTTTTGGGACAGAGTGCTCTACAACCCAGTCAACAACAGGCTCTGCAGTGGCAAAGCCAGTGATGTGCTGGCCTGCCCAGTCATAGACAGTTGTCTGGCCGAAAGCTGCGAACATAAGCGCGATTATTCCCGGGATAAGCATCATCCAGCCCATGCTCTTGGTTAATCCGCTGATGCTTCCTGCGACAAAAGCGAGCATGATTATGCTGAGTAAAATAAGCCCTATTGCGATGATGAAGCCGTTTGGCGATGCAATCCAGGGGCCAACGCTCTTGTCCCATGCTTCGCCAAGGACAGGAAGAAGAATTGAAACTCCTGAGAAATATCCCACATGCGCACCTGCATGGAGTGCGCTTTCTGAAAATATTTTTTCTAGCATTTTCCCTCGCTGAATCCCATATGCTTTGCAATTCCCGGGCTGTCGAGGCATTTTATGTTTGCAGGCGCGATTTTCTTCGCAGCATCGCACCAGCAGCGGTAATACTGCTTTGTGCTCAGGTCAGCGACAATGTACTGCGACGGCTTGCATCCAAAGTCAGCGCAGGGAGCCTTGCTGGCGCCAGGAGTTGCATTGGCAATTCCTCCCACCTGCACAAAGCCAGGGGGATAATTTACCGCGGTGCTTGATTTTCTCAGCCAGGACTTCCCAAATGTGCCGATTGACGTGGATTGCGGCGCCTGCTGGACAACATTCACGCCGTAGATGCCGCTCAATGGAGTATAATGTGTCACGTTGGTTGCCGGAACAGACCTGTTGCTAAGTGTTGGCGTTGTGTTTGTCGTGCGCCTTATTGTCAACTGTGTTGAAGTCTGGTAAAAACTGCTTGCTCTTGCAAACACTGCAGGAGAAATCACAAGCAGGGCAATGAACAATATTGCAATCGCTTTCATGCCTGCAAGGGAGAAGCCCGCATATATA
Organism: Candidatus Nanoarchaeia archaeon; assembly: GCA_041489925.1. Taxonomy (GTDB): domain Archaea; phylum Nanobdellota; class Nanobdellia; order Woesearchaeales; family ARS49; genus JAWAAW01. The sequence goes on from JBGPSD010000001.1 coordinate 99,242, forward strand.
AAGATATTTATAGGGATTGTGCAAGGACAAAGGCATGCGCGCATGGATATTCCTGCTGGTCTTGATTGCAGTCCCCGCAGCCCTTGCTTCGCAGGAGGCAGAGGACATTTTTGCAAGCGAGGCAGTCACAATCGACCTGACAGTCTCATCTGACCTTACACTCACTCCAAAGAATGGCGACCTCAGCGTTGAGTACCTGCAGGCAGACCTTTTCTTTTTCCCGAAAGAGGATGACGCGCAGCAAATAATCACAGTATCCAGCCAGCCCCAAGCAGACAAGTTCAACGATTACCTGCGCTTCAGGTGGGAGCCGCCTGAAAGCACTGAGTTCAGCTACAGCGCGCAGGCAACAGTGCAGGTAAGGAACTTTTTCCCAAGGGTGATGAAGAAGATAAATTTCCCACTGACAAGCGTCCATGAAGAGGCGCGGGAATACCTGAAGCCAAGCGAGCACATTGACAGCAGCAATCCGAACATAGTCAATGTTGCGAACAAGCTCGTGCAGGGGCATGATGACCTTTTTGAGGTGGTCAGCGAACTTGCAATCTGGACAAAGAACAATGTTGCTTACAATATCAGCACTTTGACAGCAGATGTTTCGCAGAAGGCATCCTGGGTTTTGCAGAACAGGCAGGGCGTCTGCGATGAGCTGACCTCATTGTTCGTTGCGATGTGCAGGGCAGTCGGCGTCCCTGCAAGGTTTGTGACTGGTGTTTCTTACACCTCATCGCCATTGTTTGCAAGGAAATGGGGGACTCACGGCTGGGCAGAGGTTTATTTCCCACAAGTCGGATGGGTTCCTTTTGACCCGACATTCGGCGAGTTCGGATGGGTTGACCCAGGGCACATAAAAATGATGACCGGGCTTGATGCTGAGCAGCCAGGGGTCAGGTTTGAATGGCAGGGCAATGCAAACCTGGAATACACAAAGCAGAAAGTTGACGCAAGCATCACATCACTCGCAAAGCGAATATCGCCGGTTATCGCGCTCGAAGTGAAGCCTATTTATGACGAAGTTGGGTTCGGGTCGTATAATGTTGTGCAGGCAACTGTTGAAAACCTACAGCCATACTATCTTACAACTGAAATCAGGCTTGCGCGCGTCAATGAAATTGAGTCAATTGAGCCGCTGGACAGGCAGGTAATCCTAAAGCCCCGCGAGAAAAAGACATTGTTCTGGCGCGTTCAGGTTGACCCGGGGCTTTACGAAAAGTTTGTTTACACAGTCCCTGTCGGCATTTACACTGTTATGAACGACTCTGTTATCGCGACTTTTACAGGAAAAGCGCAGGGAGTCCACCATACACGGGTTGATGTGACGCGTGTCATGAACACCCTGTCAGAGGACGAAGAGCAGGTTGTTTCGCAAAACATTGAAATCACCTGTGTTTCAGACAAGGAGATAATTTACCCTGAAGACAAGGCAAATGTCAACTGCAACCTGAGAAACATCGGCACAACACCATTGCAAAGCGTCACTGTGTGCATTGATGAAAAGCAGTGCAGCACGATTGACATAGGAATCGGGCAGACAAGGCAGCTTTCTTTTGTCCAGGGATTCACAGTGCCTGGCGCAAACACGATTTTTGTGCGCGCCAAGAGCCCTGAGCTCAGCAAGAGCTCGCCGCTGCCGATTGCAATGCTTGACAATCCTGCTGTAAACATCACTGAGCTTTCTTATCCTGCGGAAATAGCTTATGGGAAAAAGTTCACCCTGCTCTTTTTGCTCAAGCCGTCATCTTACAACACACCAAAAAACCTGAATCTGGCCGTGAAGACTCCCGCAGGCAAGCGGATGTTTGAGATTCCAGAGCTGGCAGACGCGCGGCCGTTTGAGATAGAGATGAACTCTGACGAGCTTTTGACAGGCACAAATGACATTGAATTTGAAGCAACTTACAAAGATGACCGCGGAAAAACATACAAGACAACAGTCACAGCGCCAATCACACTCACAGATGTTCCGTTTTTCCCAAGAATTTGGCTCTGGTTCCGCAGCTGGTTTGTGTGAGTAGATTTATAAACCAGCATTCTACACGGACAAAACATGGCATTGCAGCTTGAAAAGTTCTTTGACGCAAACACAATGAGCTTGCACCTCCGCGAGGGAGTTACAGCCATGGCAAAAAAGGGAATGCCTGGCAACTGGACATTTGACAAGGTTTCTGACAAGCCAATCAGCGCAGAAGCCATCGAGACAATGGCAGAGGAAATCATTGAGGCTGCAAACAGCAGGACTGACAGTTTCATTGACATTGACCGCGCAGGAAGCACAATCGCGCAGGTTGGAAGGTTCAGGATTGTCATTCTACGCCCGCCGCTCTCTGACGGATGGGAAATAACAGCTGTGCGCCCTGTAAAGACTTTGAAGCTTTCTGATTATGAAATGAGCGAGAAATTAAAGACAAGGATTGCAGGCCAGGCAGAGGGTGTTTTGATTGCAGGCGCGCCAGGAATGGGAAAAAGCACTTTCTCGCAAGCCCTTGCAACTTATTTTGTTGAGCAGAACAAGATTGTCAAGACAGTTGAAGCGCCAAGAGACCTCGTGGTTCCTGATTCTGTGACCCAGCTTGCATTGAGCAGGGGAAGCCCGGAAGAAATCCATGACATACTTTTGCTTTCACGACCTGACTATTCGCTGTTTGACGAAATGAGAAACTTCAAGGACTTTGAATTGTTTGCTGACTTAAGACTGGCAGGAGTGGGAATGGTCGGCGTTGTCCACGGCACAACCACAATGGACGCAATCCAGCGCTTTATTGGAAAGCTTGATTTGGGAGTCATCCCGCACGTTATTGACACTGTTGTTTTCATCAAAAACGGGAAAATCGCGCAGGTTCTCGCGATTAAAATGGAAGTCAAGGTTCCTTCCGGAATGACAGAAGCTGACCTTGCAAGGCCGATAGTTGTCATTTCTGACTTTGAGACAAACAAGTCTGTTGCAGAGATTTACAGCTATGGCGAGGAAACAGTTGTCGTGCCTGTCACAGAGCAGAAGGCAACAGGCGCAAAGAGGCTTGCAGCTGAGCAGATTAAGCGCGTGTTCCAGAAATACGTTGACCACGTTGATGTTGATGTGGTTACAGACAACAAGGCAATTGTCTCAGTGCCTGAAAAGAACATTCCTGCAATAATCGGCGCAGGCGGAAAGAACATCCAGCGCCTTGAGGAAGAGCTTGGCATATCAATCGAGATAAGGGAGCACTCAGGAAAAGAAAAGAGCAGGGGAAGCGCGCCTGAAACCGGCGGAAGCATCCCGTACCAGATGATTACCAAGGGCAAGACGCTGATATTCTCAGTGCCGGTCTCATACACCGGCAAGGACATAACGCTTTACATCGGGAACGAACAAGCAGGCACGTTCAACGTGGACAATCAGGGCAATGTCTATGTCAAGAAGACCTCTGGACTTGGCAAGGCAATCCTTGACGCATACCACGGCGGGGCAAAGCTAAGGTTTGTTGCGTAGAAAACTATATATAGACTGATTCTGCAGTTTGGACTATGATTGAACTTATCAGGGAGAACCCGAAAAGGTTCAAGGATGACATAAAGAAAAGGCACAAGGACCCTGCGATAATAGACAAAGTCCTTGACCTTGATGAGCAGTGGAGAAAGCACAAGGCAGAAAGCGATGAGCTCAGGGCAAAAAGAAACAAGATTTCCCTTGAGATTAACGAGCTGAAAAAGGCAAAAAAGGACGCGAGCAAGACAATCAAAGATGCTACTGCAATTCCCGGAAAGCTGAAGGCGCTCGAGGAAAATATGAAAAAACTCGAGGTCCAGCTCGCAGAAGCACTGTATGTTGTCCCAAACCTGCTTGACCCAAGCGTTCCTGCAGGCAAAGACGCCTCTGAAAATGTTGAGGTAAAGAAATGGGGCAAGCCAAAGAAGTTCTCATTTGAGCTTAAGACTCACACCCAGCTCGCGGAAGACCTTGGAATTGCTGACTTTGAGCAGGGCGCGGTTGTTGCCCAGCGCGGCTTTAATTACATTTTCGGCCAGCTCGCAATGCTTGACATGGCATTGCAAAGGTATGGCATTGAATTCCTTGTTGAAAAGGGATTTACCCCTGTTGTTCCCCCAATGCTGATCAACAAAGAAAGCCTTGGCGGCGCAGTTGACCTTTCTGCATTCAGCGAAGTCATTTACAAAGTTGAGAATGAGGACTTATACCTGATTGGAACAGCAGAACACGCCCTTGTCACATCACAAAGAAACAAGACTTTGCAGGAAAAAGCTTTGCCCTTGAAGATTTGCGCTGCCACTCCCTGCTTCAGGAAAGAGATTGGCGCCCACGGAGTTGACACAAAGGGATTATTCAGGATGCACCAGTTCAACAAGGTCGAGCAGGTTGTTTTCTGCAAGCCAGAAGACTCCTCAAAGATTCACGAGGAAATGGAAGCAATCACAGAGGAATTTTTCAAGAGCCTTGAGATTCCATTCAGGGTGATTGAGCTGTGCGCCGGAGATTTGGGACCGAAGTTCGCAAAGCAGTATGACATTGAAGCATGGTTCCCGAGGCAGAAAGAGTACAAGGAAGTCACGTCAGCAGGAAACTGCACTGACTACCAGGCCCGAAGGCTGAACATAAAGTACCTCACAGGCACAGGCAAGAGGTATCCGCACATGCTGAACAACACAATGGTCGCAACTTCACGCGCAATGGTCGCAATCCTCGAGAACTTCCAGAACGAGGACGGCACTGTCACGGTTCCAAAAGTTCTCCAGAAATACACAGGTTTCAAGGTTATTGGGAAGCCTGTTAAGAAGAAGTGACTGGCTTTTTTTCCGGAACTATAATCCCGCCCCTGTATTCCCTGTAAATGACCAGCTGCGGAGGGCAGCCGCACTCGTTCAGCGGCTTTGGTTTTTTGCAGGATGCAAGGTGCTTGTAAAGCGTGACGCTTTCCTTTCCGATAATATGCCTGGCTGTTCCGTCAGTGTCCTTGCGATAGCTCATGAATGCCATGGAGTTGTCTTTTGCGAAAAATGTCTCTGACTTAAACCAGGAAGGACTGTCTTTTGGCAGCCTGTGCGTTTCCCAGAGGAAAAACAGGATGTCCCTCATCCTGTCAATTCTTGCATTTGTCAATCTGCTGTCATCAAGCCGCAGGTATCCTGTGTAATCAAGCTCCCAGACGGGCTTGTCGTGAAAATAAATAATTTTCTTGTCATTAACATCATGCACGCCTCCTGTAATCCAGGCATACTTGAATGAGCAATTCGTTAACTCATAAGTCAAAGCGCTGCGGGACTTTATCGCCTCGCCATAAGTTGCCTTTTCAGCCACGCCTGAAAACCTGACTATTTCATCCAAGAAAGCTTGGTCTATTAGTGCTTCACTCATAAAAACAGGCAAAAGTGAAGGGTTTATAAAACTACGCAAACAGGCAAATCCTGCTGTTTTTTCCAAAAATATTTATAATGCCTTTTGGAAGCATGCTGTTATGGCCGCAATACCCTCCTGGCTTTGGCTCGCAATCGGGCTTATCGTGTCTGTGACATCGTGGTATGCTGACATGACATTGTTCTTCTGGCTCGGCTGCGCATTCGTGGTTGTCGGGGTTGCGAAGATTGTAATTGGATTCATGCTTGGCAAAACTGAAACCAAAGCTGAAAAAAAGGTGGTGCAAAGGCTCGCGCCAGTGCAGGGGCAAATGCACCCTGCGCACCAGTATTACAGGTGCCCTTGCGGAAACCCTGTGAAAGTTTCTGACATTTTCTGCAGTTATTGCGGGCGAAGGCTGAGGTAATGCTTAACATTCTGATTACAGGTATGCCTAAAAATCTGCCAAAAGGAATGAAAAAGGCAGTTGAACACCTGAAAAAATGCAGGAGCAGGGAGGAATGCCTTAAAGAAGCGTACAAAATACTTAAAAGAAAATTTGTCGGCAGAAAAATGTATTACTTAACACATTTTTGGCAGGTTTTCCAGACAAACATTGACTATGTATGGAACAAAAGAAAAGTGCTTAACTGCAATGAGGCAAATTACCTTCTCAGGGTGCTGCTCGTGAAAAGCGGGCATTTTAACAGCAGGGACATAAAAAACAACTGGACAATGGTCTGGTGGATAAGCCCGCACCAGTACCTGCGCGTTAATACCGGCAAAAAAGACATTATTGTTGATATGTGGGGCGCCTCAAACAAGGTGCCATTTGGCAAATACGCACATTAGGCAAACTTTTATATAGACGATAGTTCTCGATGAATTCTGATGGGGATATTTGACAGTGGGCTAAAAGATGGTGAAACGCTCTTCAATAATGAGGACGCGCTCGACTACGCTTACATTCCAAAGGAGCTGCCTTTCAGGGAAAACCAGCAGCACGCGCTTGCCGCCTGCATAAAGCCGTTGTTCCAGGGGCGCAATGGGCGGAATGTCTTTGTTTATGGCGCGCCGGGAATCGGAAAAACCGCTGCGACAAGGTGGGTTTTGCAGGAGATTGAGGAAACCGGCGACGAGGTTCGCACGATTTACATCAACTGCTGGCAGAAAAACACCACTTTCAAGATTTTCGAGGCAATATGCCATGAAATCGGATACAAGTTCACGCAGAACAAGCACAGCGAGGAGCTTCTCAATGTCATCAAAAATTACACAGTCAAGAAGCCTGCTGTTTTCGTGTTTGACGAGATAGACAAGGTTGAAGACCTTGACTTCCTTTACGCGCTATTGAACGACATTTACAAAAAGAGCATTGTCCTTATCACGAACTACAAAAGCTGGCTTGACGAGGTTGAGGACAGGATAAAGTCAAGGCTCACCCCTGAGCTTCTCGAGTTCAAGGAATATGACGGCCAGCAGACAAAAGACATACTCAAGAAGCGCATGGGCTACGCGTTTGTCCCTGGAGTCTGGCAGGCTGACGCGTTCTCGCTGATTACTGAAAAGGCAGGCGAGATGCGCGATGTCAGGATGGGATTGTATTTGTTAAGGGAGGCAGGGCTTGCTGCAGAGGACGCGGCAAGCAGGAAGATAACTCTCGAGCATGCCCAGAAGGCGATTGTGAAGCTAACCGAGTTCGCGCGCAAGGACGCAAACCAGCTTGATGAGGACACCAAGCTCCTGCTTGGCGTTGTCAAGGAAAACTCAGGCGCAAAAATAGGCGACCTTTTCAAGGCTTACACTGACAAGGGCGGCAAGGCTGCTTACAAGACATTCCAGCGCAAGATTGAGAAGCTTGGCAAGGCAGGCTTTGTTGAAACAGAGAAAATAATGGGCGGAAAGGAAGGGACAACAACGCTTGTCAATTTCGCTGTTAAAGACAAGAAGCTCGATGAATTCTAGGATTTTGCTGCCATAAGATTAGTTGCGCTGCCGATGTTAACTGCAGGAATACACCGTTCTGTCTTTGGCTCTGGCTCAGAATACGGGCGAAGAACAATCCTGCCTTTTCCCTTATCTGCATAAAGAATCCTGCCTGATTTCCTTTCTGTATATGAGACCACCTTGAACTGGAATATTACCACAGGCCCGTTGAAAATCCTGTCATCCTTGGCGACTGCTTCAGCATCTGCAATGGATTGCTCATAGCGCACGCCAATGCAGCCGTCAGGGTCATGGCCAACAACAAGCACCTTGCTGTCAATTCCATTTACTCTGGCCTTATAGACCGCTTCAATCTGCAGGTTAGACTCTATAAAAAGAGGATTGGTGATATCATTAAGTGCTGGCGCCTTGAAATAATGCTCGATTAAGCAAGTATGCTCCTCAAGAAGTTTGTCATAAAGCGCGGTGAATATTTTCTTTTTCTTTTCCATGCACCTGTCACGCGCATTCCCAAGTCTCCTGCAAAGAATATCTATTGATTCTGGCTCTCGTTCGCTTGATTCTGTCATCACCAGAGGTCGCTCGTAGTCTTGTCTGCACTCACGGTGCCTCTCTCGACGATAACTAATAATTCACACATATAAAAGGTTTTCGGCTATCTTCCCGACATGCCACTGGTCACTGGACTTGGTGACGTGGCGTATTTAAAGCGAAAAAATAGCAAGTATGCAAAGAGGTGATGACTATGGACGAAAAACTGATTGCATCATTGTTCTTTGAGTGCACAAAGGCACTGACTATGAAAACCGTTCAGCCAGGGCTTAGGCTGAGACAACCAGTGTAAAAAACAGAAAAAACGAGGCAGCGCCAACTGCGGTTGGCTGGTCTCGTTGTGAACAAAAACGAGGTGAAAACAAATGAGCAGGGTATTTACAAAGGCAGACAGGGAATTATTGGAACAGTTGAGGAATCCGAGAAAGGCTCAAAATGACTTCTTTATGGAACCGATAGTTGAGGACGTAGTTGAAGATGACTATTTCCCGTCAGGCGTAACTGCCTGATTATTTTTCTTCTTTTTTAAAATTAATAACAATAAATAACGGGCGCGTACCGCGCCAGAGACCAACCATAAGAGGAAAGTCTTTGTTATTATTTCTCCGAACTCGCGCGACAGAACGGAGTTCGGAGCGCATGAGTGAGGAGTGTCTTTATCACCCGCAGGTGCCTCTGCAATTATGCCCCAATGCACGCGTTCAGAACAGCTCACTCGCCAATGCCGCGGCTCCAACGATTCCAAGCTGCTCGTTCCTGACGACGTACACAGGGAAGCGAGACATCATCTTTGAGAATCTGCCCTTGTTCCTGAACGCCTTGAGGAATGGGCTCTTTTTCATCACGCCAATATTGCTTTTTACCAATCCGCCGATGATATAGACACCGCCGAAAGCCATTGCCTGCATTGCAAGATTTCCTGCCTCTGCGCCCAATACCGAGAAGAATACATCTGTTGTTTTTTTGCACAGCCTGTCCTTGCTTGCATTGTGCATTATGATTGCGGGCTTGTCAGCGCCCTTTGCAGCCATGAGCGTCCTTATTGCCGGCGATTCTTTGGCGTACTTCATCTTCTTCATGAATTCATAAACATTCATCAAGCCAGGACCTGAGAGGATGCGCTCATTGCTGACGTGGCCGAACTTGGCGCGCAAATAATTGAAAAGGTCAACCTGGATTGAGTCCTGCGGGGCAAAGTCCTGGTGCCCTCCTTCTGACGGAACAACTATTGAGTCTCCGCCGTGGTGGGCAACGATTGCCTCTCCAAGCCCTGTGCCAGGACCGAAAAGCGCCTTGTTTTCCATTCCCTCGTAAGTTCCACGCTGGATGACTGCGATGTCTTTCGCGTGCAAGGCGTCAAGCCCGTGGGCATGCGCCACAAAATCATTGACTATTGTTGTCCTGCCGATTCCTATTGCCTTGCTCAAAGGCCCAACATCAATCTTCCACGGCAGGTTTGTCGCCTTGCAGACACCGTCAAAAACAGGGCCTGCAATTCCGACTGCTGCAGCCCTTGGGTGCGCGTCGTTTGCTTCAAGGAAAAGCTTGATTATTTCAGAAAGGTTGTCAAAACGCTTGTTTGGATACTTCTCAAAAACAAGCTTTTTCACATCTCGGTTTTCCACGCTGAACAAGCCGAGCCTTGTCGATGTTCCCCCAACGTCACCTGCAAGCACTATCATTCGCCCACCACCTTTACGACGACGCGTTTTTTTCTCTGGCCGTCCCACTCGCCGTAAAATATCCTCTGCCACGGCCCCAAATCAAGAGATTGTTTACTTATGGGTATAAAAACCTGATGGTTAATGCGGATTCAATAAAGCTCTACTCTTGGCTTATCTTCTTCCTCAACAAGCTCTGATGCTGTTGGCTGCTGTGCAGGCGCATTATCGCCGAACATGTTTCCGAACGCAGCTATAGGATTGGCGCTCTGCTCAGACGGTGTTTGCGCAGGAGTGTCGCCGAACAATGACGGGCTGGGCGAGTCAAAAATGCTCCTTGACGCCTGCTGGCCCTCATGGCTGACAAGCGACTGCAAAAGCCTTATCGCTTTGAGTATGTCCTCCTTAGAATCAGTAACAGTGTCAATCGCGATTTTCATATGCTTTAATCTGCTGTTTGGGTATATATAGTTTTCGTGAATAAACCGCAGTTAAGCTTAAATACCCAAATGCATTTACCCTTCTAATCGCGTGAGTGAAGGGTCAGCGATGACTAGGGACCACGTGTGAGAGAGCAACCGTGAGCAACGACATTGGTGTTATTGCGGAACGAGCAGCATCTGAGATTCTTGCACAGGGAACTGACGCCACAAAGATTAAAGTTATGAAAACTGACAATTTTCTGTTTCTTAATGTTCATTTAGGCAGAGACAAAAGGGAAATGAGAGCTTTCCCGCTGGACTATTCAAAGCTGACTTCCCCGCAAGTGCTTGCGTATGAAGGAAAGCACGCTGAAGCAAAATATGATATTGACCGCGACGGTCAGAGCAAAGAACAGCTTGCAGCGCTAGAGGAAAATTTAAAGGATTATGAGACCGAAAGAAAGAGGGCGCGGAAAGAAGAATCTGATTGGGAGGAAGGCGGTGCGCCAATTAGAGAAAGCACTCAGGACGGAATTCCGTATAAGCGCTGGTGCTGATTCTTAGAACACTGTTTCCTTTATCGTTATTACCGCGCCTATTACGAAGACAAGTATCATCAGCACGATAAAGACAGGGCGGACATTCATCTCATATTCTGGCTTTCTATCACCGTGCTTCCTTGCTTTAAGATAAGTCAGGAGCATGATTATTCCGTCAGCCCCGCCGGCTATTGCGCCTGTGATTCCAAGGATATTGATGAATGAGTGCACTCCAAAAAGTATGAGAAGCACAGGGACTGAAAGCGTCAACAGCAGGGCATTAATGGGCTTGAACTTGTAATCGTGCCAGAACATTTCCCTCAGCCCGTTTCCTATTGCGATAAATCCTGTCGCCATGCTGAGAACTGCGAAAACGCTGATTATCACAAGCGGAAAGAATCCCATCAGCAGCCCCACCCCAAGGTTGGCAACTTCAGTGGTAAAACGCCCTGTTACACCGACGACTGCAAGCCCAAAGAGCGCATATGCGGCAATAGGAATCAGAGTGCCTATCAAAATGCACTTTTTCAGGTCCTTGAGATGCCTGGAAAGCTCCTCGCGCATCGCAGGAATTGCAATTGCGCCAAGGAACGCAAAGAGTATGACTCCGTAAGGGACAAAAATCTTGGTCAGGTCAATCTGCATCAGGCTTGCAGGGTCAAAGAACTGCGAGAATCCGAGAAGCAGAAGCGTTGTGAAAAGCGCGACAAACTTTATTATTGAAAGCACAAGCTCTGACATTCCAACAGCTTCCATTCCCTTGAAGATTATTAGGCTGGCAAGCACGAAAAATACAATGCTCCACATCCAGGGGTTGCCGCCGAATATTTCTGCCAAAGACTTTCCTTCTCCAATAATATACGCCATCAAGGCGCCATAACTGCTTATCATCATCGCCAGGGTCATCAAGCGCTTTCCCCTTTGGCCGAGGTAAATCCCTGCATAGCCGGTCAGCTGGTGCCGCCCTTTTGTCCTGAGCGTGACTTCGCCAATGCAAAGGTTGAGGACCACCATCACTGCGCCAAGAAGCAACAGGACAAGAAGCCCTGTAAGGAAGCCTGCCTTTGCCATCACATAAGGAATTCCCAGCACTCCTGCGCCGATAATCGTGCCTGTCAGTGTGGCAATTGCTTCATAAACGTGTTTTTGCGACATTTTACCTCTTTTTTACTTTTAATATGGGGCTACCCAGACAGCGGTCAACTCGGTTGACGAGCCTGTGTAGCCTCATTTCGCTAACGCTCAATGGGGCTACCCAGATTTGAACTGGGGTCGCAACGTGTTTTGCGCAGACCGCAATGAACGCCCGCAGGCAATTTGTGCCGACTACGTCCCGAACGTTGAATCTTACCAAGCTAGACCATAGCCCCTTGGTTCAACAAACAGAATAAAATTTGCGGTTTAAAAGTCTTTGCTAAGCGCAACCTGTTGTGCAGATAAGAAAATAATCTGCTCAGGTCTCCTTTCTGCCGTGCAATGCCTCAAGCATCCTTGTCCAGCCGTGAGGATTCCACCAGGTTTTTTCTTCCAAATTAATTGTCCAGTCTATTGCATCCCTTGTGTCCTTTATTCTTTCAAGCTCAATAAAGTACTGCTTTGGCCCTTCAGTAGGAATGCAGGCATAATGTGCGAGCAGGCACAGGTGCATAAAATGTTCGTAAAGCGGCTTTTTAATTTTGTCCCTATTTTTAGAAACTTCAATTATCTTATTCAGCCTGTAAACGTGCGCCTTCATGTCCACAATGCGGTGCTTCATTGCTTCTGAAAACTCAACAATATCGCCTTCATCCTTATGGAACAAGTCATAAAACTGCTCAAAATATTCCTGAGTAATAGTATTGACAAGAGCAGGATTGCTCTGTATCACAGCCTCAGGAGTACTGTGCTCATGAATCAAGTCTTCAAGGTGTTCTGCAAAATCATCAATAACAACCAGGCCGTCCTCAGGCGCCATTATCTTATTGCTGCAAACCATGCATGGCCAATCTGGAAATTCTGCCATGATTTTGTTAACATTTGGCTGGTTATAAAGCTTTGGCACCGAGCTTTTCAAGGGCATTTACTGCTTTTGAAAGGTCTGCTGACTTTACAAGAATGTGGTCTGTTGAGTAGGCAGATATTGCGAAAATGCTGACCTTTTTTTCTGCGAGAACTTTGGAAACAGCTGCAAGAAAGCCAACCAGCTCAAAAGGCAAAACCGCCTCGAAAGTAAGCAGCTTCCATCCTTTGTTTGCCTCGATGATATCATTCTTCAGCTTTGACTGGTCAATTATGCAAGTGATTTCATTCTTGCCAGTGATAACTGCGAAAGAATCTGGCAGTGGCTTTTTGGCTTTGACAATAGCAAATTCCTCTTTCGCTATTGCGATTTTACAGTTTTTCAGGTAATCAGCCGCGGTTGGCAATGAGCCCGCCCGGATTCGAACCGGGGATATTCTCCCTGTGAAGGAGACATCATAACCGCTAGATCACGGGCTCGTATTCGTTATAAAGCAGGACTTGTTTTAAAAAGTTAGCTATCCAAAGACTCTCTGATAGTTAAGCAGGATATTGTTTGCAACTTCCTCTTCTGTGAATCCTTTTAATGTGGCAATTCGCTTTATTGTCTGAGCGACATTGGCTGGCTCATTGCGCTCTCCCTGCACAGGGCCAAGCCAGGGCGCATCTGTTTCTGTCAACAACTGGTTGATGCTGAGTGTCTGCACAACTGTCTCAAAGTGCTGAAGCCGCATAATAACCGGCGGGATTGAGCAGCACCAGCCCCTGTCATTTATTCTCTTCAGGAGGCTCTTCCTGCCGTGGAAGCAGTGGAAGACAACGTGCTTAAGCTTGCTTGACTCAATCATTTCAACGCAGTCAGCCTCTGCCTTTCTTGAATGAATGATTAATGGCTTGTTGATTTTCTCGCAAAACCCGATGATTTTCTGGAAGTTCTCCTTCATTTTCTTTATCAGTTCAGGGTCTGTGATTTCAGAATAGTCAAGCCCTGCCTCGCCTATTCCGACACAGGAATCCTTGTTCTTTTTAATCCATTCCAGCTCTGCGTCAAGGTCAAAGTGGCCGCTTCTTGTTATTCCGGACTCGTCAGGGGCTTCGCTCTTGTAGTTCAGGGCGTCAGTTGGATAAGCGCCGAAAGTGCACTGCACAATGTCAGGATATTTTTTCGTGAGTTCAAGGATTTCCCTGTTAGCAGGCGGGCCTGTGCCTGAGCAGATTATTCTGACAACGCCTGCTTTCTTTGCCCGCTCAATCACTTCAGGAAGGTCTTTCTGAAAGAGCTTGTGGTTCAAATGGCAGTGCACGTCAACGAGCTTCATAACTCTGGCGTTTAGCACGAAGATTTAAAAACCTTCCCTCGATGCTTTTAAACATGGAAGACAAGCTGAAGAAGGGCCAGGAGAATGTTTTAAGGGAGTCAGAAGAACCAGAAGGCTTGGCTATTCGCGGTTATGACTTCAGCAATGGAGTTGATTATGACAAAATCATTGACAGCTATGCAACAACAGGCTTTCAGGCGTCAAACCTTGCAAAAGCAATTGACATAATCAACCAGATGCGCAAAGACAAGTGCACAATTTATCTCGGTTATACTTCCAACATGGTAACTTCTGGATTGCGCGATGTTTTCAGGTATTTGGCACAGAACAAAATGGTTGACGTGATTGTCACGACCGCAGGCGGGGTTGAGGAAGACATCATAAAGTGCGTGAAGCCGTTTATTCTCGGCAGTTTTGAGGCAAAAGGCACTGAACTCAGGGAAAAAGGCATTAACAGGACAGGAAACATATTTGTTCCGAACTCAAGATACTGCGCATTTGAGGATTTCCTGAACCCACTCCTTGCCAAAATGTCAGATGAGCAAAAGCAGACAGGGAAAGTCATAACGCCGTCTGAGTTTGTCGCGCGCCTGGGAAAGGAGATTAACAATCCTGAATCAATCTATTACTGGGCGCAGAAGAACAACATTCCTGTTTTCTGCCCTGCGCTGACTGACGGCTCAATGGGAGACATGATTTATTTCTCAAGCTTCAAGCATCCTGACTTCAAGATAGACATTGCGCGCGACATGAAAAAGCTCAATGACTTCACTCTTGACGCAAAAAAGACAGGCTTGATAATTCTTGGCGCAGGGGTTGTAAAGCACTGCATACTCAATGCGAATATGCTGAGAAATGGCTCAGAGTACGTTGTTTACATCAACACATCGCAGGAATACGACGGCTCAGACGCAGGAGCCCGCCCTGACGAGGCAGTCAGCTGGGGCAAAATACTCCCGGGTGCAAAGTCAGTCAAGGTATTCGGCGATGCAACAATACTTTTCCCGCTGATTGTGGCTAAGACATTTGCGAGGAAATGTCAAGAACCACCTGCTAAAGGTGATTCTTGAGCATGCTCGGAAACTCCAATATTGTTTCAGTGCAGGAGTTTCCGACATAATGAAAGCTTCATTATTCTGGGCATGGTATGACTTCTGGATTGGATTGTACTGGGACCGCAAAAAGAAAACATTGTACATTGCGCCGATTCCAACTGTGATTATAAAACTGGAATTTTAGCTGACACATTATAGATTTCTATTGTTTAGAAATAGTCACGTTATCTTCCAGATTTCTACTGCGAGGAAGGCGGCGAAATAAGCCATGAATAAAAGGCCGTGCTTCCAGGTCAGGTATTTGCCGCGCAGGATTATCATCAGGGTTGTGATGCTGATTGCGAGGAAGATGAATGCGTTCAGTACTGTGCTGACATTCACCTTGAGAGGGCTGATAAGCGCCATTATTCCGAAGAAAAGGAGGAACTCTATCATCAGGCTGCCGAGAAGGTCACCAAGCCCTATTGCCTCGTGCTTTTTCATTATCGAGCGGAGCTCCACTGAAATGTCAGGCATTGTCGCGCCAATGCCAATAACAGTCAAAGCAATGAAATAAGGCGGAATGTTGAATGAATTTGCCAAATTAACACTGCTGAAGACCAGCCACCTTCCTGCAAGAAGTATTGCGGCAAGGCAGCCAAGGAAAATAAACGCGTCTTTCCAGAGCGACCTGAGCTGGACGTTCTTCTTCATCCTGCCAAGGGTGCCTTCCATGCGCCATAGGTTCACCAGGTAAAGCCCAAATGCGACCAAAAGAAGCACACCATCAACCCTGCTTATCTCGCCGTCAAGGCCCAAAAGCAGGGGAAGCATCAGGGCAGCCCACATCATCATCTTGTTTTTCGAGAAAAGCCCTGCCTCAAGCTTGGTTTTACCGCTGATAAGGGCAAGCAGTCCAAGGGCAAATCCGACATGGACCATGTTTGTGCCGAGTATTGCGCCGAATCCGACATTTTCCTGGCCGCTGAAAAACCCGGTCACAGAGCTCACGACTTCAGGCGCGCTTGCTGCCATTGCGACAACCACGAGCCCGATAATTGCCTCGCTAAGCCCCAGCCGGTGGGCGTAATCTGATATGCCTTCAACAAGAAGGTCAGCTGCCTTGAACATAATGAAAAGGCTTACCAGAATCACAATACTGTGAAAAAGCGTCGGGTTGCCAAAAAGCCATTCAAGCATTCCAGTGTAAATTTCAAAAAGGATATTTAAATGCTATGTATACTGCAAGAGCACAAGCTTTAAAAACACCTGCAAAGTTGGGGAATGTGAAGCCTTTATATACGGTCGGCATTAAAACGAAACAGGTGATTGTATGACTGTCGTCGGATTGCAAATAAACAAGATTTTGGTTGAAAAGTATGCCCCTGCGAAGGGCAAGATTAGTGTGAACAACAATGTCGCAGTAAAGGATGTCACGAAGACAGACCTTTCATTCGGCAACTCAAAGCAGGATGCCCTGGAGTTCACTTTTGAGTTCAAGGCTGCTTACGAGCCGAAGATAGCAAACATGATTTTCGAGGGAACTGTCACTTACTTTGACACCCCTGCGGCAATAGAAGACGTAATGAAGGGATGGAAAAAGGACAAGAAGGTCGCGCCTGAAATAATGTCAGGAGTGCTCAACACAATCCTCGCAAGGTGCAATGTTGAGGCACTGCTGCTTAGCAGGGAAGTAAACCTTCCTCCGCCAATCCCGATGCCCAAGGTCAATGTCAGCACCAAGCCGTCAAAATAAGGCTTCTAGGAATGCAGAGTCCATAACCTATTTAATTAACAAGCCTGTTGGAAAAAACAATGGCAAAGGAAATCAAGCTTAGGGTCGTTGAAGCCATACAGGACGACGTCAATAAGGGCATAGTCAGGATAGACAGCACCTTCATGCGCGAGGCAGACATACGGCCAGGAGACATAGTTGAGATTGAAGGCGGCAGGAAGACTGTTGGAATTGTTGACAGGGCTTTGCCAGGCGATATAGGCCTGAACCACATCAGGATGGACGGGCTTGGCAGAAAAAACGCCCAGACAGGAATAGGCGAGACAGTCAAGATATGCAAAGTGGATGTCAAGGAAGCAAAGAAGATTGTCATTGCGCCTGCCCGCGAAGGAATCATTGTCAAAACCAGTTCTCCATATGTGTTCAAGCAAGGGCTTCTCGGAAGGGCTATTGTAAAGGGCGACATAATCTCCCTTGGCGGTGCAAGGCGCAGAAGGACAACAATGTCAGGCTCGCCATTCTTTGACGAAGTCTTCAGCATGATGGAAGAAAACATGGGCTTTGGCGGCGGGCTCGGATTCGGCGACCTGAAGTTTGTTGTTGCCGAGACAAACCCCAAGCAGCCGGTCATAATCACAGACGCAACAGAAATCACGCTGAATCCAGAGGCAATGACTATTGAAGAGGAAAGCGCGCCAGGGGTCAGCTACGAAGACATTGGCGGGCTTGAGGATGAAGTCAAGAAGATACGCGAAATGGTTGAACTGCCATTAAAGCACCCTGAAATCTTTGAAAGGCTCGGAGTCGAAGCTCCAAAGGGAGTTCTTTTGCACGGACCGCCCGGAACCGGAAAGACTCTTTTGGCTAAAGCTGTCGCGAACGAAACAAACTCGCACTTCATTGTCATAAACGGCCCTGAAATAATGAGCAAGTATTACGGCCAGTCAGAAGAAAACCTGAGGAAGAAGTTTGAAGAGGCAGAGAAGAACGCACCTTCAATCATATTTATCGATGAAATTGACGCAATCGCTTCAAAGCGCGAGGAAACACGCGGAGAAGTTGAAAGGCGAGTTGTCGCGCAATTGCTTGCGCTTATGGACGGATTGAAATCTCGCGGCAAGGTCGTTGTTATTGCCGCAACAAACGTTCCAAACATACTTGACCCTGCACTCAGGCGCCCAGGACGCTTTGACCGCGAGCTTGAAATTGGGGTGCCGAACAAGGAAGGGCGCTTGAACATTTTGAAAATTCACACCCGTAACATGCCTTTGTCAAAAGACGTCAACTTGAAGGAAATCGCTGCAATCACGCACGGATTTGTCGGAGCAGACATCGCTTCCTTGGCAAAAGAAGCAGCAATGATTGTTCTGCGAAGGGTTCTGCCAGACCTCAAGTATGACAAGGAAGAGGCAATCCCAGAGGAAATACTCAGCAAACTACAAACCACAAAGGTTGACTTCAAGGACGCCCTAAAAGTTGTCCGCCCAAGCGCACTCCGCGAGGTGTTTGTTGAGATTCCAAACATCAAATGGACTGACATCGGCGGTCTTGAAAACTGCAAGCAGGAATTAATTGAGGCAGTTGAGTGGCCGTTGAAGCACCCTGACGCTTTCACAAGGCTCGGAGTAAAGCCGCCGAAAGGAATACTGTTGTATGGCGCGCCTGGAACAGGAAAGACGCTTATGGCAAAAGCAGTCGCGAATGAAAGCGAGGCAAACTTCATTTCCATTAAAGGTCCTGAATTATTGAGCAAGTGGGTTGGTGAAAGCGAGAAGGCTGTCAGGGAAATCTTCAAAAAGGCACGCCAGACAGCACCTACAATCATATTCTTTGACGAAATTGATTCATTGGTTCCACGAAGGGGCTCAAGCTCAGACAGCAATGTTAGTGAAAGAGTTGTTAATCAGCTTCTTACTGAGATTGACGGGCTTGAAGACCTGCACGACATAGTGATTATTGGCGCTACAAACAGGCCTGACATTGTAGACCCTGCGTTGCTCAGGCCCGGAAGGTTTGACAGGATTATTTTAACCAGTGTTCCTGACAAGAAAGCACGCCTTGAGATTCTCAAAGTGCACACAAAAGGAATGCCATTGAAGGATGTTGACATTGATTACCTCGCCGAGCAGACAGAAGGTTTTGTCGGAGCAGATATAGAGGCTCTTTGCCGCGAGGCAGCAATGCTTGCTTTAAGAGAAGACATAAAGACCAAAGTCATAACAGCAGACCACTTTGAGCAGGCGCTGATGAAAGTCTCGCCATCTGTCACAAAAGATGTCGAGCAGATGTACATTGCCTTGCAGGACAAATTCAAGGCTGCAAGGGCAAGGGAAATGAAAGCAGAAGCAAAGCCGCTGTACTTTGGATAATTTAACGAGAAGCATCAACTAATTTCTCAATGGACGGCAATTTCATCTTTTTCGCCATTTTAATGATACTTTCCTGTTTTTGCGCAAGAATGGAAATTATTTCTTGAGGCAGACCTTTGCGTTTTTCTGGATCTACTATGGTTGAATGAACAATGACCGCGTCGTCAAGCAAATACGCTTTATTTGTGTAAGGGACAGGAACAGGGCGCCAATATTCTGGCTTGGGAATCTCCATAGCCATAAATTCAGCCCATTGTACAGCAACATACATTTGTTCTTCACTGACTCTGGTAAACTGATGCCATTCATCAGGCTTTCCTGAATACCAGAAATGCATATACCCCCTGGGCGGATTTTGAGGATTGTTAAATTTGCGCCATGGATACATAAAAACCGCAAACCGGCTGATGTTTAAATAACTTCACAAAAACTATATATACCGTCTTTCTGGTTGAGGTGTTATGGGCTTGCTGAACAGGTTTTTCCGTTCTCCTGAAGAGGTTGCTAAAGAGCTTGTGCTCGATGAGTTACAGCTCGCAAAAGCTTGGCAGGATTATGCTGACTCTGCCTTGGAGAAAGGCAAGCTTATCAATGCGCTTCAACCGGGAACTCTTAAACAAATACTTCCGCAACTGAAGAATGCAGTTGTTTCTGAGCTTGTCAAGACTGCTGGAGAAGAAAAAACAGAGGAACAACTGCTCGCTGACCTTAAAGCAGTTGAGCACGAAGAGCACATAAAGCGTGTCAAAAGACTCGAGTACACCCTGTGTTATGCTGAAACAAAACATGAATACATCCATCAATTGCTGAAGGAACTTTGGCAGATTCTCAACACGCAGCTGCATCTTGTGGAGCAGCTTATTGCCGGCAGCACGCAAGAAGTACTGCTCATACAAAAGCTGAAGGAATCCTGGAAAGTCGAACAGCACATACTCACGCTGGTCAACGAACGGGAAACATTTCACCAGCTCTTTGCAGCTTTGCTTAAGGGAGAACACATTGTCAGGCAATTGACCTCGCAGGAATCAAAATTCGTTGCAAGGGCTGAAAAAGAGACAGGAATTACAAACAGGATGCTTTCGCGCTGGCTTCACGAGATTAACTCACGCATACACGATAAAATAGATGAATGGGTTGCCAGCAGCGGCCGCGAGGAGCATTTTGAGTCGCATTTTGAGTTTGTAAACAGCCGTGACTTTGTACCTTTTGCGCGAGAGGTAATACAATCGCTGCGCAAGACAGAAAGACCTGTTTCTGAATCAGCCATTAATACATTTGTGCATTTGTTCCGCGAATGGTACAATAAAAAAGTGAACGTGTAATTCTCCAAAAACTATATATACACTTATTCTGCACGCTGTTGTTATGGTAACACAAGTAAGAGCAAGGCATATTCTGGTAAAGACTGAAAGCGAAGCCTTTCAGGCATTGTATGATGTGCAGCACGGCAAGGACTTTGGAGCCGTAGCAATGGAAAAGTCAATGTGCCCGAGCAAGAAGAATGGCGGAGACCTTGGCTGGTTCGGAAGGAACATGATGGTCAAGGAGTTTGAAGTCGCCGCGTTCGCATTAAAGCCGGGAGAAATATCAAAGCCAATCAAGACCCAGTTTGGCTGGCACATCATCAAGGTTGAAGAGGTCAAGTAAATGGCTAAGCCAGGAGACAGGGTTAAGGTCGTGACTCAGGAAGAAGGCATCGAGGGAGTTTTGATGCCAGAAGAGAAAGAGTTTGTAATGCTCAAGCTAGACACTGGCTATAATATGGGAATTGACAAGAAAAGAGTCAGGGAAATAATTCTCATCAAGGAGCACAAGGGAAAAGAGCTTGAAGCGCCAAAGGCAGAGCAAAAGAAAGGCCTGCCCACAATCGCAATACTGCATACAGGTGGAACAATCGCGAGCAAGGTTGACTATGAGACAGGAGGAGTCATCTCAAAGTTCAAGCCAGAGGAAATGCTTGAAATGTTCCCAGAGCTCAAAGAGATTGCAAACATCAGAAGCAGGCTCATAAGGCAGATGTTCTCAGAAGACATGAGGTTTGCACATTACAATATACTCGCAAAAGAGATTGAGAAAGAAATCAAAGAAGGTGTTGACGGAATAATCGTAACGCACGGCACAGACACGCTTCATTACACAGGAGCTGCGCTGAGCTTTATGCTCCAAAACCTCGGAGTGCCTGTTATTCTTGTCGGAGCGCAAAGAAGCTCTGACAGGGGAAGCACAGACGCTGCCCTGAACCTGATTGCAGCAGCATTCTTCATCACAGCAAGCAAGGATTTCGCTGAAGTCGCGCTTTGCATGCATGAAAACATAAGCGATGAATGGTGCGACATACTGCCAGGAACAAAAAGCAGGAAAATGCACAGCTCAAGACGCGATGCTTTCCAGTCAATAAACGTAACGCCGTGGGCAAGAGTCAATGTCAAGGAGAAAAAAGTTGATTTGATGCGCACAGGCTACAGAAAAAGGGCAAAAACAACTGTTGGAGTGCGCCTGTTCAAGGAAAATATCAAAGTTGGCTTCCTGAAATCGCACCCAAACCTCACTGCACAGGAAATTGAGTTCTACAAAGGCTTTGACGGGCTTGTTTTGGAAGGAACAGGCTTCGGCCACCTGCCAATAAATGAGATTGACGCTGAGACAAAAGAGCACACAAAAATTGCAGACGCTGTCAAAAAGCTAATTCAGGCAGGAACAATAGTGGCAGCAGCAACACAGACAATCTCAGGAGGGGTCAATCTCAATGTTTACTCAACAGGCAGGAAGATGCAGGAGCTTGGAATCATAGGCAATCTTACAGACATGACTCCTGAGACTGCGTTTATCAAGCTCGCGTGGCTGCTCAGCAATGAAACAAAGGAAAAGGCAAAGGAAATGTACTCAAAGAACATTTGCGGCGAGATAAGCGCAAGGCTTGAAAACATTGAGCAGAAGAAATTCCAATGAGGGGTTGGCCATCAACTGATGCTTATGGCGGAAATTAACTACGAACAGCTCGGCTTGAAATGCGGGATTGAAATTCACCAGCAGCTTGAGGGAAAAAAACTGTTCTGCGGCTGCCCGACACTTATGCGGGAGGACGAGCCGCACTTCACAGCAATAAGAAGCCTAAGAGCTGCAGCAGGAGAGTCAGGACAGGTTGACATCGCGGCATTACAGGAAATGAAAAAAGGAAGGCGCTATGTCTATCACGGCTATCAGGACACAACCTGCCTTGTTGAGCTTGACGAAAGCCCGCCTGAAAGGATAAATCCTGACGCATTCAGCACAGCACTGCAGGTTTGCAAGATTCTCAAAGCAAATATTGTTGACTGCGTGCAATTCATGCGCAAGACAGTTGTTGACGGAAGCAACACAGCAGGATTCCAAAGGACAGCGCTTATTGCAAGAAATGGAGTCCTTGAAAGCTCACTAGGACCGATTGGCATTCCGATAATCTGCCTTGAAGAGGACTCGTGCAGGCCTGTGAGCGAAAGCAACACAGAAGTTGTTTACTCGCTTGACCGCTTGGGCATCCCGCTGATGGAAATAGGCTCAAGCCCTGACATCAAAAGCCCTGAACAATGCAAGGAAGTGTGCGAAAAAATCGGATTAATACTAAGAAGCGCAGGAAAAGCAAAGCGCGGCATAGGCACAATCAGGCAGGATGTCAATGTCAGCATAAAAAAAGGAAACAGGATTGAAGTCAAAGGGGTTCAGGACCTGAAATTAATACCATTGATTGTGGAGCGCGAGGCAATAAGGCAGAAAAACCTTGTTGAAATAAAGGAAGAGCTTGAAAAACGCAGGGCAAAGAAGTTCCCAGGGCAGATAAAGGATGTCACAAATGTCATAAAGAGTTCTGGTGCAAAAGTAATCTGCAAAGCCATAGAGGCAAACGGGATTATTCTCGGAATAATGCTGCCTGGCTTTGCAAGGCTTGTTGGAAAAGAGATACAGCCAGGGCGCAGATTGGGAACAGAATTTTCAGACCGCGCAAAAGTAATCGCAGGTGTTGGCGGAATATTCCATTCAGATGAGCTTCCAAACTACGGAATTACTGACCGCGAAGTTGAATTCATTAAGCAAGAGCTCGGCTGCCTTGAGAATGACGCTTTTGTGATTGTGGCTGACTCTGCTGAGCGCTCAAAGAAAGCCCTTGAGGCGGTTATTGAGCGCGCAAATGAGGCAATTGACGGCGTGCCTTGCGAGGTCAGGGGTGCAAAAGATGACGGAAACACCACATACCAGCGCCCAATGCCTGGAGCGGCGAGGATGTATCCCGAGACAGACATTCCAAGGACAATAGTCACAAAACAGATTCTTGAATCAATCAAAATGCCTGAGCTTATTGAGGACAAGACAAAGCGCTTTGAGAAAATGGGCATTGGAAAAGACCTTGCAGAACTCACAGCAAGGTCTGAACGCGCTGACTTGTTTGACAAATTCGTAACAGATTTCCTTGAACTCAAGCCAGCTTACATCGCAGAATTGCTTATGACCGGCGCAAAGACAATCAAGCGCAACTTTAATGTTAACATAAACCCTTCAGAGCAGGACTTCCTGGAGCTTTTCGCAGCGCTTTCAGCAGGGCAGGTGTCAAAAGAGTCTGTCCTTGAAATCCTGAAGGAAAACCAGCCTGTCTGCGAAGTGCTGCCCAAGTATCAGAACATGTCTGACACAGACCTCAGGGCGGCATTGAAGAAAATAATCCAGGAAAACAAGGGAATGCCGTATAATGCGCTTATCGGAGCAGCCATGAAGAATCTAAGGGGTAAGGCTCCTGGAGAGAAGATTGCGCAGTTCCTGAAGGCTCTTTCTTCTTAATCAGGAAATGAATTAGGCTCATGAAAATAACCGCAGCGATTGTGCCGAATGCATTATACGCGAGGTCAAGCTCTGTATTCAAATAACCCCCTCCCTGCTCTATGATTGCCCGCGCTTGCGCATCAGTAACTGCTTCTGCATCACCGCCGCCTGCGCCGCCAAACCAAAGCCCGCCTTCCCCATAACCCAGCGATAGGAAGCCTGCGAACTCAATATTCTCAATAACCGAGCCAATTCCAAACCCTGCCAAAAGCAGGAACATAATCACAGACCAAGTCTTAACAGTCCAGAAGCGCTTTGCCATCCAGGGACGCGCGAAATTGTAAAGGAACATTGTGAACGCAAACAGCGGGAAAAAGTGCGTGATGTGGTCCCACTGGATAAACAACGGCGAATTACTATACCACCCAAAGACACCGCACATGTGCAGGCAAAGCGCGAGCACAAGCGAGGCATAAACAGGAGTGTTCAGGCGCCAGAAATTAAACGTGAAATACAAAAACAGGATAAATGCAGTGAAGAACGCAGCATCAGGCCAGTAATACTTAAGCGTGCCTTCAGTCCAGCCGATGCCAAGAAATACTGCGTAAATCAGTACTGCAAGGATTGCCACTATAGTCTTCTGCTGCATGTAACAAACACAAGAAGACCTTTTTTAAAGGTTAGGGCTCATAGAAGTGTTAGCATGTTCTATTCTGTGACATTGTGCAGCACCTTCTCAATGGTCGTGAATAACGACTGAAGGTGCCACAAGGGGCGCTTTTTCAAAGCTTGGCGTTGCCGGTGCAGCCCTGCGAGGAATTTCCTGATGACTCCTGCCGTAGCCTCGTGCGCCATCACCCCATAGCCGAGCTTTTCCAGATAGTGCGCGTTGATAATCTGCTCGCATTGCCTGATGACTGGCACAGAGAGCACAGGCTTGCGCAAATAGACAGCCTCGCTCAGCAGCGAGAAGCCGCCGTTTGCGATGACTGCCTTTGCTGAGACAAGGTCGCTGAAAAATCCGTGCTCGCTGAAACGCTTGAACAGCAGGTTGGCATTCTGACCCTCGCGCGGGAAGCCGTAGACGATGAACTGCTGCTTCGGGAAGCGCTTGAGCGTATCCAGCAGCCGCAGGTTTGTCTGGGAAGTCTGATAGACCAGCACGTACCCTTTGTCAGTCGGCTTCCTGCCTGCGATTTCCGGCCGAATGACCGGGTTGACGTACTTCGCCCGCGGGTCCTTGAGCGGCGGGAAGAAGAACGACGGGATGATTGTGGCGCGCGCACTCGGGATGAAGAACATCGTGACCAGCCACGCCTTGATAAAATCAGCCCGGTGATGCCGCGGCAGGCTGAGCTTCGCGCACGTGATGACGTTCTCGTTGTCAATACTCACGACTGGAACGCCGGTGAGCAGCGCAGTCCAGCAGCTCCATGGTTCGTAGTCTGTCACGAGGACGTCCGGGCGCTGGAAGAGCATAATGAAAAGCATCTTCAGGAATGAAACAACATAGAGCGGCAGGCGGACAATGTTCAGCAGCACAGTCCTGCCTTCCATCACAGCATTATTGCGGTAGACAATGTGCATGCTCCCAAGCCAGGACACGTTGAAAAAGCGGCGCAGATACGGCAATGCCTTGCCTCCTGCGAACACCCTGACGTTGTGCTTCTTCGCGAGGTGCGCAATAATGGGCCTGCTGCGCGTCGCGTGCCCCATTCCTTCTCCTGCGATGGCATAGACAATATTCATAGGAGCACCCTTAGGTTTGCAACCCACAGCATGCCTTCGTCGCAGGCATAGAACAGCGTCTTGTACGGCTTTCTTCCGTCAGGGGAATAGACCTCAAGGAAAGTTTTGTAGTTCTCAACAAGGTTTTTGTACGAATTAATGTCCTCGCTTGCCCTTGATTTGTCAATCTGGCTGAGAAGTTGGATGTAAAGCAGGCCCATATGCGCCCAGATTGTGTTGCCTTCATAGTTTCGGGCAAACAGTTTTTGCGGCAAAACATCAGGAGAAAGCCTAAAAGAGGTGTATTTCAGGGGGAAAGGATGGTCAAGCCCTGCCTCCTGAAGTGAAACAAAAGCTTTTTGCATTATTTTTTTATCTGTTATCACACCAGTCCAGAAAGGAAACACCTGTGCATCGCCTGCAACATAATCCTTGCCGCTTAAATCATCCAAGAAATAACTGCCAGTCCAGTACTGCTTCATCAGGATTTTCTTTGCATCAGGAAGGCTGTGCCTGATTCCCGCCGTTCTAAGTTCTTTTGCAAGCATCCCGACCATGCAAGTGTCATAACAGCTGCAGTGGCGGTAAAAGCCATCCTTCATCGACGAGAATTTTTTGTCGCAAACAAGCCCGGTTTCAGGGTCTATAACCCTTGATTCATACCGCTTTGCCTGTGCCTGCAGGAAAGTTTTGTGCTTTTTTACCAGCGATTTTGCATTGGCGGCGTTAAGCGCGTGCATAAGGAAAGGGAATGAGTCAGGGGAAAAGCAGGGAAAATTAAACGGCTTTCCAGAGGGTGAAATTGTTGTTGCAATTCCTCCTGCCCTTGAGAATTTTTCAAGCGCATAATCAAGTGTCTTCAGGACTTCCTTCCTGTAGCCGAGCTTCAAAAGCGAATCAGCGCACCATCCAAAATCCCTTGTCCAGAACTCTGCGAAATGCCCTGTGCTTGCCTGGAAATATTCTCCATTCCAGCACTCATTGACAATCTGCTCGCAAATTTGTTTTGCCTCTCCTGCATATTTGTGAAAGCCCAGAATACGCACTCCTGCAGCACGGCCAAACATCCTTAGCCCTTCGAGGAATAGCGGCATAGACGCGCCCGGGAGGATTTGAACCCCCGATCTTTTGGTTAGGAACCAACCGCTCTGTCCAAGCTGAGCTACGGGCGCAACAGTGGATTTCTCATTCGGAGGCTATATAAAGATTGCTCTATAATCCAGTAGTATGAAGCTGAAACAAACTCCTGAAGACTTCATTGTAAGGGAAATAAGCTCAATAGAGCCGGGAAAGGAAGGCGAATACACGTATTTCCTGCTGAAAAAGCGAAATTACACAACGCTAAAGGCAATGCAGGCAATTGCTAATGACCTCCACACCCAGCTGAAGCACATTGGGTGCGCAGGAAACAAGGACAAGACTGCTGTAACAGAGCAGGTTTGCTCTGTCACATCTGATTCCCCTTACTCTTTGGAAAAAATTTCCATAAATGACATTGAAATAAAACCGATTGGAAAAGGAAACAAGCCAGTCAGCCTCGGCGACCTGAAAGGAAACGAGTTTGAAATTGTTGTCAGGGATATTGAAAAGCTTCCTGCGGCAAAAAACAGGTTTGTCAACCTATTCGGGGAGCAAAGGTTCAGCACAAACAATGCCGCAATCGGAAAGGCGCTTGTAAAACGGGATTTCAAGCAGGCTGTTGCCCTGATTCTTATCACAAAAAGCATGGCGGCAATAAAAATCCATGAAATTCTTACGCTGGAGCCCAAGAACTACCTTGGCGCACTTAAGAAAACCCCCCTGCGCCTGCTGAAGCTTTATGTCCACGCTTATCAGTCATTATTGTGGAACGAGCTCGCGAAAAAGCACGCTGACACTCATAATGAAAACACAAAACTGCCAATTATCGGCTTTGGAACTGTCCCTGACAGGCAGCTTGATGAAATCCTGAAGCGCGAGGGCATTTCAACAAGGGATTTTGTCATAAAGGAATTCCCTGAACTCAGCTCCGAAGGCACAGAAAGGGATGTTTTTGCAGAGGCTTCTGAACTTAAAATCGGCGCGCTTGAGAGTGATGAGCTAAACGAGGGCAAAAAGAAAGCAAGGCTCACATTCAGGCTGCCAAAGGGATGCTATGCGACAGAATTCGTGAGGCAATTGTTCAGCTGAGAGCCTGCATAATACGCTTGAAGACTTCCTCAACAGTGCCAGTGCCGTCAATCACGTGGACAATTTCCCTTGGCTTGTAGTATTCCATCAACGGCTCTGTTTCCTCGCGGTAATGCTTAAGGCGCTCTTTGACAATCTCAGGCGTGTCATCCTTGCGCTGGAAAAGTTCTCCGCCGCATTCAGCGCACTTCTTCGCATCAGGCCCGAAAACAGCAGAGCACTTCCTGCAGGTCCTTCTTCCTGAAATTCTTTTTACAGAAATATCCTCAGGAATATCAACAACGATGACCGCATCAATATCAGTGACGCTGTCGAGGAATTCTGCCTGTTCAAGCTGCCTCGGGTAGCCGTCAATGACAAACCCTTTTTTCGCGTCAGGCTCTTCAAGGCGGAGCTTTATGATTTTGTCAACCGCTTCAGGGGGCACGAGTTCGCCTTTCATCATTGGCTTCTCGATTATTTTTCCTATTTCTGTCTTTTTTGCAATATGCTCCCTTAGCAAAGAGCCTGTGTCAATATGCGGGATGCTGAAACGCTTGCTTATGAGGTCTGCCTGTGTGCCCTTGCCAGAACCCTGCGGGCCCATAATAACTATTTTCATCCGAAATACCCCACAGCATCTTTTTTCGCCATTGGCTTTGGCCAGCTTTCGGCGAGCTTCTGGACAAAAGGCTTCAATGCCTGCCTTATCGCAGGGAATTCAGCAGCAGCCCTTGATATTAATGCAGCGTCCTGCGCGTTATCTGCGCTCAAGTCAGCGGCAATTGACGCCCTTAACAGTGCCATAAGCAACTGAAACTGCTTCAGTACCTCCTGCCTCTCAGACTCTGACAAACAGCGGTACTCAAAAATAGAGCAGAATGAATTCGCGTCAGGCTGAAGCAACGGGTCAAGGAAATGCGTGATGTTCTCAATGCGCTCGCCAATCTTTTTCCTTATCGCGCCAATCAGCAAAACCGGCTTTTCTATTGTTGATATTTCAAACTCCCTGTCAAGCAGGCTGAAGTTAGGCAAAGAGAACTTTTTCTTAAGCTCAGCATAGTGGTGCTCTATATCGCTTGGCATAATTGTGCTCTGTGAGAAGGTGATATTTATGGATTGCGGTCATTAGTCAAGATTTCTTGAGCGAAAATATATAAGCGGCAGGGCTTATTCCATATGCATGCAACAAGCAAGCCTTGGAAAGGAGGAAAGGGAAAAAATATTCCAGCAGTTCCTCAAGAACAGGCAGTTGAGGTTTTCTGACATTGAGGAAGGCGTTGGCATAAGGTCAAACCACCTTGCTTATCACCTTGAACAACTGCAAAAAGACGGCGTAATCAAAAAAGACGGCGAGCTTTACACTCTCACTGACAAAGCAGAGCAGATGATTCCATTCTTCAACCAGATGACAGGCAAGGAAGTCGGAGTGATGCCTGTTGTGCTTGTGGCAATACAGCACAAGGGAAAAATCTGCCTTTTAAGAAGGGAAAAGCGGCCATACAAGGGTTACTGGGGGCTTATCGGAGGAAAGCCGAAATTGCAGGAGTCAATCCCTGAGGCTGCTTTGCGCGAGGCAAAGGAGGAAACGGGGCTTGAATGCGAATTTGAGAAGATTAACGCAATAGTGCACGAGCGCGTAAATGAGGAAGGGACAATGAAGCACGCATTCCTTTTGATGCTGACAACTGTAAAGCCAAAATCTGACAAGTTATGGGAAAGCGAGGAAGGAAAAGTCGCCTGGTTTGACTCAGAAAAGCTTGACAAAAGCACAATCATACCATCAGATTACTGGATGATTGAAAACCATTTGAAGAAACAATCCGCAATACCGCACGTTGTTCTTGAGCAAAAAGGAGAGGACGTAATCGGTTTCAAGGTGGAATGATGAGAATAAACACAAATCAACCAGACGGCAGGCTGTCCGACGAGCATATTTGCAGCATAGTATGCAACACTGTTTTCACATTCAGGGATGATACTGACCTGACAAACCAGAAGCTGCTTGATGGAATGCTGGAGTGCAAATACATTGACGGGCTGCAGTACTTCAGGACGTGCACTGAAAAATGGCAGATGCTCAGGCTTGTCAGCGTTACAAATTATTACATCAAGAACCAGAGTGAATTGTGGCAGTATTTCACAAGAGAACTGCCCCGCGACCAGTTATTGCGGCATGACCGCTCAGGGCCTATAAGCGATAGATACCTTGACCTCATCTTCAAGTACACTCCAATAAAAAACTGGTTCAGATCCTGGTGGATTATCAAGGACTAGGCAAGCTTTATAAGAATCCGCAGCCATAAAAAACAGATGGTGTTGGAAAGGAATATTCTTGTTGCTTTTAACGGCCTCAAAGGGGCATATGCGGATGAAGTGGCTTCAAAGCTGTCGCCGAAGGCTGTTTCAGTCTGCTGCGAATCAATTGAAGATGTATTCCAACAAGTCGCAGACAGAAATGCAAAATATGGGGTCGTGCCCATAGAGAACTGCATTGCCGGCGCTGTAAAAGACAATCATGACCTTCTTTTCTATTACACTATCAACCACAGAATTAAAATCTGCAGGGAATTGCATTACAGAATAAATCACTGCCTGCTTGCAAACAAGAACGCCACTGTGAGGACTGTCAAGAGAGTGTATGCGCATCCGCAAGCGTTTGCGCAATGCATTGATTTCCTGGAGGCGCACAGTTACAAGCAAACACAGAGAAATGACAACGGAACAGCAGCTGCATTTGTACACTTGCGCGGCAGAAAAGACGAAGCGGCAATAGCAGGAAAAACAGCGGCGCAATTGTACCGCCTCAATGTTCTTGAGGAAAATATTGCCAACCGCGAATACAACATGACACGGTTCCTGATAATCGGCAGGAGCAACAAACCGCCGAAAAACGGGAAAGTATCAGTTGCGTTCACGTGCCGCCATAAGCCAGGGGGGCTGCACGCCTGCATCAACGAGCTGAGAAGCATAAATATGACAATGATAGGGTCAAGACCCACAGGGGAAAAACTTGGCGAATACCGGTTTTACATTGATTTGGAAGGCAATACACAAGACATTTATTGCGCGCTGAAAAAAATGAAGAAACATACTGCGAGTATGGCCTACCTCGGGGCTTACCGCACGCAGGCTTTATAAAACAACAATGATTTCTCAGAGGCATGGCATACCAGCAAAGGTGCATTGTTTGCAAGAAGAACATGGTGCTGATTACTTATTACAAGCAGCGCCCTGTTTGTTTGGAATGCGAGATGAAGGACATAAGCGATGAGATTACAAACAAGAAATGGAAGAAATTCTTTGACATTGACCCTGAATTGTACAAGAAAAGCTCTTTTCTTCGCAGCATAAAGAGAAATTATCTTCGCCAGGGCATGCTAACTGTAAAACAAAAGGAAATGTTCAAGAAAGTTGTGAAAGAAGGCGCGCAGGGATTCCCTAAAAAGAAGAAAAAGGAAACAAAATCAGATGAAAACAAAAATTCTAAAGCTCAACCAGAAGAAACCACAAGCAAATTTGATTAGAAAGGCAGCAGAGCTTCTCAAAAAAGGGCAGGTTGTTGCATTTCCGACAGAAACAGTGTACGGCTTAGGGGCTGACGCGTTCAATCCTTCTGCTGTCAAGAAGATTTTTTCAGCAAAAGGCAGGCCTGCTGATGATCCTTTGATTGTTCATGTTGCCTCGATAGCTGACGCTGAGAAGGCAGTGAAAGAAATCCCTGCTGTTGCGCGCAGGCTGATGAAAAAATACTGGCCAGGACCGCTAACGCTGGTGATGCCCAAGTCAAAGAAGGTGCCGGGGGTAGTTACTGCTGGCCTGCAGACAGTTGCAGTGCGAATGCCTGCGCATCCTGTTGCCCTTGCGCTGTGCAAAGCAGTTGGACCTATCGCAGCTCCGAGCGCAAACTCGTTTGGCAAACCATCGCCAACCAAAGCAGCACATGTCTTTGCTGATTTGAAAGGGAAAATACCATTGATTCTTGACTCAGGAAGCGCGCACATCGGAGTTGAGTCAACAATTGTCTCTCTTGCAACAAAGCCTGCCAGGTTATTGCGCCCTGGAAAGATTACTGTTGAGGAATTGCGCAGGATTTTGCCTGTTGAGATGGTCACAAGCGTGAAAAAATCAGAAAGACCGCTTGCTCCCGGGATGAAATACCGCCATTATTCACCAAAGACTCCTGTTTTACTGGTCTTGAAACCGGCTGCAGGAAAAATAGAGAGGCTTGTTAAAAGCGAGCAGAAAAAAGGCAAACGAATCGGATTGCTTTGCCTCGGAAGGTATCACACAAGCGCTGAAAGAGTCATAATCGTCGGCAAAACACCAGAAGCAGCTGCAAAAAGATTGTTTGACGCTTTGCGATGGCTTGATTCTCAAAAGCTTGACCTGATAATCGCAGAAGGTTTGCCTGAAAAAGGGTTTGGAATGGCAGTGATGAACAGATTGAGAAGGGCTGCATCAAGAATTCTTTGAGAAAGATTAACTGGCAGGTTTTAGGGCTAATTTTTTCTTGAAGGGTGCAGAACAAGAAATACTGCCAGTGCGACAAGCGCAATCAGTGCTGCAGCTGCAAAGGAATAGTTCGGGGATATTACCCACAAACCGCCTGCAATCAGCGAGGCAGGCAGGTAAATTATTCCTGTGAGCACGTTGTAAACGCCTATTGCTGTTGCGCGCCTTGAAGGCGCAAGGTCAGAAATAAACGCTTTTGCCTGGGCTTCGTCAATCGCGTAGAAGATTCCGAAAACAACAAACAATCCAGCGACCTGAAGCTTTGTCTGCGCGAAAATAAATCCAATGCACATCAGGAAATAAATGATATAGCTCAGCGCAATAATATTTTTCCTGCCTATTCTGTCGCCAAGCATGCCCACAAGCGGAGAGACGATTACAAAAGACAAATTGAAAAGCGCATACAACAGCGGGATGTATGCCAGCGAAAACCCTGCAGAGTATGCCTTTAACAGCAGGAATCCAAAGCTGAAATAAGCAAGCGAGAAAATCCCTGCTGCGAAAAGATATTTTTTAAAACCCTTTCCAAGCATTGCAAATGAGGCAAATGGGCTTTCCCTGCGCATTGGCTTTGAAGGCTTGTCGCTGATAAATGCCAGCACAATAACTGAAAGAAGAGCAGGAATTATGGCAATGATAAACAGCAGGCGGAAAGAGCTCATGCTTTGCCCAAGCCAGTACAGCAATGCAAACGCGATTAAAGGACCAAGCACAGCGCCTGCCTTGTCAAATGCCTTGTGCAGGCCGAATGCATAGCCCCTCCTGCTTGAGCGGGCAATTGACGCAATCCAGGCATCCCGCGGAGGACCCCTGAAGCTCTTGCCCAGGCGCTCAACAACACGAAAGGCAAACAAGGCGCTTACTGAGTTTGCAAACAAAAGAACAAGCTTGGCAAGAGTTGAAAAACCATAACCAAGCATTGTAAACGGCTTGCGCTTTCCTGACTTGTCAGAAAAATAGCCTGCGACATAGTCAAGCGAGCAGGAAGCAGTGTCAGCCAGGCCTTCAACAGTTCCAAGCAGGGCTGCAGACGCTCCAAGAATGACTGTGAAGAAAGTTGCAAATACAGAGAAAATCATTTCAGAGCTTACATCAGTGAGAAAGCTGACAATGCCGAGAAGGATAACATCCATCTCAACCCCAAACATCCTCTTTTTCATAATAAGCCCGTTTTAGTAATAAGCCCCCGGAGGGAGTTGCACCCTCGACCTCCTGCTTACAAGGCAGGTGCTATAGCTACTAAGCTACGGAGGCGAATATGCAGGTAAACTAGAAGGACCTTATTTAAAGATTATTATTGAAAACGTTCCAAATTGAGGAATGCCTTTACCTGGTCCTTGATCTGGATGGTGTCGTTCCTGACGCTTGTGATGAAGCCGCTGAGGAACGGCATGTAAACATACTTCTCAAACAGGGAGCGAAGGACGTAAAATGCAGGCTGGGTTTCCCACTTGTGCTCGTAGTCTGTCTCAAGCCAGGAATCAAAAGTCATTATGACCTTTCCCTTCTGCATCTTTTTCTTGTGGCCGTCCTTTGCCACCTCAACATCAGTAAGGTTGTGCGCTGTTGCGTGAATCCTGATAACGCTCTTTGCGTAGTCAGAAAACTTTTTGAACGGCTCAAGCTCAAGCTCAACATGCTTGCCTGATTTTGTGACGCTTTCCTGTGCGCGCTTCTCAATCGGCACATATCCCTTGTCGCCCATCCACCCATAAAGAAGCTTGTAGAGCTCCTTCAGGCTGAAAATTCCCTCATAAACCACCTGTTCGTGTTCAATAACCGGGCGCTTCTCAACCATCAGCTCACCTCTATTCCAAGCACGTCCTTGATTACCGCAAGCAGTTCTACCTGCTTCAGCATAAGGTCGTCCTCCCAAACGTCCTTGATAGTCTGCCGTATAATATACTTTTGATAAATGTCATGCAACCACTGGACAAACTTATTACCCTTAAACCTCTTTGCGTAGTCAAACTGGAGCTCACCGCCAACTTCGGCATTGATATACCCCTCGTCAAGCTTGTGCTTCTCACCGTCCCTGATAACCTCAACTTCCTTAAGGTCACGAATCCACATGTGAACAGTAATTACATACCTGACATATTCTGTTATGTCACGCTCTGTCTTTATCTCATACTCAGCCTCGTCGGCCTTGAGCTTGTATTTTGGCGCGTGAAACTTGTAACTGTTGTCATCAAACCATTTCTGGATAGAGCTGACAAGCAGCTTGTGGTTAAAAGTGCCCTTGTGCTTCAGATAAAGCGTCGGGGACGGGTCACTGGGGGCAGCATGCTCTACCATATGCAGAGAAGTCCTTGGCTGCCTATTTAAATTTTATCTCGCCACAGGCTCAACTGCGCACAAACCAGCCAATCAGCCTTCAGGAATGCGCTTTGGCCAGAACTCAGGCAATTCCTTTGTCGGCAGGTATGTCTCAATGGTCAGGAATGTGTTGATTGCGTCGCGGAACTGCATTGCCTCGCGGTACAGCTCCTTTTCAAGCATGTCAAACTGCTGTTTCCACATCCTGCCGTAAAGAAGCTTCTTCAAGTCCTTGAACGCGCTCTTTTCCATTATTTTGTCAGGGTCGCGGACAAGGTTTGCTGAGACATTGGCCTCTGCCTCGCCCTGCTGCGCCTTGTATTTCTTGCCTGAGATAATGACTTCAACATCCTTCAGTGTGAGGATGTGCACGTCAATATTAAGGTCAAAGCGCCAGAGCTGGTTGTTAGCCAGCGGGAACTTTGTGGGGCGCCAGCGCCACCATATTTCCTTTCCTCCATGCGAAGGACCTTCCTTGTGCAGGTAATATTTTTCAGGAAACTTGTAATCATCCCTTGTTGCGTAGCCGTGCTCAATAAGCCACTCGTGCATAAGCAAATACAGGTTGTTCAGGTGGAAAACATCCTTCCTGTTGACAGTATAAGAGGTAACGGTCTTGTAATCTGTGCCGGTATACCTGTGCCTGATCAGCGCCATTCGCCCAAACAATTGGCAAACAGGTTTAAAAGGCTTTCTACACAAAAGTTTATAAGAGAACGCCTTGAAATAACCTGTTATGCAAGTCGGAGTGGTGGGCAAGGCAAACGTTGGAAAAAGCACTTTTTTCAAGGCGCTAACATTAGCTGAAGTGCTGATCGCAAACTATCCGTTCGCGACAATTGAGCCGAACAAGGGGTGTGCATTTGTCAGGGTGCCGTGCGCTGACAGGGACTTTGGAGTGCAGTGCAATCCGCGGTTTGGGCACTGCATGAATGGCACACGCTTTGTCCCTGTTGAGGTTATTGACGTAGCAGGGCTTGTCCCTGGCGCGCACCTCGGAAAGGGAATGGGAAACCAGTTCCTTGACGACCTGAGGCAGGCGCACGCTCTTATTCACATTGTTGACATGGCAGGCTCGACAAACGAGAAAGGGGAGCCAATAGAGCCGGGCAAATATGACCCTGCATTTGACGTCAAATTCCTTGAGGTTGAGCTTGACTTCTGGTACCTCTCGATTTTGAAGAAAGGCTGGGACAAGCTTTCAAGGAACCTCCAGCATGAGCACAAGGAAATCGCAAAAGCGCTCGCAACACAGCTCTGCGGCCTTGGCGTGACAGAGGCAATGGTTGTTGATGCGATAAAGCAATTGAAGCTCAGCGAAAACACAACCGCCTGGACAGAGGAACAAATGCTCCAGATGGCAACAATACTCAGAAAGAAAACAAAGCCAATGCTCATTGTGGCAAACAAAATGGACATCCCCTGCGCAAAAGCAAACCTTGAAAGGGTGAGCAAGCAGTTCCCTGAATACATTTTCGTGCCCTGCTCTGCAGAAAGCGAGCTCGCACTGAAAGAAGCGTCCAGAAAAGGGCTTATTGAGTACCTGCCTGGCAGCAAGGAGTTCAAACCGACAGGGCAATTGCAGCCTGCCCAGGAAAAAGCCCTGAATTTCATCAAGGCAAACGTCCTTGATGCGCTTGGCTCAACAGGAGTGCAGGACGCAATTGACACCGCAGTGTTCAAGCTTTTGAATTACATCGCGATTTTCCCTGGCGGAGTGAACAAGCTCTCTGACCAGTTTGGAAATGTCCTTCCTGACTGCTTCCTCCTGCCACCAGGAAGCACTGCGCTTGATTTTGCAGCAAAAATCCACACAGACCTGGCAAAGAACTTTGTCGCGGCTATTGACGTGAAGACAAAACGCAAGGTTGGAAGGGAGCACTTATTGAAACACCGCGATGTTGTGGAAATTATGACAAGCAAATGAACAGCAAAGAAATAATCAGCAATATCAGGGACATCTTCAAGAAATTTCCTGTTCCGATAAACCTGCAGAGGCACCTTTTCAAGGTGACTGCTGTCGGCGAGGTGATTGCAGACCACTGGAAAGGCCCTGCGCTTGACAGGGATGAGCTTGTGGCATTCATGCTTCTCCACGACATTGGCAATCTTGTCAAGTATGATTTCAACCATAAGCTTTACGACGGCGATATTGGGTCTGACATTGAGGGATGGAAGAAAAAGCAAAAGGAAACAATCGCAAAATACGGCGAAGACGACCTGAAGGCAACGATTGCATTTGCAAAAGAGCTTAATGTTTCCAGCCGCATGATTGAGCTTTTGGAAGAAAGCCACTTCCACAGGCTCAGGCAAACGCTGGAGAGCAGCGACTGGGTGCTGAAAATCGGGAAATACTCGGATATGAGGGCTGCGCCGCAGGGAATTGTTTCCGTGAACAGGAGGTTTGATGACCTTGAGAAGCGCTACATCGGCAGGCAAATCGGATTAAGCCTGCCTGATTTTGAGGAACACAGGAAATTGGCGCTTGAGCTTGAGAAGCAAATCTTTGAAAACACAGACATAACCCCTGAACAGGTTGATGAAAAGGCAATACAGAAATACATTGATTCTTACTGATTCACTTTTCCAAATCCGCCTGCCTGCTGGACATCTATAACACCGAGTGCCTTGTCAATTATCAGGAAAGTCCTTGTCTGGTTCTTCCCATTGCGCTTTGCGACATACAATGCCTTGTCTGCCTCTTTCAGCAGGGTTTCAGGAGAGACAGAGGCATTAAGGCAGGTTGCAATTCCGATTGATATTGTTGTCGGAAACTTGTCCTGCACTGTCTCCCTAAGGCGCTCTGCGAAAGAATGCGCGTGGTCGTGCTGGGTTTCAGGCAGTATGATTGTAAATTCCTCGCCGCCATAGCGCGCAGGAATGTCAATAGCGCGGATGGATGCCCTAAGGAGCTCGCCAAGCTGCTGCAATAACTTGTCGCCTTCAACGTGCCCCTGGGTGTCATTGAGTTCCTTGAAGTTGTCAAAGTCAAACATAACCAGTGATATCGGCCGCTGGGAGCGGGCTGAGCGCGCAATTTCGTTCTTAAGCGACTCAAGGAAATACGCCTTGTTGTAAAGCCCTGTCAATGCATCTGTCATTGCTGAATACTGCGCGTTCTGAAACCTCTGCGCCCTTGCCAAAGCGATTGAGAGCTTGTCAAGAAGAAGTGAAACAAACTCGGTTGTGTGGCTGACCTGGCCTGCGCCAAGGACAAGCGTTGCAGCATGCTTGCCCTGCACCCTCACAGGAAAGGCAGCCAGCTGGGCGCGAAGCTGGCTCGCGTCATTAACTTGCATTGTCAATACATCATTTCCCGCATTATTGACCAGCGTGAACGTGTTGTTGGCTGCAACGTGGTTGTGCAATACCTTGCTTACATCAAGGAATGGCTGGCTTGCAGGAACCTGGGAAACATTTGTGCCATTAACCCACAATGCGCAATGGTCAGGCCTGAAAATCCTGCTCACAAACTCAGCTGTCTGCTGCAAAAGCTGCTCAACAGTCGTGCCTGAGTTAAGGGAGTCAAGGAACTCAATCACAATGTCTTTCTGGTCCATACTGCATTAGAAATAACCAGTGTATAAATGGATTATGGTGATAGAACTAATGAAATGAAAATAATAAAATAAAAATTTTCTTCTTATTGCACTGTGCAGCAGTAGAAGTCCTCGTAGCCTACTGGGATTCTTCCTTCACTGCCCACGTTGGGATCTACGCCAGACCTTATGCAGTTGCGCCCCAATGCATTGTTTGCAGTTACACGCGCCGAGTAAGGCGGGTATGGGCATGCGCTGTCAATAATTGGTCCTGTGCGCTTGTAGTCTGTGTCTAACGTCGGGACAGGAACAGGCGCTCCACCAGTGTCCTGTATGCGCTCAGGATAGATGTATCCTGCGCCAGCATAGACACGGCCGTCACTATATCTCACAAATCCCTGCGGGTCCTGGTATTGGTCCAGGCCATGTGCTATTTCTCCGCCACCGTATACATTCGCCTCAGTGGATGATGCCAACAGGGTCGCATTACCTGCTGCTCCCTTAAAGAGAAGTACAAGTCCGACCACTGCTATAACCGCAACAATCCCAAGAATTGCGAATGCAACTCCCTTATTTTCATCTGCCATAGTTAATTCACCTCTTTGGTTGTTCATGATTTGATTGATTAGTATATAAATTTTTGCTCAGGCTGTCGAGGATGCGCTGCCTGAACACAGGCAAGTCTGCAGTGCGCATGTGTGCACCTGCTGCAGGGATGTGCCCTCCGCCGGCTGCATCCTTCAGCCCTTTGACCGCGTTCTTGAGCAATTCATTCATTTTCACGCGCTGGCTCTGGCACCTTCCTGACACCTTGATTACATCCTTGTGCATTTCCAGGATGATTATGACCCAGTCATTGAACTGGGGCTTGAGCGAGAGGACTGTTGAAACAGGGGAGTTAATGTGGTACTTCGGACTGATTTCATACCAGATGAGCTTGAGCTTTTCATTCTTTTCCATCAGCTTGGGGGCGTCCTTAATCCACTTGCTGATTTCTTTTTCAAACGACTGCCTTATCGTGCTAAGTTTTTTGTCTTTCAGTATGCCCTGCGGTTCTTTTGACTTCATCAGGGCATCAAAGCAGTAGTTGATGTTTTTGTCGTCAATAATCATCGCGGCGAGAAGGAACTCAGCAACTTCCCCGAGGTCTGTCCTGAACCAGTCTTTGGGATTGGGCCTGAGCTTTTGCTTTTCAAACACCTTTGACAGGAAATCAGGCCAGGCGCGTCCTGCCATATCGCCAATCAGCCCGACAGACGCAATCCATGCCGAGTCATCCATATCTGCGTGCCTGTTCGCAAGGTCGTATGCAAGCTTGCTTGCAGTGTACCGTGAGGGGTCAATGTCGTCAGCGAGCAGCTGGGGCATTGCCAGCACAGTGCGTTCAGATGTTATGTCCTTGAAAAATGTGTGATGGTCTATTATCAGGATTTCGCATTGCTTCTCAAGCTTTTTGACAGCAACTGCATCCTCGTGGACAGGAAGGTCTGTGAATATTACTTTGGAGATTTTTTTCTTTTTCAGGGCGTCTGCAATTTCCGGATGGATTGTGTTGCGCGAGCCGCGGGGCGGGGAGGCATGGAAATCAGCAGGCTTGCCGCGCAGGCGCTCGATGAGCCTGCTGAGCACGACTGCGGAGCATACGCCGTCAGGGTCTGAGTCGTGTATTATCGCGATTTTTTCTTCAGGGGAAAAGGACATGAGGAAGCGGTCAATCCGCTCCCACTGTTCGGGATTCTTGGGAATCATTGGGCATCACAGCCCGCTGCAGAATAAAAAAGGGGCGCGTACCAGAATAAGAATTGGCGATACGCGCCTGGTGAGAGAGGGGGATGAATGTGATTTCATGCTGCACTGCTCGTGTATGGTTTTTTAGGAGAGTGATGACCGGCCGAATAATGGTGGCCGGTCTTTTGCAGGATGAATTCATGTATGCCCTGCAATGAGATGGCACGGTCGCGCCCTTCGTCCTTTGCGGCATCAAGCGCGTATTCCGCACCGTGATACAATTCTTTCAGTGTCGCTGCTGTCTCTGTGGTTGCAATTCCAATACTCATTGTGATTGGGATCTGGCCGCTTTTTGCAAGATAAGGATTAGTCTTCAATGCATTGCGCAGGCGCCCGGCAACATTTAATGCGTTGCCAGAGCTAGCGCCATATAACGCAATGCCGAATTTATCTCTGAATTCCCGGCCCACTGTCTCCACTGCTTCTTCATGCATTGTGCAAATCAAGTCAATGTTTCCATCGATTGGCCCCATTCTTCTTTCAATATTGTGATTTGTTGGTTTTGAACGGATATTATCGTAAATCACTTGTGCGGCATGCGCGATAACACGGGCTGCGACTTCATCGCCGTAAGCGTCCTTTACTTTTTTGAAATGGTCAAGGTCTGCCTGAAGGTATGCGACAGGCAGGTGATTGGCATTGGCGTGCGCAATCATTGACCTGAATTTTTCCTCAAAAACACCGCGTACATACATCTTGGTGATGCTGTCGCGCTCCAATCTGGCGATTACTGCTTTTGCCTCATCGAGCGATTTGGGTTTGGGGCTATAGAAAAAGGGTTCTGCTCCTTGGGGCAATATTTCAGCTGCGACCACTAGATCGCCTAAGTCTAACAGCTCTTGTTCGAAGTTAATCACCTTTTGTTGTGGTGTCATGTTTTTGGTATGAACAACAACTTGGTATGGGAATGTGCCCGGGCATTAGCGGTTGTGTTTTGGTGCTCAGCAACCGGGTCTATGTGTCCACACGCGTGCGTTTGTGCACCTTTGCTTCACACGCGCGTGCCCAATGGGTTATTGTTCATTGTTAGGTATTCTTAGGCAAAAGAATTATATATACATATCGTACTTACACTACGATAAGTACGTTAAGTACGTACTAAATGAGGTGATTTTGATGCATATTCGCAGGTTAGTGAAGGCAGGACAGGCATCGCACACTATTTCCCTTCCAAAAGAATGGCTGGACAAGAACAAGCTTGGGAAGGGCGCAACACTGTACATCCACGAAAAGTCTGACTCAGAGCTTCTAATAACGCCACACCTTGCAGGACATTCCACAAGCGAACAAAAGGCAGTAACAATACAGGTTGACGGCAAGGAGCTTGACACAATCCAGCGCGAGATAACCGCGGCTTATGTCAACAATGCGAGCAACATCGACCTTATCGGAGAAACAATCTCAAAGCACGCAAAAGAAATCCGCAGGATGCTGCATGACTTTGTCGCGCTGGAAATCTCAGAGCAGACTGCAAACAGGATTTCAGCAAAAGATTTGCTTAACCTGCAGGAAATATCAGTTGACAAGAGCATCAAGCGCATGGACGTGATTGTAAGGACAATGCTGCAGGACTGCAAAATAACTGTCACCGGAAAGGATTTGAGCGAGAGCGTGATGTTCAGGGATTATGACGTGAACAGGCTTTATTTCCTGCTTGCGCGGCTTTTGAAAAGCTCGCTGAGCAATCCCAGCATGGCAGCCCAGCTGCAGATTTCGCCTCCAAAAGTCCTGGGCAAATGGATGCTCGTGCATTATGTTGAGCAGCTCGCAGACGCTGTCAAGGGGCTGTGCGCAGACTGCGGAACTCTTGACGCAAAACAGCGCAAGAATGTCTCCGCACTGCTCGGGCAGCTTGAGCAGGATTACCTTGACACAATGAAGGCAGTGCACGAGAAAAACGCAAAGCTCGCTGATGAAATCGCGCGAAGGAGGATTGAGCGCCAGATGTCCTGCGCTTCCCTGAGCGCAGAACTGCCGAATGCGGCGCACGGCTGCAGCACAATATCATCATTGCTGTCAGACATCGCGAGGCTTGTTATAGACGAAGAAAAGGAAAATTAAACAAGTGTGGTCGGCTGCTGGAGGTTCTGGAACACCGGCGCAGCAAGGCACTTTGTCTGCGCGTCAAGCTTTGCCTGATACGCGCATTCTCCTTCGCGGCTCTGCCTGCCAGGGTTAAGGTACTTGCACTGGCGCCAGACAAAAGTCTCAAATGTGGCAGGCCTTTGCTGTGCAAGCGCACAGATTACATCATCAATAGGCATAAGCTGGGTGTGCGGGCTAGGCTGGTTGATAATCGTGTTGCCGGGCAACTGCGGGTAAACAGGATGCTGGGCAGTAGGGTCGTCGGATATCTGCGTGTCACCACGCTGAGCCATAGAAAACATCCCTGTCGATGATGACGAAAACACAATCGCAAGACCGCCAACTGCAACAAGAAGCACAAATCCAAGGATAAGCGCCATAACATGCTTGTCTTCCATGGTTAAGTTGTTTTGCCTCACAGCTATATAAACATTTTCATTAGTAGGAGAAAATCAAAATTAAAAAGAATTAGAAAAATAAAAAAATTAAGCGCCTTAGCGCTCAATTACGTATGGTCCGACCGGAACGCCAACATCGCGCTCGTTTGGAAGTCCGCCGAAATCATTGAATGGGGGTCCCTTGACAAGCGACTCGTCTCCGTGGAGAACGCTCTTGTCGTTCACTGTCGGGCAGCAGCAGTACAGGTTGTCATCACCTGACACTAGCACGCCCGGATATCTCGGGTCCTCATAACCGGTCTTGAAGCAGCTCTTGCCGAACGCCTTCTCAAAGTCGTCCTTCTGGTAGAGTGCATCTGCCTCTGTTGGTCCCATAAGCACAGGTGTGCACGGGCTGTCACACATCGGTTGTCCGCCAAGCGCAGGAACATTAAGGATGTTTCCTGTCTTTGCAGCCTTACCGCCTGACAGCAGCAGGACAAGTCCTACCACTGCGATAATTGCGACTATGCCCAGAATCACGAGACTCAGGTTTCTGCCTTCTTCAGCCATTGAGTATCACCTCTTGATACAGATGCTCATTTGTTTTACTTACTCATATATAAACTTTTCCTAACATCGACGAGAACTATTCAGGCTGCATCAGGGTAGCCTACTGTGGCGCTTTGAGCCCATTCCCCAACAGGAAGGCAGCAGTTGTTTGTCCTGAAGCAGCACGGCGTTATCCCATCATAGCCGAAGACGCACTTGTGGCCGAGCCTGAGATATGACTGCAGTTCTCTGACATAAACCCCTTTGCCCTCTGCATACACCGGCGCAGAGCCGACCGGGCAAATGCCTGTTGTTACTGCGCCTGTTGGCGAGAACGCACCGAAAAAATACATCAGGATAATAAGCGCGGCAATCGCGGCAGCCGCAACAATGCAAACGCACCAGACTCCTTTCATTTCTTGTCCTTCCGCATCCGCCTGAAGGTTTCCGCGACATCAATAATGTATTTTCCTTCCGCGAGCTTGAAAATCAAAGGCTCTCCCTTGAACAGCTGGACAAGGTCAAGCTCGTACTTGCCAGGCTTCAATACCCTGACGCTTTCCAGGTCAAGGACCACAGGCTCTTCAGGCTCCTCAACACCAAGAACATTGTAAACATCCTGCTCAATCTGCTTGCGCTCCTCAATAGTTACCGGCGGCGCCTGCTCTGCGGCTTTCTGCAGCTTTTCAAGGCGCTCTTTCTTTATGAAAAAGAACAGTTTCGCGCCGCACGAGCATCCCTTGAGGATTACCTCATTGCCATCGTCATAAAATGTATTGCAGCGCACGCACTGGTGTGGCATGATTCACCTTTTTCTCTTCTTTTTTTCAGAAGTGAGCAGCTCTATCTTGTTCGGGTCCTTCTTGATTGCCTTGACAACGCTTGCAGGCCCGATAATCGTAAGCCCCTGCCTGTCTCCGAGAACCGCGCCTATCATGTCATTCTTTAACTTCTGGAATCCTGACAGCTGGTTGTTTGCCGGATTGATGACCGCGAGCTCAATTCCCTGGAACTCCTTGTTGATTTCCTCCATCGTGACCTTGATGAGCTCTGTCTCCTCCTCTTTTCTCAGCCTTCCCTGAA
The DNA here is from genome assembly GCA_041489925.1 of Candidatus Nanoarchaeia archaeon. Taxonomy (GTDB): domain Archaea; phylum Nanobdellota; class Nanobdellia; order Woesearchaeales; family ARS49; genus JAWAAW01. The sequence goes on from JBGPSD010000001.1 coordinate 143,072, forward strand.
GCAAGACAATCTTGTCCTGCTTTGCGATATTGAGGAGCTTCCTTATCCTTCCGATTGAGCTCAATCCCTCGATTTCCGTGTAAGGCAACAGCTGCAGCGTAACCATTTTCATCTCACCAGTTCAAACACTTTTTCGTACAGTTCCTTGACATTCTTGCCGTACTTTGCCGAAATTCCGAGGACTTCGTACTGCGGGAATGCCGCCTGCACTTTCTTCATGCTTGCTTTCTTGAGGTCAACCTTGTTGGCGACTATTAGGACAGGAATGTCCCTTGCCTGAAGGTTGCCGATAATTGTGACATTAACCTGCGAGTATGGGTCCTGGGTTGCGTCAAGCACCACCATGACAGCGTCCATTTCGTCAAGCCACTTGATTGCGTCAATGACGCCTTTTGTCGCTTCCCTTGCGCGCTTCTTTGCCTTTGCCTCTGACATCCCTGCCTTGAGGAATTCCTCGTAGTCAATCCTTGTCGCGATGCCGGGGGTGTCGACAAGGTTGAACATGAGCTCCTTGCCGTCCTTGCTCCTGATTGAGATTTGCTCCTTGATCTGGATTTCCCTTGTTTCGTGCGCCAGCGGGCTGACTTTGCCAAGTTCCTCGCCCACCCAGTCTATGCAGATTTTGTTGGCAAGGGTTGTCTTTCCAGAATTTGGCGGGCCGTACAAGCCGAGCTTCAGGTCCTTTCGGCTACCAAAGAATTCCCGCACGAACCTGTTGAAGATTTGCTTTACAAAACTGAATGCCACAACCACACCTTTTATTCGCTGTTATTGCTTTGCTGTCAAGTTGCTGTCTATATATACTTTTCGGCACTAAAAAATAAGAAATTAAAAAATAAAAAAAGCGGCTTATCTGCCGCCGCGTGCCATCTTTGCCCGCGATATGTCGCCGCTCTTGTCAATGAAGTAAAGGTATCCCTTCTGCTTCTTGACGCCTGCCTTTGCGACCTTTTCTGGCCTGCCGCCTGCTCCTTTCTTTCGGCCGCGTGCCATCTTGGCGCGGGAAACGTCTCCTGCCTTATCAACGAAGTACAGGTATCCCACTGCCTTCTTTACTCCAACCTTTGCAACTTTTTCTGCCATTGTAGATTCCTCCTTTTTGTGGAATCCGCTGGTGAACCAGAGACCCCCCACAAACGACGTTTTCCGTCGATAATTTTATTGAAAACACTATTCCTTTATAAACTTTTCGTCGGTAGAAGCCTGTTTTACCGACGAGTTAATGCCTGAATTTAGTAATAACCCAAAAATAGTAAATTCCGGCAAATATGGAAAAGGAAAGAGCAAACAATAGAATTTACTTCCTTTTCCACAAGCAACCAAGAAATCACTTCTTCTTGAGCTTCTTTCCCTGCTTGTCAACGTCCTCAACAAACCATTCGGGCTTGAGGAGCTTCTGCAGGCGCGGCACTTCCTCCATCCCTTCCTTGTAAATTTTGGTTATTTCCTCTTTTGACGGCTCAGGAATCTTCTCAAGCTCCTTCGCAGCAGCAAGTGCTTTCTTTTCCACGCAGTTCTTCTTGTGCTTGTACGCCATAAGCACTACGGATAATAATAGGTATAAAATAGTTTGGGTGGCGTACGGCCACAGAGACATAAACATAATGGAAGTTGTTCACACATATCTTTATATTGACCGCTTTGCTTGAAGTTTTTGGGGGATTTGCTGTTATGAAATTCGCGCATCTTGCTGACGTGCACCTTGGAGGGTGGAGGGAGCCAAAGCTCAGGGAAGCCAATGCAAAGAGCTTCTGCATTGCAATTGACAAATGCATTTCTGAGAAAGTTGACTTTGTTTTGATTGCAGGAGATTTGTTCAACACCTCTTTGCCGTCAATGGATGCGCTGAAAGTATGCGTGCAAAAACTGAAAGAGCTCAGCAACAACAAGATTCCAGTGTATCTTATTCCGGGCTCGCACGACTTTTCTCCGAGCGGAAAGACAATGATTGACATACTTGAGCATGCAGGGCTTGCGTTCAATGTTGCCCGTGGGGAGATTGTTGAAGACAAGCTCAAGCTCGGATTCACTGTTGATGCCAAGACAGGGGTGAAAATTACAGGCGTGTTCGGCAAGAAAGGCGGGCTTGAGAAGCACTATTATTATGAGCTTGTCAAGGAGCACCTTGAAACAGAGCCAGGCACAAAGATTTTCCTTTTCCACTCGCCAATAGCAGAGCTTATGCCTGAAGAACTGCAGGGAATGGAACTGATGCAGATTTCTTTATTGCCAAAAGGGTTTGATTACTATGCAGGCGGCCACATCCACATTGTAAAGCACGAAAACCTTGACGGCTACAGGAATGTGGTTTATCCCGGTCCTGTTTTCCCGAACAGCTTTAACGAGCTTGAGAAACTCGGCGGCGGAAGCTTTGTGATGTATGACAACGGAACTGTAAGGCACGAAAAAATAACACTGAATCCTGTGGTGAAAATAACAGTCGATGCAAATGGCAAGACTGCTTCTGAGGTTGCTGGTGAGCTTGAGCGGGCTGCAGCAACGCAAAACGTGAAAGACGCGATTGTTTTGTTCCGCGCAGAAGGGGTTTTGAAGCAGGGAAAGCCAGGAGACATAAACTTCGCGGCAATACTTGACTCATTTTCTTCAAAAGGCGCTTTTGTCGTGCTGAAAAACACAAACAAGCTCGAGAGCAAGGAGTTTGAGGAAGTCAAGGTGAGCACAGCAGGAGTTGACGAGATTGAAGACAAACTTCTCAAAGAGCATGCGGGCCAGCTGAAAATAATGCCTGCTGACAAGGAAGAAGCGCTCGCAAAAGAACTGATGCGAGTCCTCAGCGCAGAAAAAGAAGAAGGAGAGCGCGTGGCAGACTTTGAGAAAAGAATATCACTGGATGTGGACAAGCTGCTTGGAATTTAGAATTTCTGATTAAAGATTAACCATCTGTGCCAAGCCAATAGCGCGCTTTGCCTCGTATGAATCCTCTGTAAGGTTTGTCGGCAGGTGCGATAGCCTAATCTGCTCTATTCGGTCTGCCATTAAGCTGTCAAAAGCCTCGAGATAACGAATCTGCCAGTCAAGCGAATCGCGCCATTCCTTCAGCAAATCCCCTCCTCCAAATCCCTTGGTAACCGGAATTTCGAATTTCCTGCAAAGCTCCTCAACCTTTTGCTCGATTGCACTTCTTCCTGATGCCTCCACTTTTACAAACTCATTTGAGAACAATGAAGAAATGAAATAATCATTTTTTGGAACGTCATACATCAGCACAGGCATTCTTCCTTCCTGCAGAACTTCAGGGATTGCGGCGCATAGTACAATAATTTCAAAAGGCATTCCACCAAAATTCCTGGCTGCTGACGCTTTCTTTAATTCATCTGCCTTGTTTTTGTCAAAAGTCCTGTAAAACTCAATTACTGCGGGATGGACAAGACCTGTTTTCCCAACCAGGTAAGGCGCGTGGTTTATTTCCGGCTTGAAGCCCTTTGACTTATAATGCAGACCTCCCCAAGTGGAACGTTCACGTCCTGTTGAAACCGCCTTGCAAAAAGCCCTTTTTGCATCTGTAACTAAAACATAATATTTCTCAGGCATGTACATGCATTGGCGCAACTGATATAACTAATTTTCTAGAATTTCTTAAAATACACCTGCACTAAAGGCTTTTTTCTTTTTTTGTAAAAGAGCGAGATAATCCATAGTATTATTGCGGCGACTATAACCACAGGAATAAGCAGGATAATTACGTTAAGAACAAAAATAAGTATGATAAGCCCGAGCAGGACTAACAGCAGGAAAACAACAAGCCCTTTCAATCCCTTAAACTCTGCCATTAATCCCTCTTTGAGATGTAAAGTATAAAATTCCTTATGGTCTTCCTGAACAGGCACACGACAATCGCGGACAAGACAAAAAGGATAAGCAGGACAAGGGGAATTGCAGCGTCAACAGAATACACAAAAGAAAATGCCTTCTCAACCTGTGGGCCAAGCGCTTTGCCAATCCAGATTAATATCGGAGTCTGAATGACAGCTCCAAAAGTGTCTGCGAAAAAGAATTTTCTCTGCTTCATCCCTGACGTGCCTGCAACCCATGCGGTAACAACACGCGTTCCAGGCACAAACCGCGCGAAAAACACTGCATATGGGCCGTGCGAATCAACTGATTTCTGAACGCGCGCAATAATCCTGCCGTTCACAAAACGCCTCAGGATTGAATGCCCGTGGCTTGCCAGGTAAAAATGCGCATTGTCAACAATAATCACGCCAATTAACGCAACCAAAACCGCAGGCCAAAAAGAAAAAACCCCCTCAAAAGCAAGACAGCCGATAATCAAAAGAAGAATTTCCTCAGGAATCGGCAGAAAGCCTGAACCATTAAGCAGCACCACCAAAAAGATTGCAAAATAGGACAACTTTGCAAGATAAGGTATTGTCAACTCTATTACCATGTGAAATATCCCAAGAATGCTCGTTTTAAAGCTATTGCTTCAGGGCAATATCCAGAAGCTCAAGCACAGTCTTTTCCTTTGCCCTGCCTTTGCTCGCGCGGATAACCTGACCCACAAGGAACTGAATTGCTTTCTCTTTTCCTGATTTCACATCATTGACCGCGTTTGGATTTTCCTTTATTGCTTTTTCAACAAGTGATTTTGTCTCTGCCTCTGACAATGCGAGCAAGCCAAGGCGTTCTGCTGTTTTTTTCGCAGGCTCTGGCTTCATCACCAGCTCGCGCAAAAGAAGCTCTGCTCCGCGCTTTGAGACTTCGCCTGACGAGAGAAGCGCAAGGAATTCAACCATGCTGTTTGCCTTGAATCCTGTCTTGTCAAAACGGACCGCGTTGAAGTTGAGAATCTTCTGGACATAAGAATACCACATTGCCGCGAGTGCAGGGTCTGATTTTTTGGAGACTTCCTCAAACTGGTCTGCAAGCGCGCGCTCTGACATCAATGATTCTGCCTGCTCCTCCTTGATCTTGTATTCTTTTACAAATCTTGCGATTCTCTGGTAAGGCGGCTCTGGCATCTCTGCAATTATTTTTTTCAGTTCAGGGTCTGTGATTGTCAATGGCGGCAAGTCCGGCTCTGGAATGTAGCCGTATTCCTCCTCTGTCTCCTTGTGCCTCATGCTGTCTGTTGTGCCGGTGCGCTGGTCAAATGAGCGCGTCTCTGTGACGCCCTGTTCCCCTCTTGCCACGACGCTTTCCTGCCTGATAATTTCAAACTGCGCTGCGCGCTCAGCGTCTCGGAAGCTTGTGATGTTCTTGACTTCAACCCTTGGGTGCCCTTCTATTGATACATTGACATCTGCGCGAATTTTTCCCTCCTGCGCGTCAAAGATTCCAATGTAGTCAGCGAGCTTCATCAGTTCCTCAAGGAATGCGCGCGCTTCTGCAGGGCTTGTGAAAACAGGAGGCGTCACGATTTCGCACAGCGGAGTGCCGGAACGGTTGTAGTCAATCAAAACATAGGCTGCCCCGTTTTTGCTTTCAACGTGCTTCAGGCTCGCAGGGTCTTCTTCAATGTGGATTCTTGTGATTTCAACCTCTTTGTCCTTCATCTTGAGCTTTCCTTCTGTTGCAAACGGCTGGTCATACTGGGTTATCTGGAAATCTTTTGGAAGGTCAGGGTAAAAGTAAGTCTTTCTCGCGAAGAAAGAGATGTTGTGGATTTTGCAGTTCATTGCTATTGCGAGCTTTAATGCCGCGATGAAGGCGTCTGAGTTTAACCGCGGCTTTGAGCCAGGCATTCCCATGCAAATCTGGCACACTTTTGTGTTCGGCTCAACCCCTTCTGTTGAGCACGTGCAGAAAAGCTTGCTCTTTGTATTCGGCTGCAGGTGGATTTCCAATCCGATTTTAACCATATTTCTCACCCACCTGCACAAGAAGCTCGTCATTGTTGTGGTCTGCCATCAAATGCAAGCCAACAGGCATTCCTTTTGCAGTGCCGCAGGGAATGCTCAAATGCGGAATTCCAGCGACGTTTGCAGGAACTGTCAAAACATCCATTGAATATTCCTCAATCGGAGTAAGCTTGCTGATTTCATCAAAAGTAGGCGCGATAATCGGCATTGTCGGAGCTGCAATGATGTCAACTTCCTTGAATGCATTCTTGAAGTCATTGATGAGAAGCTGCCTGACTTTTTGCGCCTGTATGTAATACTTGTCGCAATAGCCTGCCATGCGCACAAAAGTGCCGAGCAGAATCCTCCGCTTTGCCTCTGCGCCGAAATATTTGCCTCTTACTTTGCTGAAGTACTCCCAGAATTCGCCTCCGCCTTCCAATGGCAGAGTCGCGCCGTAGCGCAAACCGCAGTATTTTGCAAGATTTGTGGATGCTTCTGCGAGCGCGATGATGTAATACGCTGCGAGCGCGTAAGGAGTTGATGGAATGCTGATTTCTTTTACTGCCATTCCCTGAGCCTGAAGCTTTTTTACTGCCTCTTCAAATGATTTTTTTACTTCCGGGTCAATTTTTTGCGCAAGCCACTCTTTTGGAATGCCAATTGTGATTTTCTTTGACAGCACAGGCGGGTCTTTGAACTGCGCGCCCTGACAGGTCTCGTCCCTGCTGTCAGGTCCTGAGATTATTTCCAATGCCTTGCTCGCGTCCCTCACTGTTTTCGCGACAACGCCTATTTTGTCCAATGAGTTTGCATAGTCAATCAAGCCATATCTGGATACTCGGCCATAAGTCGGCGTTAATCCGACGACGCCGCAGAATGCCGCAGGAGCTGAGATTGAGCCTCCTGTTGACTGCGCAATTGCGAACTTTGCAAGCTTTGAAGCTGCAATGTATCCTGCGCTTCCTCCTGATGAGCCTCCGCACGCGCGCTTTGGGTCATGCGGGTTTTTTGGAATCCTGAAAGTGTTCACGCAGAAAGTGCCAAACCCGAACTCGTCCATTGCTGTCTTGCCAAGGACGCTGAAGCCTTTTGCCTTTAAGCGCTCAACAACTGTCGCATCAAAAGGCGGAACATACGGCTCAAGGATTTTTGAGCCGGCGCTTGTTTTTATCCCCTTTGTGCAGATGTTGTCCTTGAACGCGATTGGAATCCCTTCCCTTGGAGCTTCAAGGGTGATGAAGAAATTGAATTTTTCATTGAGCTTTTTCGCTTCTTCAATTATCTCGGTGCTCATTTGGTTGGCGGGCCCTTTACAAAGCCCTCCTCCTTGTGCTCTGTGTTTTTCAGGGCTTCATCGCGGCTCATTGACTCTGCAACAACATCCTTTCTTCCCATCTGCTTCAGAGGAACAGCGTGAGTCGCAGGCTTGATTCCTTTTGTCGGAGCTTTTGCAATGATGTCAAATGCCTTCAGAATGCCGTCTAGGTCTTTTGCGAACTTGTCCCGTTCCTCTTTTGTGAGTTCAAGCCGCGCAATCTTTGCCAGCTTGTCAATTGGCTCGTCCATATTACGCCCGAGGCAGGACTCGAACCTGCGACTTCCTGGTTAACAGCCAGGCGCTCTACCTGCTGAGCTACTCGGGCATGAAATAAATGAGCAGGACATGGATTGGACTATGAGAAGCAATTCAACGATTATTATTGCCGCGAACTGAAATTGCCATAATAGTCGGGATTTTGGCTGTCTTTAAAAAGGTTGTTGTACAAAAGGCCCACTCAGGGCGCAAAGGCAAAAATTAAATACGTGGAGCGCAAAAAGCACTGCGGTGATGATTTATGACAAGCGGAACAGCAGTAATGCCGAGAAATGTTCAGGAAATTAGCCGAATAACCAAACAAATGAAGACGCAATTGGTTCAGATGGAGGAAATTAATTCAGGGATACTCAAAACAATGCCTGAATTTTCAAAGGAAGTAGCAATTGTTAACGCAGAAATCAGCAGAATAGCAATTTCCCTGAACCAAATCAGAAGAACACTGAATCTGGACTGAGAAGTTTTAGGGCTCTAATCTTTCAGGGTCTCGCGGGAAGAGGACAGCTTCCCTGACGTTCTCCAGCTGGGTGATTGTCTGCACCATGCGGTCTACTCCGATGCCGAATCCGCCGTGGGTTGGGATGCCGTACTTGAATGCATCAAGGTAGAATTCAAATGCATCAGGGTTCATTCCCTTGCCTGAAATCTGCTGCTTCAAAACTTCATACCTGTGCTCGCGCTGGCCGCCTGAGGACAATTCAAGACCGCGGTACATGAAATCAAAGCCCCTGCAGTATTCGCCCTCGTTCATTATGTAAAACGCCCTGACTTTTGTCGGGAACTTTGTGAGGAAGTAAGCGCTTGCTCCGTACTTTTTCTGCACGAGCTTGCCGAGCTTTTTCTCATCCTCTGAGCCCACGTCATCGCCAAGCTTCATCTTTGAGCCTGCCGCATTGAGCATCTCAACACCTTCCTTGTAAGTTACCCTTGGGAAAGGGAATTTCGGAATGTCAAGCTTGATGCCAAGGAGTGCGATTTCCTCTTTGCATTTCTCCTCAACCTGCTTCATAACGTACATGAACATCCTTTCCATAACCTTGAGGACATCATCCTCGTCGTCAATGTAAGCCATTTCAAAGTCAAAGTGAGTGAATTCTGTCAGGTGCCTTGTTGTGTGGGATTTTTCAGCGCGGAAAGTCGGACCGATTTCAAACACTTTTTCAAAACCAGCGGCGAGCATCATCTGCTTGTACAACTGCTGGCTCTGGCTCAAAAACGCTTTCTTGTTGTAATAAACCACTGGGAAAAGCGTTGCCCCGCCCTCTGCTCCTGCTGAAATAATCTTGGGAGTCTGCATTTCTATGAATCCTTCCTGTATGAGGAATTCCCTGATTGCCATGTTTACGCGCGAGCGTATCTTGAAAATTGCAAGAACTTTCGGGTTTCTCAGGTCAAGAATCCTGAAGTCAAGGCGCTTGTCAAGGTTTGTTGGAACCTTTCCTGAAAAATCAATCGGCAGGTTTGGCTGCGAGGGATTGACAACCTCAAACTCCTTCAGCTGCAGCTCTTTTGCACCGCTCTTGAGCTTGCTTGCTTTGACAATACCCTTGAGTGTGATAACGCTTTCCTTGGCGATTGCGCCAATGTCCTTAAACTGCTTGTTTTCAGGAGTTGCGACAATCTGCACAGTGCCAGAGCGGTCGCGAAGGGTGATGAATGCAATTTTGCCCATTTCTTTTGCATCAGCTGCAAAGCCTGCGACTATGACTTCGTCTCCCTCTTTCTTGGTCTGAACATCTTTTGCATGAATCCTTTTCGCAAGCAATATTGCCATAAGCGTGAACGAATTGGGGATTTATTTAAAGGTTGTGACTCTAATGTTTCTTCATCTTTATCTGCAATGCAAGGTCTTCAAGCTTCTCAAGCCCGTATTTTATCGAGTCAAACTTCCTTCTTACCGGCGAGTTGCGGAAGTCAAACAGCATTAATTCCTGGTAAACCTGAGTTACAAAGTCCCTGATTTCCAAAGCGGTCTTTGTGTCATTCTTTATCGCGCTGTTGATTGCCTTCCTCACAAGCTCTCCGACAAGGTCGCAAAGCCCTGGAACATAGCTGTCAATGTCAACTCCAAGCTGCTTTGGAGTGGGCAGTTCCTTTTTCGCGAGCAGGGAATAATAGCAGGACGCCTCGACATACTCCTCTATTGCCTCAAGATATGCCCCTGTAACCGCCAAATGGGCGTCTTTCCTAATAAGGGCGTTCATCTTTGCAATGATTTTCTTAGCAGAAGCAAGCTGGGAACTTGCCTCTTTTGACTCCCCGCGGTGCAATGAGTAGATTGATTTCTTGCTCAAAGTAAGCGCATCGCGCGAGGTCTTGATAAGCTCGTCCCTCAAAGAATCGTGGAGGGACATCTGCTTTCTCATCAGCGCAAACGCGTTCTTGTCTACCTTCATATTTTTCCCGACGAAAGTTTTATATAGGAACGTATTTAAAGTTATCGTATAAAAAAGAGATGACAATATGGCTGCACCTACTGTATTGGGAAATGTTCTTTTGTTCTTCCAGCGTATTGGCATTTATGACGTAGTCCTGCCATTCCTGCTCACATTCACAATAATATTCGCAATATTTGAGAAAAGCAAGATTCTCGGCACAGAAAAGGTTGAAGACACGGTTTACACGAAGAAAAACCTGAATGCAATGGCTTCATTCGTTATTGCCTTCCTTGTAATTGCATCAAGCAGGCTTGTCGAGACAATCACCCGAGTCAGCTCAAACATCGTGATTCTGGTGCTGCTCGGAGTGTTCTACCTTTTGCTCGTCGGCACATTCTGGACGCCCTCAAAGGAAACAGGGGAGAACTGGACTGCGCTGACAGGAAAGTGGAACACACTGTTCATGATAATAATGTTCATCGGCATAATCATTGTTTTCCTTGATGCGATACGCGATGAAACAGGAAGAAGCTGGCTTGAGGTGTTATGGGACTATCTCAGCCAATTCTGGACATCTACTGCTGTAGCATCGATAATCTTAATAATCTTCATTATTGTCTTTGTATGGTTTATGGCCCGAGGCAAAGAGGGCGAAGAGGAAAAACCCAAGAAGAAAGAATAAACGAGGTGTCAAATGGTACTATTCCAATTTTACGGCGGAAGCAGCAACTGGGGCGGAGGAATGTTCAATGACTTTGTCTACTGGCTTGACTACTGGGGCGTCCGCGACATAATACTGCCCTTCATACTGATATTCACGATTTTCTTCGCGGTAATGCAGAAGATTAGCTTATTCGGGCCGAAGAGCAGGAAATACAACGTCGTGCTTTCGCTCGCAATATCACTGCTTGTCATAATTCCGCACGCAATAGGAATGTACCCTGCTGAAACTGACGTCATCAATATTATCAACGACTCAATACCTGAAGTAGCACTGCTTGTCATTGTTGTTGTGCTTGTGCTGATGATGCTCGGAATGGTTGCAGGAAAGACAGTAAGGCCTGGCGCAGGAGTGCTTAACATAATTGCCGCAGCGTCAGTAATAGTGTTGCTGCTCATCTTTGCGAACTCAATCTTCCCAATGCCTGTCCTGAGCTACATTGACCCTGCAATACAGTCATTACTTGTGATTTTACTTGTGTTCGGGCTGATAATCTATTGGGTTGCAGGACCAAGCACGCCGTCAGGTGTCAGCTCAAGGTTCTGGTTCGGACCACGCACGACAGCAGAAGAGGCAGAAATGCAAGCGCAACACAAGAAGTATGAAGAGGATCTGGCAAAAGAGGAATAAATGGCAACACCTTTAGACGTCGGACTATTGCAGAAGTTTGACGTAATCTTTCCCTTTTTGTTTGTGCTCGTCATAGTTTATGCTTTGCTTGCAAGGACAGAGTGGTTTAAGGAAAAGCAGGGAATCGCATTCCTGCTTGCATTTATTCTTTCAGTAATGACACTGTTCAGCAGCATTGCAGTAAAGACAATCAACAGGATGGCGCCGTGGTTCGTCCTGCTTGTCATTTTTGCAATACTTCTTTTGCTTGCTTACCAGGCGCTGGGCATTCAGGAAAAAACAATACTTGAAGTAGTCACCGGGCCAAACTACGGCGGCAACATTGCTTTCTGGGTTCTTGCGCTTATGCTGATAATCGGAATCGGTTCGCTGACATCTGTTGTTTCAGAGGAAAAGCAGTTCACCTCGCTCGCAGCAGGCGAGAATGCGACATCGGTAGTATTAGGCCAGGGAGAGCAGGTTGGCTTCTGGGCAACATTGTTCCATCCCAAGGTTCTCGGGCTGGCGCTAATCCTGATGATAGCAATGTTCACAATACAAAAGCTGGCTGCGAAAGATTGAAGTTGAGTTCTAGATACTACGCACCTTTATAAACCGCAAAAACATGATTTGTAGGCATGGTAGAGACACTAAGATGCGGGTCAATCAATGACGTTGCAGACCTGATTTCATCAGGTTACCGTGCATTTTATGCAAAAAACAGGCGCCCTCTTACAGTATCAACTAATTTCTGGAAGCCTGAATGGATTAAGCAATCAGCCGATTGTAAAATTCCGGAAGATGAAGATGTAAGGCGGAATTTCCAGATTGTATGCAAAAGAGACCAGCTTTCTAAGATTAAGCCGTACGCAGCGCAATTTGCCGTGACCATTCACGCATATTCAGACACATTAAGAGAGGAAGACCTTGAAATAACAACACACGTATTTAACAGCACAATGCTTGAAGATATTGTTAAAGGGCAGACTTTTGCAGCAAGTTCAAGCAGATATGTGATATCAAGCACGTGCGAATCTTCTGAAATAAAACACTTTTTTGACAAATGGCTGGAGCACAGAAACTCACTTATTGCTGAGGCAACGGCAAGGATAATCGGACCTGTATTGACAGTTTACAGAGTGCCAGTGTTGTTCATAGAAAAGAAATGATTATTTCTTCTTTGCAAGCACTGGAGCAGACTTTGTCTTTACAGTCTTTGTAATCCTTGACAGTTCAGCAACACTGCCTGTCAATTCCGGAAGGACTTTCTGGAAGACCTTTTCCATTGCCTTGATTTCCGTGCCTACGTCAAGAAGGTTCTTGTCATACTCTGAAATCTTGCTGACTATTGCCTTGTGGAGGTTGTCAAGGTCTGACTTCATGTCTACCATTGACTGGTCAACCTTGTCAAGCCGTGATGTCGCAGTTTCCTTCCACTCATTCATCTTGCCAAGCTCCTTGCTGAACTCATTCCATTTCTCCTCAACGATAGACTCTGCGATTTCCTCAAAGCCTTTTGGAGCTTCGCGCTGGCCTCCTTCGCCGCCCATTCTGCCTGCGGCCGGGAATTCTCCTAGCCCTCCGCTTGGCGCTTCTGGCATTGGCTCAGGCCCGCCTCGGGATTCTGCCTGCGCCATCGCGTCATAAATCTGCTGGGGCTGGAAGCCCTGCCTTTGCAAAGTCTGTATGATCTGGTTGTTGGTCAGGCCCTGCTGCTGCATTGCCATAACCTGGTCAGTCGGGGTTTCTCCGGGCATAGGACCAGGGACCTGCATCCCCATTGGAACAGGATAGCCTACGGTGGGCGCAGCAGGTTCTGCAGAAGGTTTTCTCTTGAATATGTCCATTAAGCCCATTATTGACCTCTTTTTCGCCTTTTTCCGTCAGATTAGTTCTTAAATGTTTTGGTCTTTGCCCTGAGGATTGAGCTTTTCCTCGACCACTTCGCGGGCAATCTTCTCTGCAAAGTCCGCTGTCACGAACTTCACAGGCTCCCAGAGCTCTATGTAGCGCTTCATCACGTCCACGTCGCTCTTGCGCGCTGTCAGGCGCAGCTCCTTGATGACTGTGATTATGCGGTCCTCAACATCCACCAGCTTGTGCCTGAGCTCGTCAATCTCGCTGTTGGACTGCTTCAAATCGCCCACGAGCTTTTTGTGGTTGGAAAGCATGTTCTGCTCTATGAACAGCAGCTTTTTGCGGAGCTCGTTAAAGCGCTCCTCAGAAACCCTGATTCTCGCCGAGAGCCCGTTAATCTGCTCATTGACTCCCATCATCTCTGCGCTTGGCCCTGGAGCAGGCTTTGAGCTGCCAAACAGGCCTTTCTTCGCAGGCGGCACAGGCATTCCGCCGAACGCCGAAGGGTCGCCAACCGCCAGTGCATCATCTGCCATACATAGGGAAAAAGCGAGGATATACTTTAATTTTGTGGTGCTCTTGGGGAGTGGTCAATTATATGATAAAATATATATTTTCGGATATAATATGTTTAAAAAACACAAAATATATAAAATAATATGTTGAAACAGGGGTTTAGAGTGAAAAAACCGATATCTGCAACGATAGAGGAAGACCTGATTACCTGGATAGGCCGGACGGTCTCGAAGGACAGGAAAAAGTACCGCAACAAGTCGCACCTCATAGAGGTCGCGCTGGAAAGGATGCGCGAGGAGGAGGACTAAATGCCGGAAGGGGCGAAATGCGGCACCACGGAAGTGCTCCGCGAGGGCGAGGAAATCACAATCAGGATGGACTGCGAAACCTGCCAGTTCTTCCCTTCAATCGAGGACGACCCCCGCGTGATGTCGATGGTGATAGACGCGCTCGCAGAAGCAGGAACAGGGACAAAGATTGTCCTTGTGCAGAAGCGCGATTACGAGTATGACTACAACCAGACAGCAATGCTGCTTGAGATATCAAAGCTCTACAGGCAGTTAAGCAAGGAAAAGCTGTCAATCGGGCTTCTTTCAGACCCCCTTTCAATGAGGTTTATTAATACAAAATACACTGAACTGCAAAACATAATCCACCGTTCTCTGAAATCCGACCCCCTTGGCGCCTATGTGGAACTGGTTCGAATAGCCCGCCGGGAACGAACCCAGCTTGAGCAAGGCGCCATACCTCGAGAAGGTGTACCCTGCATCAGAAGTTTCTTGGGCTTGGTCGAGACCCTGGTCAGCCGCCTGGATAAGACGCGCCTGATAACCTTGGCCAAGCCCGCCCTGGCGGGTTACACTCTTGGAGACCGCGAGATATACCGCAAATTTCTCTCGCCCCTTGTAAAGCCTGACTTCATGTACACAAAGCTGCAGGCAAGCTATCCTCCGGAAGGGGAGGAAATCGGCGGATATGAGGTGGGCGACAGCGAGGTCACTGTTTTTTCAATTCCTGAAACCATTCAGTACCTTTACCATCTCTCACCGCCGGAATTCAGGCTGAATGAGGAAAAATACGAGCTTCTTGACGCCGCAAGAAAGATTCTGGCAGAGCACAAGCCAAAAAGGAGCGAATTCGTTGACCCTGAAAGGATGCGGCAGGTTTTCACAAATGTGGGAATGGACCTGCTTGAAGAGCTTGCCGGCTATAGGAACATAAGGCTCAGGGAAAAAGAGCTTGACGAGCTGACAAAAATCCTTGTCCGCTATACTGTTGGATTCGGGCTTGTGGAAAACCTGCTTGAAGACGAGCAGGTGCAGGACGTCACAATCAACAGCCCGATGGGAAGGACGCCGATTTTCATTGTGCACGCAGAATACGGCGACTGCATGACAAACATAATGCCCACTGTCACAGAGGCTGAAAGCTGGGCTTCAAAGCTGAGGATGATTTCAGGCAGGCCGCTTGACGAGGCAAACCCAATCCTTGACACAGAACTTATCCTGCCGACCGCGCGCGCAAGAGTCGCGGCAATCACAGCGCCGCTTAACCCCACAGGGCTTGCCTACGCGCTAAGAAGGCACAGGGACAAGCCGTGGACTTTGCCGCTTTTCATCCAGACAAAGATGATTACACCCATGGCCGCAGGAATACTCAGCTTCCTCATTGACGGAGCAAGGACAATGCTAGTCGCGGGAACAAGGAGCGCAGGAAAGACCTCGCTTCTTGGCGGAGTGATGACTGAAATCATGCGAAAAGGAAGGATTGTCACAATTGAAGACACGCTTGAACTGCCTGTTGACGCGCTCAGGAAGCTGAATTACAACATCCAAAGCATGAAAGTCGCGAGCGCCCTTACCCGAGGGACAAATGAAGTCAGCGCAGACGAGGGAATAAGGACAACGCTCCGCCTCGGTGACTCCTCGCTCATCGTGGGAGAAGTCAGAAGCGTCGAGGCAAAAGCGCTCTATGAAGCGATGAGAATCGGCGCGCTTGCAAACGTTGTCGCAGGAACAATCCACGGCGACAGCCCTTACGGAGTCTTTGACCGTGTTGTAAACGACCTCGGAGTGCCCAGGACTTCATTCAAGGCAACAGACATAATCGTGGTAGCAAATCCTGTGCGCTCCCCTGATGGATTGCACAGGTTCAGGAGAGTCACCCAGATAACAGAAGTCAGGAAGAAATGGGAGGAAGACCCGCTGGCAGAAGGCGGATTTGTTGACCTGATGAAGTATGAAAGCAAAAGTGACATGCTTGAGCCGAGCAAAGACCTTCTCGCAGGAGACAGCGACATCATAAAGGCAATCGCAGGCTCTGTCAGGGAATGGGCTGGCAACTGGGAGGCTGTCTGGGACAACATCCTGCTCAGGGCGAACATCAAGCAGGAGCTTGTCAGCGTCTCGAACAAGCTCAAGAACCCTGATTTGCTTGAGGCAAATTTCTCAATACTCGCGAATGACGAGTTCCACCGCATCAGCGAGCAAATCCGCAATGACGTGGGATTCCTTGACAGCAAGAAAATCTTCACAGAATGGAGCGAGTGGCTTAAGCGGAAGGTCAAGAAACCGGTGCTGGTTACATGAGCGACGGAACACTTCCTGTGGACCTTGTACAAAAATACAAGCAGAAGCTTCAGTCACAGCTGGACCTCTCATCAGCAGAGCCCATGCCCGTAATAAGCAGGGAATACCAGTCATTCAAGCAGGAGTCAATGCCAGGCCATATGAGCGTGTATGAGAAATGCTGTGTTTTCGCCGGCAAAATCATGAACATCAAGGTTGACCCGAAGCGCTCGCAGGAGCTTCAGGAGTCAATAGACATTGCCCACCTTAACATAACCCCTGCAAACGCGATTGCATTCAGCATTTTATTTCCAATCACATACATGGTTTTAGGGTCAATAGCGAGCATTGCCCTTGCAACTTCGCTGTTCTTCACGATGTTCTTTCTTATTTCAGGAATCGCGCTGATGATGGTGTTTGGCAAGTATCCGATGTTCCTCGCGAACAACTGGCGCATGAAGTCAAGCAACCAGATGGTGCTTTGCGTGTTCTATGTTGTTACGTTCATGCGCCACACAAGCAACCTTGAGCTTGCGATAGAGTTCGCGTCAGAGCACCTTACCCCTCCGCTTGCGCTTGATTTGAAAAAAATCCTATGGGATGTTGAGACCCAGAAGTATGAGAGCATCAAGGAAAGCCTTGACCTGTATCTTGAGACCTGGAGGAAGTGGAACAATGAGTTTGTCGAGTCATTCCACCTGATAATGAGCTCGCTGTACGAAACTTCTGATGAAAGAAGGCTCTCACTGCTTGACAAGTCCCTTGATGTCATCCTTGATGAGACATTCGAGAGGATGCTGCACTATGCCCAGAATTTGAAAGGGCCGATAACAATCCTGCACATGCTTGGAGTCATACTTCCAATACTCGGGCTTGTGATTCTGCCGCTGGTTGTCAGCTTCATGAGCACAGTAAAATGGTACCACATCGCGACTCTTTACAACATAATACTGCCTGTCCTTGTTTACCTGGTTGGAAAGAATGTGCTTAGCAAAAGGCCGACAGGCTATGGAGACACAGACATAGCAGAGCTTAACCCTGCGCTGAAAAAATACCGCAACATACTTATCAAGCTCGGCGGAACAGAGCTTCAGATCAATCCGATTTTCATCTGCGTGCTTATTGGTGGGGTTTTCCTTTTCCTCGGGCTTATTCCTCCATTGCTGCACTTCCTGCAGCCGGACCTGAGTTATGAAATCAACCTGCCGTTTGTTGGCTGGAAGATGCTTGAGTACAGGCAGGACTCTGAAACAGGGGATATTGTTGGGCCGTTCGGCATGGGCGCATCCCTGCTCTCGCTTGCATTCCCCCTTGCCCTTGCATTCAGCATAGGGCTTTACTACAAGCTACGGTCGCAAAATGTAATCAAGATACGCAATGAGACAAAAAAGCTGGAGGATGAGTTCGCGACCGCACTGTTCCAGCTCGGCAACAGGCTTGGAGACGGCCTGCCTGCTGAGATTGCGTTCTCAAAAGTGGCAGAAGTGATGCCTGACACAGTGAGCGGAAGCTTCTTCAATGTTGTCGCGACAAACATAGTAAAGCTCGGAATGGGTGTGAAAGATGCCCTGTTCAACCCGCGCACAGGCGCGCTTGTGTATTTCCCAAGCAATATCATCCAGAGCTCGATGAAAGTGCTTGTTGAAGGCATAAAAAAAGGCCCGCTTATCGCTGCTCAGGCGCTGCTCAATGTTTCGCGCTACATAAAGGAAATCCACAAGGTCAATGAAAGGCTCAAGGACCTGATGGCAGACGTGATTTCAGACATGAAATCGCAGATAAGCTTTCTGACGCCCGCGATTGCAGGCATAGTCATTGCAATAACGAGCATGATCACAAATATACTCGGCTCATTGTCAGGCAACATCCAGAACCTTGGCGCGACAGAGCTCGCGGGCAACATCAGCCAGGTTGCAGGGATGTTCGGAGTCGGAATCCCCACGTATTATTTCCAGTTTGTTGTCGGGATTTACGTGTTTGAAATAGTGTTCATACTGACAGTACTCGCGAACGGCATTGAGAACGGCGCAGACAAGCTTCAGGAGCGCTACAGCCTCGGCAGCAACCTCATCAAGAGCACACTTCTCTACTGCAGTCTCAGCTTCATAATGATGATTGTCTTCAACACGATTGCGAGCAAGATTGTCGGCGTAGCAGGAGCAATGGGCTGATTCTTTTAGAAGAAAAAAAATGGGAACGGCCGGATTTGAACCGGCGATTACGCCGTCTTCAGCGGCGAGTTCTCCCGGGCTAAACTACGTTCCCTTAAGTAATAGTCGAGAAATAAGGGCTTTAAAAGTCTTTTGTTTCAGAGCTGCCCGAACTTCTTCTGGCCTGTGTAGAGCTCGAAGACTGCCTGCCTTAGGTCTTTTATCTTGACGCGCTTCTGCTCTGTTGTGTCCCTGTCCCTCAAGGTTACGTCCTCGTTTTTCAAAGAGTCAAAGTCAATCGTGACAGCCCAGGGACAGCCGACTTCATCCATTCTCGCATATCGCTTTCCAATGCTTCCTGACGAGTCATAGAACGCGTCAAAGCACTGCAGGATTTCGTAAACCTCATTTGCCTTCTTCTTCAACTCATCCTTGTTGCTCAATAAGGGGAATACTGCGACTGTCAATGGCGCAAGAGCAGGCTTTATTCCGAGAACTACTCGCTTTTCGTTGTTCTTTTCCTCTTCCCTGTAAGAGTGCTCAAGCATTGCGTAGAATGTGCGGTCAAGACCTATAGATATCTCCCAGATATGCGGGATTATCTTCTTGCCGTCAGGATAAACATATTCAAGGCTTTGCTTGCTTCCTGCAGCGTGGCCTTTTAGGTCATAGTCAGTGCGGTTGTTGTTCGCGACAAGCTCAACCCATCCAAGACTTGTTTCAACTTCAAAGTCCCATGTTTCTTTTGAGTAGAACGGGCGCTCATCAGAGCCGACTTCGCGGAATCTCATCTTTTCCCTTGGTATTCCCAGTGTTTCAAAGAATTTCTGGGTGTGTGCAAGATAATACGCAATCATTTTTCCTGAAACAACGCCCTTGTCGACGAGGCTTCTTGCGAGGATTGACTCAACCTTTTCAGAGCCTGTGCGCATTATCTGTATCGGATGGTCCTTGATTTCGTCAAAGCCCTCAACTTCATTGACTGTTGCAGGGTCAAAGAATACCTCTGCCTCCATTTGCGAGAACTCAACCTGCCTTAGCAGTGTCTGCCTTGGCGAGATTTCATTCCTGAATGACCTTCCAACCTGCGCAATTCCCTGCGGAAGCTTGATTCGCATTGTTTTCATCAATCTTGACCAGTCGCAGAATATGCTCTGGCAGGTTTCAGGGCGGAGATAAGTGTCTGACTTGGTTGAGACTCCGACTTCTGTCTTGACCATCATGTTAAAGCGCTTTACAGGCCCGAGAGCTCCCTTGCATTTGGGGCAGACGAGCTTGTGCTTCTGTATTTCAGAGTCAAACTGCGCATTCTGCATTGCCTCAGGGAAATGCTCTTTTGTGGCATCCTCGAGAAGCTTGTCTGCGCGGTGGATTGTGTTGCACTTTGCACACTGCGTTACAGGGTCGTTAAAAGAGGCAAGGTGGCCTGATGCCTTGAAAACATCTGCAGGCATTATCTGGCAGCCGTAAATTTCCATCATTCCTGTCTTGTTGACAATCTCTTTCCGCCAGGTGTCAATTATCTTGCGCCTTATTGTTGCGCCGTAAGGGCCAAAATCATAGAATCCTGCAGGAGCATTTGCATAGATTTCGCTCGCAGGGAAGAAGATTCCCCTTCGCAGAGCCCAGTTGACAACCTCTTCGTATTTGGTCATAAGGCGTTCGGGGAGAAGGGTTGCTTAAAAAGCTTACTTCTTCAGCCACTCAACTTCCTCTTCGTCAAGGTCGAGCTCTTCAGTCAGCTTGGCTGCCTGTTCTGGCTTGTTTTTGAAGACAACCTGGAGCCAGGGAAGCGTCTTCTGGATGGTAGTCCTTACAGAGCAGTGCGTTGCATCAGCGAGTTTCTGGGCAATTGCCTTTCGCTTGCTGTAAGTCATGTTTGCACGCCATATTTTGAGCATTCTTGTTGTCTGCTCGTACTCAGGCGGGTTTTTTGAGCGCGCTGTCTTTGCAACTGCGATTCCTGCAGTAAGAAGCTCAAAAATGTGGCTCAGGAAGCGCCAGTGCTGCTGCCTGCGGATTCTGCCCCTGAAAACATCTGCCCTGCTGAGAATGTCATAGGCGCGGGCAAGGTCTGCAGGATTATCATATTCTTTCGCAAGATTGTGGTCAAGCCAGTGGAAGCACTCGTCAACATCAGCGTCAGTCTGGTCAAAAGCGCCAAGCGCAAGCATCGGGTCAGAGTTCTTGAACACCTTGACAAGCGCGTTCTTGATTTGCTCAAGCCTGTTGCGCTCTCCAAGAGTCTCAAGGCCCTTTGCAGTAAGCTTTGCAGCGCCCTGCGAAAGCAATTGTAAGTCATTAATCGCCGAGCGCAAATCACCGCCTGACCTTCTGGCAAGGGATTTCAGCACAGAGGGCTCTGCTTCAAGGCTTTCTTTTGCACAAATGTCCTGAAGTATTCCAGTAATAACATCGGCAGGCAATGAAGGGAACTCAACAAGCACGCATTTGCTCCTCAAGGCGGAGAATTTCTTGTCCCAGGGGTCCTGCGCTGTCAAAACTATTGGAAAAGTTGATTTTACAATCAGGTCAACAAGCGCGGGAACACCGCCGCGGTCATTTGTGCCTGAAACGCCGTCAATCTCGTCGACAAGAACCAGCTTTCCCGAGTAGAACAATGAGCGCTGCTTCAGGACATTTCCAAGCCTTTCGTTAATCTGCGCCTCATTGCGGACATCAGAGGCATTGAGCTCGACAATCTCCCAGTTCAAATCCTTTGCGAGGGCGTGCACAGCGCAGCTTTTCCCTGTTCCGGAAGGGCCGTAAAGGAGCATTGCCTTTTTTTTCTGCTTTGCAAACGTGTTAACGAACTGCGCAAGCTTGACAATCCCCTCTGACTGGGGCACAGCCTGCAAGGTTTTTGGACAGTAATGATTAATCCAGAGCTTTCCTTCCCCCATAATGCTGTGCAAAATAATTCCCTTTAAATACTTATTGCGGTCCTGCGGACAGGGACGCTCGCTCTGAGTTCGGCTCTCCGCAAGCTCGAGCCTCACTCAATCGCTCGAAACTTATAAAAAGAAGTGCTTTCTTGATGGCTATTATGAAGAGCGTTGCAGTGAAGTTTCTTGGCATTGATATTGCAAATTTCAATGCCCGCGATGAGCACCTGGAAGTCAGGGTTCTTCTTAATGACGGCAAGGACAAGCAGCTCATAAAGCAGCTTCACGTTGACGACCCTGCAGGCCAGGCTGATGAGATTATCAGGGAAGTCAGGGAAAAGCTCAAGAAATCCCACAGCAGCGGGCCTTCTTACAGCGATGACCCCCTTAGCGGCATCGTGCATATCAAGTGGCTGCAGGACGAGGAAATAATACAGGAGCGCCTGACAAAATTCCTCACAGCACTCAGGGAAAAAATGAGGAATGCAAAGAGAAAGAACATCAGCTATTATGATTTGGAACAGCAGATGCGGCTTCTCAAGACATCATTTGATTAGAATTCTATTATTACCTTTATTCCCTTTACTATCTCTTCCTTGCCTTTGCCCTTTTCTATCTTCTCTGCGCAGGTTGTTGACTGCAGGTCGCCAAAGGCAGGCGTAATGTCCACTTCGCTTTCAACAACAATCTTTTTCACAGGCGCCTTCATTGACAGTTTGTTCTCTGACTTTTTCTTTCGCACTGCCGCAAGGACTGCAACCACAACAGCGCCAACCTTGCCTGCGTCCTCATACTTTTTCGCCACTTTAGGCCACCCTGAAACGTGAACGCTTGGGAAACCCTCGTGCGCGTGCAGGTAAGCGTGATAAACTTCCTCTGTTATGAAAGGAGTAAACGGCGCGAACAGCCTGACAAGCGCGCCAAGGCACCTGAATATCACTGCCTGTGCGCTTTCCTTGTCTTCTGGCTTTTTTGGCTCATACAATCTCTGCTTTGAAAGCTCAAGATAGTTGTCGCAGAAGTCACTCCAGAAGAACTGCTCAATTATTGTTTTCGCGCGGGAATAATCATAAGCCTCAAATGCCTCAGTTGCCTCTTCAATTGTTATTGCGAGCCTGTGCTGTATCCACTTGTCAATCTCTGCTGTGGGCTCTTTCTTCTCAAGCTTTTTCAAATCAGCGTCTTTCAGGTGCATTGCAGCGAATTTTGCAGCGTTCCAGAACTTTGTAACAAATTTGTCTCCGGAAACAAGCTCTTTTTCCTGATATGCGACGTCCTCGCCGAGCTTTCCGCTGCCAGACCAGTACCTGAGTGCGTCAGCGCTGAACTTTGCAAGGATTGCCTGCGGCTCTATGATGTTTCCCTTGCTCTTGCTCATTTTTTCGCCAAGAGGGTCCATCACATAGCCTGAAATCATAACTTCCTTCCAGGGATTGCACTTGTAATGCAAACGGCTCTTCACAAGAGTGTTGAAAAGCCAGAACGTGATAATGTCATGCGCCTGAGGCCTCAATGACATTGGGTAAAGCTTTTTGCGGTATTTCTCAGGAACAAGCTGGATTGCAAGCTGAGGAGTCATGCTTGAAGTTGCCCAGGTGTCCAAAACGTCTTTTTCAGGGATAAATTTGTCATTTTTGCATTTGGGGCAGGTTTTTACCGGCGCCTTGTCCTTTAATGGGTCAACAGGAAGCTTTTTTTCATCGGCAAAAACAGGCTCGTCGCACTTTGAGCAGTACCAGACAGGGAATGGAACTCCGAAGAACCTCTGCCTTGAGATAAGCCAGTCCCACTGCAAGCCCTTGACCCAGTTGTCAAAGCGGTGCTTCATGAATTCAGGGTGCCACTTTAGCTCTGCGCCCCACTTGAGCATGTCTTCGCGGAGGTCAAGATACTTGATGAACCACTGCTTGCTGTTGATAATCTCGATTTCAGTTCCGCAGCGCTCGTGGACCTTGACAGGGTGTGTGATTGGCTTCTGGCCTTGCAACAATCCTGCTGATTTCAAGTCCTCAATAATCAGCTTGCGCGCCTTGTGCAGATGCATTCCCTTGTACTTGCCTGCGATTTCAGTCATGTTTCCATTCCTGTCAATCGCCTGCTTCAAAGGAAGCTTGTGCGCAAGATACCAGGCAATGTCTGTTGTGTCGCCAAATGTGCAGCACATAACCAAACCTGTGCCTTTTGCAGGGTCTGCGCGCTCATCAGCAATAATAGGAACTTCAAAGTCAAACAATGGCACTTTTGCTTTCTTTCCGAATAGCTTTGTGTAACGTGCATCTGTCGGATGTGCAAACACAGCGACACAGGCAGGCAAAAGCTCAGGCCTTGTGGTTGCAATCAGTACATCCTTTCCTTCAATCTTGAAAACAATGTCATTGAATGTGCTGTTTTTGTCCTCGTCGCGGCATTCAGCCTGTGAAATTGCTGTTCCGCAAAGCGGGCACCACAATGAAGGCGCTTCCCTGCGGTAAGCCCTTTCCATTTTTTGCAATTCAAGGAAAGACCACTGCGAAATCCTTCTGCTGTGCTCATTAATCGTGCTGTAAAACAGGTTGAAATCACAACTCAACCCGATTCGCTTGAAATCTTGGACCAAAGCAGGCCTTATTTCCTTCAAAGTTTCTTCGCAGAGCTTGATAAATTCCTGGCGCTCCATTGCAGCGCCCTTGACATTTTTCAGTTTTTCAACAAGGCGCTCTGTTGGAAGCCCATTGTCATCTGTGCCAAACGGGTAGAATATATTGAAGCCCCTGAGCCGCTTGTAGCGGATGATAATATCCTTGTGAACATAGCTGAATGCGTGGCCAATGTGCATTTTGCCTGAAACAGTTGGCGGAGGAGTGTCTATGCTGAAGATTTCACCCTTTGCTTCCGGGTTAAAGCCGAATATTTTTTCCTTTTCCCAGTACTGCATCCACTTGGGCTCCTCAACCTTTGCATCATAGCGCTCTGCCATAACGACGAAGAACAGCCAGTCTCTTTAAAAACATAGCGGAAAGTTACACTTCCCGCTAGCGCCTAAAAAGTGAGCTTTTTAGGCACGTTTTGCCCTTCTTTCTCTTCTCAAGAAGTCGCCGATGTCATAGTAGTTCTTTATGCCTTTTCCGTCAAAAATGCCATAACCAATGCATTCATCGCGCTCAGTCATAACAAGAACAAGCTCTCCTGTGCTCGCCTCGTTCTTCACAATGCTTGCTGCAAGAGCAGGGCGCTTGCAAATAAACATCCATGCGCCTTTTTCATTAAGCCATGCTTTTTTGGCGTCGCTCTTTGCGAGCATTTGCAGCAGGTCAAGCGAGGGTTTTGCTGTTTTCTCTGCCTCACGGCCAAGGTAAAGCCCGATGTACAATGGCGGAAGCTTGATTTTTTTGAGCACAAGTGCAAATTCTGGCTGGACAAGGAAGAAGTCATTGCCGATTCTCCTTACAAGCGCCGCGTCAAAGAGCTTCTGCTTGGTGAACTGCTCTATGAATTTTTTCACAGTTTCCTCACCTTTGCTATGAAAAAGCCCTCTGTGCCTGTCTTGTGGGGCCAGAAGCGCCTGCAATTGGCTATTGAAGCGTGCAATTTCTTCCCAAATACCTCTGTAAGACCTTTGTCTCCGATGCCAATCTCAATCGGCTCAAGTTTTACCTTGTAGTTTTCAACCAGCCACTGCATGTTAAGCTCATTTTCCTCTGGCTCAAGAGTGCAGGTGCTGTAAACAAGTATTCCATTGGGCTTCAAGGCGTCAAGAACAGCATTCAGCAGGCTTCGCTGGATTTGCGCGCTCCTTTTTATGTCCTCAATTGTCCTTTTTGAGAACCATCTTTCATCGCCTGCATAATTTCCAGAGCAGGGCGTGTCAATAAGGATTTTGTCAAACTTTATCCCAAGCTGGACTGCCTTTACAGCGTCCATGTGATAAACAGCAGTGTTTGAAACTCCCATACGCTCAAGATTGTTTCTCAATGCCAACAACCTGTGGGATTTTTTCTCCAAAGCGATTATTGTGCCCTTGTTCTGCATCAACTGTGCGAACTGGGTTGTCTTTCCGCCAGGCGAAGCGCAGCAGTCAAGCACAATTTCATCTGGCTTTGGGTCAAGGATTTCTGCAACAAGCTGGGCAGCAGCTTCCTGAAGGTAATAATAGCCAAGCAAAGCCTCTGCGCTTGCGCCAAGCGAGAACTTTGAGTGCTCAATAAAATAGCCGTGCTGCAGCCAGGAGATTTTGGAAAGCTTCACGCCAAGATTGTTCAGCCGGTTTACAAGGACATCCTCAGGAATGCGGAGAGTGTTGACCCTGAGGGATGGTTTTATTGCAATTGCCTCAGGAACTTTTTCGCCGAGCTGCGCATACCGGTCAAGAAATAATTTTACGCACGCTTCCATCGCACACCCTGGGCAGAATCCTCAAGGATAATTCCTTTTTCCTTTAGATTGTCGCGCAATTCGTCTGCTTTTTTCCACTGCTTTGACTTTCTTGCCTCTTCGCGCTGGTCAATAATGGACTGCAGCTCCTTTGAGAGCTTTGCTTCCTTCTTTTTCAGTATGCCAAGAACAGAGTCAATGCCTTCGAATGCCTCCCTTAATGCCTTTCCGTCATCCGCGCTTAGCAAATTGTTCGCAATCATGACGTTGGCATCCTTTACAAACTCAAACAACGCGGCAAGCGCAGGAGGAGTGTCAAGGTCATTGTCCATTGCGTCTGTGAATTCCTTCTTGAGCTGGTCAATGCGCTTGTGCACTTCTGGATTGTGCTTTGGCGCGTTCACAGAGCCGAGCTTGTCGTAGCAGTCCCAAATCCTTTCAAGCGCATTCTTTGAGGCGTCAAGCCCTGCAAAAGTGAAGTTGAACTTTGTCCTGTAATGTGTTGCGAGGAGGAAATACCTGATAACAATGGGGTCATAGCCCTTTGCAAGAATGTCTCTCAGGCTGTAAAAGTTTCCAAGGCTTTTTGACATCTTCTTGCCGTCAACAAGCAGCCACTCATTGTGAATCCAGTACTTGACAAACTGCTTTCCTGTCGCTCCCTCGCTCTGGGCAATCTCATTCTGGTGGTGGGGAAAAATAAGGTCAACGCCTCCGCCGTGGATGTCAAACTGCTCGCCAAGGTATTTCATGCTCATTGCCGAGCACTCAATGTGCCAGCCAGGCCTTCCTTTGCCGAAAGGAGCGTCCCAGGCAACATCACCATCATCAGGGGAATAAAACTTCCACAAGGCAAAGTCGTGCGCATTCTCTTTTGCGTATTCGTCTGCCTTTACGCGGCCTGATGCGCCTGTCTCGAGCTCTTCAGGCTTGATATGCGCGAGCTTTCCGTAATTCTTGAACTTTTTAATCGAGAAATAAATCCCATCCTCGCCCTTGTAAGCAAGCCCTTTGTCAAGCAGCTTCTGAATCAGCTTAATCATTTCAGGAATGTGATCTGTGGCGCGCGGAAAAACATCAGCGCCAATGATGTTAAGCTTTTCAAGGTCCTCAAAGAAGGCATTCTCATATGTCTGGGTGAACTCCTTGAGAGAAAGGTTTGCGTTCTGGGAGTCGCGTATTGTCTTGTCATCAACGTCTGTTATGTTCATCACGTGCGTAACCTGGAATCCCTTGAACTTCAGGTATCGCTTCAACAGGTCGCCAAACACATACGCCCTGTAATTCCCAATGTGGGGATAATTGTAAACAGTGGGGCCGCAGGTATACAATCCAACCTTCGGAGGGTTAAGGGGAATAAACTCCTCTTTCTTCCTCTTAAGCGTGTTAAAGACCTTTAGCGCCATGGCGAGAAGTCACTCTGCGCGGTTTAAATACTTTTGCTCACTGCAACGGCTCTTTCTTCGGAGCGAACTTGGCAAGGTATTTGGAGAATGTGTTTTTCTTCATTCCGTAATACACTGCGAACACAAGGCAGACTGCCACAAAGGCAAAAGCGGCAAGGAATGCCATCTTTGCCCAGATTTCCGTGAAAGAGGCATTGAAAAGTATTGTGCGCCTGAGCAGGTCGCTTCCGATGTACATCGGGTTGAATGACGCGAACTTCATTATCACAGCAGGCATGCTTTCAAGCGGGATGATAATGTCAGAAATAAACAGGAAAATGCTCCCAAGCGCCATTGCGGCGAGCATTGCAGTCTCTTCTGAATTGAAAATGTATCCGATAATCATCCCAAGGCAGGTGTAAAGCGTTATCATCAATGCCAGCACAATCAGGGTGTACCCAAATCCGTTCAGTATCTGCGTGAAGAATATTCCCGCAATCGCGAGGATGATTACGAGCTGGATTATGAGCAGGAACGCTGTCGTGACAAACACAGAGCCCATAAAGACAATGTCGCTTGTCGGAGTCATGGAATTCCTGAAGTAAGCAGGGGAATTGCGCTCAAACAAAATAAGCGTGGGTGCAAGCAAAAGCGCAGTGAACAGCATCACCAGCGCAATCAAGGTCGGGAAAAGGTAGTTCAGGTAGCTTCGCTCTGCCACAACAGGGAGAATTGTTGTCTGCACAGGCTGGACGATTGCTGTCGGGTCTGTAATCTGTATTGCGCTGATGACTTTTTCAATCTCATTAAGCGATTTTTGCAAAGTCAGGATGTTGAGCAATGCCTCGTCAAGCAGCTTGTTCATCACGTTAATCTCGTCAAGCGTGAACACCTTTGCGGATTCAGCAAGGTCAATCTCTGACTTTGTCTGGGTAATCTTGCCTGCAATGTGGTCAATAAGGCTGCTAAGCTGGCCATACTGCTCGCTCACTATTTCCTCTGTCTTGGAAAGCCTGTCCTTCAGGTTGCCGATTTCGTCCACGCTGGCCTGCAAGGAAGTTGCAAAGCCTGTTCCCACCTGCGAGCCTGCAGGGCTCTTCTTCACCATGTCATCAACAACGTTAATGAAGTGCTGCGCCTCGTTAAGCGAGTCCTTGCCAAGGCTCAGCGAATTGTCCACCCATTGCTTTACAATTGTCTTTGAGCTCGTGAGGTTTGCAAGGCCGAATTCCCCTGTGTCAAGGCCGAGCTCAAGCTCCATCAGCTCTGCCTGGATATTGCCGAGCCTTTGCCCGATTTCATCATTTTCCGTTGTAAGTGCGACAAGGTTCTGCTTTCTGTCTTTTACAGCCTGCCTTGTGAAATCAATTGCGTGGAGCAGGACAGCTGTCAAATTCTTGCTTAACTCAGAGGAGCGCGCAGAAATGCTTGTGGTCATCACATTGAGGACTGTCCAGACAAGGTTTATCTGCGAATAATCCACAGCAAACTTAATCTCATTTGAGCCGTTCTTTCCAATTGCGAAATCAGGGGCGAACATTATGCAGGTGTGGGTTTCACCGCGCCTGATTCCCTCTGTGCAAAGGTCCTCTGTCGGATAACGCGTTATCTTGAACTGTTTCTCAGCAAGCTTGTCAATAAAAGAGTTTGAAAGGTCGTTGTAAGAAGGGGAATAAGTGCCAATCCTGACTGAGTAAAGGTTTGTATTGTCAAATGCGAGCCCTGCAAGGAAAATAATAAGCAAGGGCCCCAGGATTACCACAAGCGCAGACGCCCTTGCCCTGACAAGAAGCTTGAGATTTTTCTGTACCAAAACAAGCAGGTTTTCAAATCCGCGCTTTGCGCGTTCAGTGGAGCGGGTGGGTGTCATGTTTTATTAGCGATTCAAAGACTTCTGCTATTGACGGCCTGTCAACATGAACATGGATGACAGGATCCTTGCCTTTTGCGATGAAATTGAGCAATTGCTGCAATGCCTCCCTTGGCTGGGCTGTCTGGGTGACAAAGAAGTCGTCTTTCTCTGAAATTTTCGAGTAAAGCGCGCGCTTCTTGTTGCAGAAAGCCTTGAGCTTGGAATAGTCCTTCTTGGCGGTCTTCAGGAAAATCTCATAACGCTTTGAGTAAATGTCACGCAATTGCGCTGTTGTTCCAATTTCTGTGATTTTCTGGTTGCGCAGAATCGCAATTTTGCTGCAGTACTGCTCGAGCTCAGAGACAACGTGCGATGCGACAATGATTGTTGTGCCCTGCCTGTTAATCTGCCTCAGCAAGCCCCATATCTGGTCGCGGATTATCGGGTCAAGGTCCGCTGTAGGCTCATCAAGGATGAGTATTGCAGGATTGTGCACCAAAGCGCAGGCAATGTCAAGCCTCTTCTGCATTCCGCCTGACAAATTCAGCGCAAGAGTGTGCTGCGCGTTTTCCAAACCGACAAGCCTGAGCAGGCTGTCGCATTTGGCAATGCATTCTGCAGGCGTAAGGTTGTAAAGCGCTGCAAAGTGCTCAATATTTTCCCTTACAGTAAGCTTGCCATAGAATGACGGCACTTGCGCCGCAAACCCGAACATCGTATTCACAAGGTCCTTGCGCCTGAATACAGACGCCTCAATATTTCCTGGAAGAAGCATCACAACATCACCTTCATCAGGCTCGATAAAGCCCACCATTGTGTTGAGAAGTGTTGTTTTTCCAACCCCGCTAAGCCCGATTATGCCAAATAGCTCTCCAGGCGGAATCTCAAGGTCAATGTGATCAAGGACAACATTATTCCCGAAGCGCTTTGTGACCCCTTTCAGCCTGATAAGCGCAGGCCCTGTAGGCACAACTGTTTCCTGGGCTTCGCCCAAGTATTCCTCGACGATTTCTTTCGGCCAGCCTGCATTGACAAGCAGCTTTTCCAAGTCTTTTCGCTGAGCCCCGCGCGCCATTGCCTGCATTATATGCTCACGAAGGGAAACGCGTGCCTGCCGGTCTTTCACCTGCTTCTGTTCGCCTAGGGCTTCCGCTGTCACCATGCTTCGTTCAGAGCAATGCCATTTTAAAAGCTCATGCGACTCCTCTAAAATGGTGACAGAAAAGGTTCTCGAGTGAAAAAAAGGAAATTTATTTAAACCGAGATTTATGAACGCACCCTATGCAGTGCGAATTGTGCGGAAAGGACACTGAACTGTTCACGGCAATGGTGGAGGGAATACAGCTAAGGGTATGCGCCGGCTGCGGAAGGTTCGGAAAGGTGTTCAGGAAGATTCAGCCACCCGCAGCCACAAAGGCAGCGCGCGTTAAGAGCGAGCCTGTCCAGGTTGAGTCAGTTGTTTCTGATTACAGCAATAAAATCAGGGCGGCAAGGGAAAAGCGCGGGCTGACACAGATTGATTTTGCAAAGCTCATCACAGTAAAGGAATCGCTTATCCACAAGATGGAAACAGGGCATTTTGAGCCGCCAATTGACATGGCACGCAAGATGGAGAGAATACTGCGCATCACGCTTGTTGAGGTCCGCCAGGAAGAAGGGGTTGTCAAACAGGAAAAAGAAGAAAAGACAGAAGGGCTTACGATAGGGGACATTCTGAAGCTGAATCACTAAGGCAGATAAATCACATACCAGCAGATTCCTGATTCATCAAAGAAAACCTGCCTGAAATTATCATTCAGGAAAGCGCGCATTTTCTCAAGTTCAACAGGGCATTGTGTGTCATCAGGAGAGCAAATAAGGCCGCCTCCGCAGTTGTCAATCAGGACCGCGCCCACTTTATTGCTGTTTTCCGCGAGGTATTTGTTGAAGTCTGCAGCAGTCTCGCGGCCGTAAATGGGATAATAGATTTTGTTTATTTTCTGGTCTGTATAAGCGCTGACTATGGGGTTTGAACTCCAGATCTCTCCCTGGATATTCCTGTCTGCGAGCCAGCTGAAATAGCGTTCTGCAGCAGAATCAAGCCCGCGCGCCTCATTGTTGTAATAAAACAGGTTTGCCTGGAATACAGAGGCAACAAAAACAACAATAAGCACAACAGCCCATGCATAACCCGCAAGTTTCTTTTTGCTTTCAAGCCATTCAACCAGCAGGGAAATCCCATAGCCTGAGAAAAGTATGACAAAAGGCAAAAACATAGTCAGATAGCGGTAATCCCTGCAGTGCATCTGGATGAAATAAGCAGCAGGAACAGCCAGCGCGACAACAGGCAGCAGGTATTTCCTGTTCCAGTTGCGCACAACAGCGGCAATTCCGACAAGAGCGAACACATTAAGGACATTGTCAAAAAAAATCCAGATAAAATACTGGTACCATGGCTTGTAGCGGAGGATATTGCATCCAACAACCTTCACAATGCTTGCACTTGCCTCAATTATCGGGCCGAGCATTGTTCCATACATCACTTGGTTGAATGCAAGGAATGCCGCAGTTGGCAGGGCAAATCCAATGCCAAGCGGGACAAGAGGCTTCCAGCGCTTCTGAAGCACGACGCACAAGCCAAGCACAACAATGAATATGCCTGCCGGAAACTTTGTGAGAAAAGACAAGCCGGCAAATATGCCTGCGGGGAAAAATTTTCTATTTGAAAATGCCAAAACAGCTGCGAGCGCAAGCGTGACTGCAGGAAGTTCTGTGTATTCGTGGAATCCAATGTGAAAAATAATCGCGCTGAAAGCCCACAAAATGCTTGAAATCACTGCTGCCCGCTGGGAGAAAATCTTTTTTGCCAGCTGATAAACAAGCCAGATTGATACCAGCGTCAGAACAAACTCAACAATTCTCGCGAACACCACAATGTTCAGCTTAAGCCACCATGCTGCGCCGAGGAAAGCAGGCCAGAGCACAGGCCTGAGATTCTCCCACAATCCTGCCTTGCCCCCTGACCACAAAGATTTTGCCATTCCAAAATAAACACCTGAGTCCCACCAGATTTCATGCCAGTCAAAAAGATAGAGCAGCCTTGCGAATGCCGCCGCAAACACCACGAAATAAAACAGCCTGTGCCTTTCCAAATGCCTGACAAGCGTCATTTTACAAACACCGGGTTGGGGTCATCAAATCCTGTTTGCTCAGGGAATTCCCTGAGCAGCAAATAGCCATACGGGTATGAAGCTGAGTGAAAAAGGATAACTTTGCGCTTTGGAGACTGGTAAAGCCACTTCTTGAGGATTTCATAATCATTTGAATTGAAAACCCTTGCTGCAATCACATTTGCGCGCAGCATTTCCGCCTTCCTTACAACATTTGCCATCTGGTTGAAGCTGTTTACCTGCACAAACTCAAGCTTCAGCTGTGGAACCGCCTCCTTCAAAGCGCTGAAATAATTTGCAGGCGTCTGGTAATACCATATCGCATAAGGCACGTCAGTCGCGTTCATTACAATAATGGTTTCCTTGGTTGAAATCTGAATCTGCCTGCCTCCGACAATCACTTTTTCGCCTTCGCGCCTCATCGGAGGGCTTCCGACAAGGCTCAGGTTGTGGCCAAGGGCAAGGTAAACATATTTGTCAGGGAAGCAAATTACAGGAATGCCCCGCTCTGAAAGATAAGCAGCTGCCTTGACCTTTCCAGGATGGTCGCAATCACTAAGAACAGCATTTGCTTTCTGCCTCAGCGCCTGCTCCACGAGCATGTTAACGCCGTGAGTGTCCATAATTACTGCGAGGTCATCACGCAAAAATCTTGTTGTCGGGTACTGGAGCTTGTCAAGAGGAACCTCAAAACGGAAAATTCCATTTTCGTCAGTTGCATACCACCTGTCACGCAGCTTTGCAACAAGAGTGCCATAAGCGACAAGGGGCTCAATTCCTTCCGTAGCCAGCTCTTTCATCCTTGCACCCTCGTGCCAGCCAATGTCCTCCCTGAGCTCAGATGAGTTGTAATCCATGCGTTCTGAAAATGTTGTGAGAACCTGGCTGCCAAAAATGTCTTTCTCCACCTGCAAGCCAAGCCAGTCGCGCTTTACCCTGTCTGCCTGAGTGATTACCCTGCCTCCCTGTGTTATGTTGACTGTTGTACTGCCGATGATTATGACAGAAGCATTTTGCTTTGGAAGAACCGGTTCGATTTCGCTTGTGTCAAACTTCAGGTTAATCTTCCTGCCTATGGCAAGGCTTTCATCAATCCTTGCGCGCGCAGAATTGTTCAGGAGCTTCCAGCGCTTTACAGCCTCCATAAGGAAGGCTTTTTTGTTCCTGCCACAGTCAATTGAAGCAATTGCCTCATAGATAAGCGCCTGTTTTTCAGTATTGTTTGTTTCTATCAATGCTTGGTCATAATACGGGATGCTTTCGCAAATCATTGTGTCATTATGGGTTATCCTGCCAAGCATCAGCATTATGTCAGCGCGGGAATATGAAGAAAGATTTTCTGAGAGCATTGCAGAAAGGTTTCCTGCGAACTCACTCACATTTTTTCCTGCTGAATTAAGCACATAAGTGAAATCAAGCGCCTGGCCTGAGGGGTCTGCGCGCCTTAGCAGAGTGCGGATTGTGGAATTAAGCTCCCCTGTGTAAACAAGCCCTTCTTTTTTTACATTGTCAATTATTATTGTTGGCGCTATCGTAACATTATAGCGCGCGGTCAGCAGCTGCACCAGTGGCTCATCTTTGTAGTCCTTGTCTATCGTTAGGACAACCACCTGCTGTTCATACGCCTTGCTCAGGTCTGCGAGGATAAAACCCTGCCTCTCGCTAACGTCATCATCAATCTGATAGAAGTAAATTATCGGTATGTAAGGCCTGTTGCATTCCTTGTTCAATTGCTGGATAAGCGAAAGGAACCGCATTTCAAGCAGGAAATACTTGCGCTTCAGGTAATCATAGTCTTTTTTCTTAAAAAAGCTGAATGCACTGTAGCTTCCAAGGTCAGCGCCGACTGTCTTTATCTCCTCTTTCAGCTGGGCAATGCGGGCATTCATTGCCTCGCAGCGGTTGCCGCCAAAAGTGTCTGTGAAATCCTGCTCCGCAAGGTATGCCGCAGTGTTCAGCTCGTGCTCGCTCATCACATCAGCAATCGCCCCTATGCGGATGAAATCCAGTCCGTAATTCAGCAGTACACCAAGTGCGAAAATCAGGATAGTCAGGATAAGGCTGTTGACAATTATCCGTGTGCGCACCATGCTCACTCCTCGCGCACAAGCGCCGCGAGTTCATCATATGGCTGCAAGCCCTTGCGCACAGTGCCGAAGTTAACAACAACAGAAGGGGTGCTGCTGATTTCATAATAGTCCTCAAGGAAGCGCAGTTCCTGCGAATAATTGTATTCTATTGCAAAGACCTTGACATCAAATTCCTTCACAAGCCTGTCAAGGATTTCCCCCTGTTCCTGCGACTTTGAGTCATTCTGGCTGTAATAGAATAGCATGACAGGCACATTGACAGCGCAGTCCTGGTTCAGCCCGTGGTAGAGCGTGTAAGTCTTTATCTGCATAAGGTGGAACTTGCGCTTCAGGAAATTATAATTAGCTTCGCCAAGGTCCTGCTTTGCCGTCTCAGAGCCGATGAGCTTGCCAAGCTGCCAGAGCTCGCTGGAAAGCGCTGAAAGCCTGAGCTTTGCCAGGTCGCAGTTCTTTTCCATGCCTGAAAAAAGCTCCTGCTCAAGCAGGTATGATTCTGTGGTGAGCTCGCTCTGCTTGATGAAGTTATTGACATCTGAAAGCTCGGGATTGCCTGCATTCCTGCCGACAATTATCCCGATTGCGAATACAAGAATGAGGAGCAATATTATTGACAGGTAAGTCTGGCGCTTTACCATTTTTTCCGTGTGCCCAGAGCCTCGTGGAGTATTGCTGAAACCCAGTGCACGGATGTTATGTATGGCGCGACAAGAGTGTAAATCGCGATGTGGTGCGCGTGCTTCAGGAACCTCTCATTAAACTCCTTGTGCGCAAGGTAGATCAGGTAAAGCCCGATGATGACGCCGAGCAGTATTGGCAGGGCGACCTGCACGTTCTGGGCGAGGAAAAACTTCTTGAACCCAGGGAAATCAAGCATGTGATTGATAAAATAGCCCTTGATTGTCAGGCTCCTGAACAGGGTCTCATAAAGGTCGCTGATTGTGCCATAGCCGACAAGAGCGACAGTGAGCAGCAAAAGGAATATGCTGATTACATTAAGAGGCATCTGGAAAAGGCCGTACAACCCATACGCTTTCTTGAACAGCAGCCCGCGGTACTTCAAATGGTTGACAGCAAATCCGCGGTACCACCTTATCCTCTGGCGCCAAAGCTCATTCCACCCTTCAGGGACTTTTGTGTACATTATCGCCCGCGGGTCCATCTGGACGTCATAGCCGTTTGAGCGCAGCCGCAGGGCGATTTCAAGGTCCTCGGTCATCCCTGCCTCTGCAAACCCGCCAACCTTTTTCAGGATGGATGTTTTGAACATTGAAAGCGCTCCGCCAGGGGCAATCGCGAGCGTGCCAAGGGATGACATCATCCTGCGTATGAAATTGCTGATTATGTACTCAACGCGCTGCATTTTTTCATAAAAGTTTTGCGGCTCATCAACCTTGACCTGGCCGATAACCGCGCCAAGCTTGGGGTTTGAGAAATGCGGGACAAGATGATTAAGCGCTTCAGGATCCACCCTTGTGTCGCCGTCAAGGCAGGTGAACAGCTCTCCGCGGGCGTGGCTGATGGCGGTATTGACAGCTGCTGACTTTC
This sequence comes from Candidatus Nanoarchaeia archaeon, assembly GCA_041489925.1. GTDB lineage: Archaea > Nanobdellota > Nanobdellia > Woesearchaeales > ARS49 > JAWAAW01. The sequence goes on from JBGPSD010000001.1 coordinate 178,524, forward strand.
CTCCGTTCTTCCTGTGCTGGTAGACCTCAATCGGAAGCTGCGGATATGCAATTTGCAGGCGCTTTGCCTCTGCATAAGTGCCGTCTGTCGAGCAGTCATCCACAATGACAACCTGGATGAGATTTTTTGGATAATTAAGCTCAGAAAGCGATTTTACTGTCTTCGCAATGTTTTTCTCCCTGTTGAAGCAGGGGATTCCGACAGTGACGCAGGGCAGGTTTTTGGGCAGTTTGCGCTTTTCGCTTGGCTCAAAAACTAGCATGTTCAGCCATATTAACGACATCCACAGGCTGATGAATGATACGCCCCATAGTATGTATTGGATCATTGGTTTATTTTCCAGGCGGGAGCACCGTCCAGATATCGACGGAAGATGAGTGATGAGCGTTTTTAAAGGTTTCGCTGTTCTGCAGAAGGAAAAGAAGGTCCTGCTCTGGCAGGTCCCATACAAGCCCGCTGCGCATTTCCTTGGTTATAACAATGGCGCCAATATTGTTCCTGTAAAGCAGCGGCCTCAGGCGGGCTATGTCTTGTGAGTGCCAGATATCCTGCGCCAGTTTCCAGCGCGCACTGGCCCGCGGGGTTTTTGAAGCCCAGCTGTCGAGCAATGCCTGTTTTCCTGACCAGTATTCAAACCAGAACGCGTCTTCCGGATAAGTGAGGATGACTGCATTCGCAGGCAATGCACCTATTGAAATTGCAGAATACCTGAGTTCCACGCTTGGAGCGCCCCTGGCGAGCGCAAGGTCATGGGTAAGGGTTGAGAAAAGCAATCCGCAAACAAGCACTATTACTGTGAGCACCCTTATGTCGGCAAATGCCCATTTCATCTGCGCAAAAAATGCAAGGGTGTATCCTGCGAGGAACGCAATCAGCACGTGTCCTGCAACAAGCGCAGAAGGGGATATCAATGCCGCAATAAGCACAATTCCGACCGCAATCATTGCTGCATAATACTTTTTCTTAAACTGCCACAGGAGTATAAATCCGATGAAAGCAAGCAGCCAGGCAAAAAGGCTTAGTCCGCCGCTGCCGCCAAAGTCGCTTACTGCCTGGACAACAGGAACAGGCTTTGCGTAAGACGCAGGCTCGCTTTGCAGGAATGCCGGCAGCGCCACAGCCACAAGCACGATAAATGCTGCAAGGCTCGCTGCAATCATCTGCGGCTGGACACGTTTGTTAATTGTGCGAAGTATCATTGGCAGCGCAAACGCGATTATTGCGGGGAATATGCCGAATGTTGCAAGCAAAGCCGCAATTGCAATTGCGGCAAAAGCAGGCAGCCATGCTGAACTCTCTTTTTCCTTGGGGGATAAGACCAGCAAAAACAATGAAAGCAGGAAAAGCTCAAGTGAACCTGGAATTGCCTGGGTAAAAACATTCACAAAAAGCGGTGAAAGCACAAACACAACCATAATGCCCAGCGCAGTTCCCTGGGAAATCTTCCAGTTACGCAAAGTGCGCAAAATGCACAACAATGTCAGGATTCCAAGCAGCAGGGACAAAACCGCACAAGCTGAATCTGTGCCCATAACCTTCACAAAACCCGCAAGCGCAAGGTCAAAAGCGCTTAATACGTATTGGCGCTCTGGCATTGCAGGGTCATATTGGGGTATTCCTTCTTTGGCAATTATTTCCGCAATGCGTGCGTGGCCGTATCCCTCAGACCCAGGCATAAGCGGCTTGTCATTAAGCGCGCGGATTGCAAGCGGAAGCAACAGCAGAAAAATTGCAAATGCCAGCGCCCACCGCATTATGTGGGGGTTTTGCCTCATGTTACCACCTCAACACGGCAGAATGCCTGCTTTACAAACACGTCATAACCGCCTTCTGAGAATTTGTTTGAATAGCACTTGTTTTTCTCTGCATACCTCAAAGTGCTGATGTGGAACCTTTCTTTTGTTTCAGGCGAGAGGAAGATAATGCTTGCATCATATCTTTCCATCAGCTCAGCAGCCTCAACCCCGACAGAAGTGCTGAAAATGCGGCTGATGTCATGCAATCTTTGCTTTGCATCGCGCTGTGTGAGGAAGTGGCTGTCAATCACGTTTTTACGCTCGGCAATGGCTGATATTCTGTGGCCCTCATCAACATAGCCGACAACAACAGAATCAACATGCGTCTGTGTGCGAATCCACTCAAGCGCACTGACTCCTGCAGGCGGAAGCATGTCTGCCTGCACTGCCCATGCGAGGTTCCATGACGGCAGGATTCCTGTAAGCGCAAACGCGACAATAAGCGAGACAATGAATATTGGCGCAAAGCGGTGGGCGCGGGTTGTCGGAATGTAGGTGAGAAAAAAATCAACCCACCTGCTGAAAAGCACAAGCAGGAACATTCCAAGCAAAATCATGCCGGTCTGGACCGGAATAAGGCGGAACCAGAGCAGGACAGCTGCCGCAAGGGTGAACGCTATCAGGAAATAAGTCATCTTATGCCTTCTTCGGAACAAATAACGGTACACGACGAAAATGCCGTAAAGCACAGGCACAATTCCTATCTGGTAAATCGCGGAAAGAATTGTGACGTTTGAAAACAATGAAGAGAGAAGCTCAGGCGGAATGTTCTGCCACACAACAGCAGGCCCGTGGGCTAAAATGAATTTCTTGTAAATCAGGAACTGGCTCCAGAGGACAAAGAAAACAGAGAAAATTGCAATTTCAAGCTCTGCGCGCTCAATCTTCAACTGCTCGACAAGCACAAGGACCATGTAGAACATCATTCCGAGGACAAACAACAATGACAATGGGTGTGTGAAAGCAAACAAAATCAGGCTGCAAAGGTAAACATAGCGCCAATGCGGCTCCTGAACCCTCAGAAGTGAATAAAGGACAAAGAAAAGCAGGGGAATTGCAAAAGTTATGGGCGACAATGTGTTTATTGTATGCCCAAACCAGACAGGAACAAATGCTGAGAAAACAGAGATGAACAATGCAACACCATCCTGCTTTGTAAGCCTGCGGACAATGAAGAAAATTATGGGAATAAGCAGGACTGCAAGCAGGTTAGGGATTATTTTTGCCGCAATCTGGACAGGCATTATAAGCGCGCCTGCAGCTACGATGTAGTGGAAGACCGGGCTGAAGAAGTAATCCCTTCCGCCATAGCTCAATGGGTCATGGAATAACGGAAGCCCTGTGCTTCTTATGCTTTCTATCTGGCGTAGCTGGAAATAAGCGTCATCCCCGCTGAAACCCGGGCTGCTGAACGCGATGTAAAGACGCAGGGCAAAAACTATAACGCACGCCAATGCCATTAGCCATGCTGCCCACTTCATAGCAATTGCATGGCAAAGCCCTTTTATAAAGTCTTCGCAGCAATGCTTTTATAGTCGGTGCGACTTTTTCTTCATAGATGGAGGGTCGGATATCAACCGGAGCTGAAGTTCTTGACTCATTGCTCGAAGGCGGGTATGAGAACGACGCGATTACAACTATTTATGGCCCTGCCGGAGCTGGAAAGACTAATCTTGCACTGCTTGCTGCTGTAACAATGGCTCAGAAAGGTAAAAAAGTTGTGTATATAGATACTGAAGGCGGCTTTTCTGCTGCAAGGCTGAAGCAGATTGTTGCAAATCCGAAAAAAGTGCTTGGAAAAATAATGTTCTTGCGGCCTACTAATTTTGCCGAGCAGAAAAAGGCATTTGCAAGGCTGAAAGGAATTGGCAAAAAAAGCATTGGACTGATAGTTGTTGACACAATAGCAATGCTTTACCGCCTGCAGAAAAGCAATGAGGATGTCAAAGAGGTAAATCAGGAATTAAGCAACCAGATAGGAATACTCAATGAGATTTGCAGGAAACAGCACATTCCTGTTGTGATTACAAATCAGGTTTATTCTGAGTTTGCCACGAATAGGGTGAATATGGTCGGCGGGGATATTCTCAAGTATGGAAGCAAATGCCTGCTTGAACTCCAGTCTCTTGCCTCAGGCTGGAGAAAAATAGTGTTGCGAAAGCACAGGAGCATAGCAGGAGAAAAAGAAGCAATGTTCCAGATAATTGATAAGGGCATTTCTGGGAAGTGATTACTTCCAATTCTTGATTAACTCGTAGATTGAGCCCAGCACCCACGCAGTGTTGAGTATGAGGAATGGGATGCTGTCCAGAAGGTATGCGTAGTAGACAAGGAATGCGCTGCCGATGATGTTTGCAGTGAGGAAGAGCCGGTTGTATGGGTCTATGTGCTTGAAAAGCTCGAGCAGATAGGCAGCAAGTATTATTGTTCCGCCTATTGCTCCAAAGATTAACGGCTCCATTATTCCTCTGTAAAGTCCTCAATCGTGAACTTTGGCTCCTCGTCCTTGCCAAGCATTCCCTTGCTGCGCAGGAATTCGCGCGCGAGCAGGTAGAACAGCAGTCCGAGTGATTTCTTGCCCTTGTTGTTGCACGGCACAATGAAATCAACCTCATTTGCCTGGTTGTTTGTGTCGCACAGCGCGATAACAGGAATTCCCATAAGCATTGCGTCCTTTATCGCGTTCCTGTCAGGCCACGCGTCTGTGACAAGGATAAGCTTGACTTCCATATAGCTCTCAAGCTGGGGGTTTGTCAATATTCCGGGCGGATAACGGCCTGCGAAAACCTTGCAGGCGGTGTTCTTGCCAAATGCCTTGACTGCTTTCCAGCCGTTTTCACGCCTTGAACAAATCAAAATATCCTGAGGCTCGTATTGTGAAAGAATTGTTGCAGCCAGGCGGATTCTTTCGTCAATCTTCTGAAGGTTAAGAACAGAAAGGCCGTCAGGGCGTGTCTTGTAAATGAACGGCTCCATGTATTTTGTCCTGAACTTTGTGCCGATGTGTATTCCTGACTTTAGGTAAGTGTCCTGCGGAACAAGGAATTGCGGTTCTGATGACATTTTGTTTCTCCGCCACGGTTATTTGTTGCCCAACGCCAAAAGCGTGTACCCATTGAAATTGACGCTTTTGGCGAAGCGGTAAAAAACTTTTTTACCGTCACGTGGCCTTTGCATTGCACCTAGCCGGCGCAAAGCGTTGGCGATATGTATTCCACCACCTGCAGGATTTATAAAGGTTCGCTTCTTACACAAGTGAAAATGAAAAAAGAGGAGAAAAAGGCAGAGCCAAAGGAAGCCAGGGAAAAATGGCAGTGGCTGATTGAGCCGCAGTCTGTATTTACACACCCGCCTGGCGAACTTTTCCAGGACTCAATAATATTCATTGTTTTGGCGCTGGCCACGTATCTGGTGGCGGATTATCTCCACGCAATCAACTTTGCGTTCTTCTTTATCCGCTGGGGCTCGCTGGCGCTGCTTGTGCTTACACTTGCAACAATACTCTACGCGCTGAAAATGCTTGCACACCTGATTCACGGCATCGCAAGGCTGAGAAAACCTTACAAGTTTACCATTTTTATCGCAGTAATAATCGGCGCATTGCTCGTCATATTCTACAGGGACGCAATCGTACCGCCATTCCTCCGCTGGCTTTGGCGCCTGCCACTCGGAAACCTGAACCCATTCTCATTCTATTGGTGGAATCCTGCTTACTGGTAAGTTACCTGCTTAGAAGTTCTGATAATGGCAGATATTTTCCTGACGGAAGCCATTCTATGACTGGCTTGCCTCTGCTTCGGTAAACCTTGTAAGCATGCGCGCTCTTTTTGGACTGCAAAACCTTGTATTTGTCACCCATTACTTCAATTGCACAGCAGTCATCAATTGCCACGCCGATTCCGCCATGCTTTCTTACAAATTTCGGAACATCATGCTTTCGCTCTTTTTGGCTGAAGTGCGGATAGCAAATGCCTTTTACAAAACCCAACCCTGCAATCCTTATGTAAGGTGCATCTGGGTTTGACATCTTCCATGAGTCGCTATGAGCATAATCAAACCAGCATACAGCGCCAGCACTCACTCCTGAAAGAACAATTCCCTTTTCCCATGCTTCTTTAAGGATTTTTTCAACACCTGCTTTCTTCCACCGCTTCAGCATCTTAAGGGTGTTTCCGCCGCCGACATAAACAATGTCTGCCGAGAGGATTTTCTTTCTTATTTCAGCCCTTGACGGATTTTCTTTTACCAAATACAGAACGTCTGTCTTGCAGCCAAGGATTTTGCCGTAGTATTTCTCGAAAGTAGGGTAATAAGTCGAAGCATCTCCGCTCGCTGTCGGAATAAGCAATACTTTTGGATGCCTTTTTCCTGTCAACCGTATTATTTCCTCATCAATAGCGCGCGTTTCAATAGGGTAATGACCGCCCTCTGCCTTTGGCCTTCCGATTTCCCCGCCGCCTATTGCTACAATCTTTCTCATTGCCCCTTAATCTCCATTAATGGCTCGTGCGTTGCGCCTGTCGGGCTGAGCTCGCTCTTGAAAAGAATCAGCTTGTTGACTTCGAATATCAATGGCTCAACTTTAATCAGCTTGAGGACGCCGAGGAATTTCTGCTTGTCCTCAACGTATTTCACCCTTGCGATTGTCAAATGCGCCTGGAAGCGCTTTTCCTCAGGGAACAATCCTTTCAGGGCATTGTCAGCGATTACGTGCAGCTCTTCAAACTTCTCAGAAGGAGTCAAGCCAACCCAGGCAACCCTGATAAAATCCTCTGTGAAAACACCAGTGCCATTAAGCATGGCTTTGAAAGGCTTGAACTTTATCTCAGAAAGCTTTGTCTTAATCTCCTCAAGTTTTGTGTCAGGCACTTCGCCCAGGAACTTTATTGTCAAATCAATGTTGTGCGGAACAACAAGCTTTGCCTCGGGCAATTGCTTGGACAATTCGTTAATGTAATCAGAAATCACCTTTGGTATTTCGCACGATAGGAACAAGCGCATGTCGTCAATCCTCCAGATTTACGAGCATGATCGGAAATACGCACAATCTCCAATTCAGACTGCGTATTTCCGACATAAAAATAAAAAATAAAATAAAAAACGAGCTTATTGCTCGCTTTTTTCCTCGCCAAAGCTTTCTGAGTCCTCAGCAGATTCCTCAGCTGCCTCTGCAGGAGCTGCCGCGGCTGCCTCTGCAGGCGCCTCTTCTGCTGATTCCCCTTCTGCTGCCGGAGCTGCTGAACCGCCGCTTCCGGCGACTTCTGCAAATCCTACCTTACGCAGAACCTTGGTGATGCGGATGCGAACCTTGTCGCCCTGCTTTACGCCGGGAATGAACAGCACGAATCCGTCCTTCTTGGCAATACCGTCTCCCTTCTCGCCGACTGCCTCGATTGTTACCTCGAGCTCGTCGCCGACCTTGACTGGCGCAGTGCTTGGGCCACGACTGTAGCCTCCGCCATATCCTCCTCCTCCGCCGCCATAGCCGCCGTCTCCGCTGCCATAACCGCCTCTATCTCCTCCACGTCCTCGAGTTCCATACATGTTCCATTTCACCTACCAATTAAATGCTTTCTTGCAATGCCTCGGCACTGCAATAGCCGTGTTTTATAGCGCTGAGTTTTTAAAAGTTATGTATTTGACGACCAGATTATACAAATGTCAAGAACCGCCAGTAAGATACGCCGATTGTGGCGGTTCTTGAGCATGTCTCAACAATCAAGGATTGTCGATGAACTTGAGAATCAAAGATTCTCAAGTCTCGGAAACTCTGCGCTCATCCAACAGGCTGAAGCCAGTGGTTTCCGCGCAGGAGTTTCCGACATATCAAAAACAAAAAAAATCAAGCGTCCTTGATACCGGCCTCTTCAACCATGAAAGTCGCCTCTGACTCTGGAAGGTTTGGCGCGTCAACCATCTTCGCGACACGGGTTCCTTTCTTTCCGCGCCTGAGATAGATGCGGTAAGTTGAGTTGTGCGCGACAATGTGGCCGCCAATCGCTTCTGTCGGGTCTCCGAAAAAGGTGTCTGGCCTTGCCATGACCTGATTGGTGACGTAAACGCAAAGGTTGTACTTGTCAGCGAGCTTCATCAGTGCGTGCATGTGTTTGTTGATTTTCTGCTGCCTGTCAGCGAGCGTCCCCCTGCCGATGAATTCTGCGCGGAAGTGGGCTGTCAGCGAGTCAACAATCAATAGTTTCACAGGGACATTGTGCTTCTTGATAAGGTCCTCAACCTTTTCAGCGAGCAAAGCCTGGTGGTCACTGTTAAAAGCCCTCGCGACCTTGATGTTTTTCAGGACTTCCTCTGGATCAAGGTCAAGCCCTTTTGCAAACTGCACAATTCTTTCAGGGCGGAAAGTGCTTTCCGTGTCAATAAATACACAGGCGCCTCCAGCGCCGCCTTTTTCAACAGGCAATTGGCAGCGAACTGCAAGGACATGGGCAATCTGGGATTTCCCGGCCCCGTACTGGCCATATGCCTCTGAAATTCCGCCAGTCTCAAATCCGCCGCCCATTAACTTGTCAAGCTCCTTGCTTCCTGTTGTAATCTTGATGCACTGCTCGCGCTTCTTCAGGACTTCCTCGCCTGACAGGAATTCCATTTCAAGGTTTGCTCGCGCGATTGCAATCACTTTCTTTGCAGTTGCCTCGCTCATCTCTGTTGCGCCGACCAGTTCTCCGGGAGTCGCGACAGCAATGCTCATAAGGTCACTAAATCCTGCTGCCTCAAGCTTCTCAATTGTTGCAGGACCTATTCCAGGCAGGTCTGCGACTGACTGGACTTTTTTTGAAGTAACCTTTGGCCCGTTCTCATCCATTTCGATTTCAACCACTTGTGTCATTTTTGCACCTCGTTTTAAATGATTTTTGTTTGGATTCGGAAACTTTCCGACGATTATGAAAAAAAATAAAAAAATGTCAGCAACTGTTGTTGCTGAGCACCTCTAGCACTGCGTGCTCGAGGAATTACTCCACAACCACCTCTTCTGCCTGAGCTCCGTTAAGCACAAGGTAGCGGTAGGATTCCTGCAGCACCAAAGCCGCTTTTGGAAGGTCCTGCAGCCTCATTGAGCCTGCGGATTTCCAGTTTCCTTCCTTGTCCTTGTAGCTGCGCTCAAGGGAAATAGTGTGGTAGGAGAAGCTCTCTCCTGTTGCGCGCTGGCGGTCATTTTTCCAGATTGTCGCGCAGACAGCTCCTGCCCTGAACTTTTTCTCAGGCCCCTTTGACTCACTCGGTATGTGGGGCAGTCCTGTACTTGTTTGGCCTGTTTGGCCCATTGGTATTGCTTGCATATGGCACCTCATTTGCTCTTCGCATCTTTTTTCAGTTCTCCCTTGGAAGGAGAGAGGTGCCCCCCGCCAACCTTCGACGGGGGGTAGTTGCGCATTGGCAACACACTCTCAGATGACCGATTCATTTATATACGCTATCTGACCGTGTCCAGTGACCAGTGTATGGCAAAATACCTGAAAAATAGCAAAAAAGAGAGAATTTTGGACATTCTTGGCTGGATTTTCCTATTGCTCGGGCTGATTTCTGTAATATGGCACGTATCACAGAACTGGCGCTATGCAATATGGTTCTGCAATCACGCAATGATTATCACAGGAATAGCTGTGCTTTGCAGGAACAGGTTCTGGCTCACAGCAATGCTGAACTGGTCATTAATCCCTGTAAGCTTATGGACGATTGACTTTATTTGCAAGGTCGTGTTCAATGTCAGCATCCTTGGAATGACAGAATACATGTTTCAGGGATTTGGATGGATGCACATACTTGGCTTGCAGCATTTGTTCACTGTTCCGCTGATGATTTACGCACTGTATTTGCTTGGCAAGCCTTCACCAAGAGCTTGGCTTGGAACAACAGCTCACGCAGCAATCCTTTGGCTGATTTCATACTTCTTCATCACAGCAGACTACAACATTAACTGCGCGCACACTGCCTGCAAGCCAATGCAATGGCTGCCGTATTACCTTGTCCTTTGGCCTGTGGTCGCGGTTTTGCTGTTCTACATCTCAAACAAAATTCTGGTTTGGATTTTTGGAAAGTCAAAAGCTTTAAAATAAGCAGGCAGGTTTCTCAATAATATGGGCAGTAACAATGATCTGGAAAGCAAACTCGACTTAGATCTGCAGTTTGAAAAGAGAGGCGGCTTAATACCTGCAATAGCGCAGGATTGCCAGTCAAAAGAAATACTTATGCTCGGATACGTAAACCCGCAGGCATTGGAAGAAACACTCAAGACAGGCAAAGCGACTTTCTGGAGCACATCAAGAAACGAATTGTGGACCAAAGGAAAAATATCAGGAGACTACCTTTCAGTCCAAGGCATTCTTGTTGACTGCGACCAGGATGCTATCATTTACCTTGTGGAAAGAATGGGCAGCGGAGCCTGCCATACAAAAGACGCGCAGGGAAGACCAAGAAGAACCTGCTTCTACAGAACTCTGGAACACGGCAAGCTAAAGTTCGTAAGCGGACTGGAATAAGAATTCTTAGTGCACCAACAGCCACGCGTCAAGCGCGATGACAATACATTATTAAAGACCATAATCTCACAATAAGACGTGGATAAAGCCAGCATAATAAAGGAAACTGAAAAATTTATGAGAGAAAATATTCCAAAGTCCAGAATTCTAAAAGAAAGTTCTGCGGATTATTTAAGGCATGTTCTGGGAGTAAAAAAATACGGGCTTCACTTAGCAGAAATTTACAATGCCGACAAATTCGTTATTGAAATGGCAGCATTATTACACGACGTTGGCGCAGATGCAGGAAAAGAACATGCTGATGAAAGCGCCAAAATAACAAAAGAATTCCTGTCAAAAGTAGACATTACAGCCGAAATCAAAAACAGAGTAATCAAATGCATAGAAAAGCATTCTTCAGGTTCAAAAACACAAGCAGAAACA
>JBGPSD010000002.1:0-148594 GCA_041489925.1 Candidatus Nanoarchaeia archaeon
ACCGTTTATCTCGTTAAGCGAGCCTAATGAGTTAAGCTCTCTTTCGCCGGCGTACGCAGCCTGAACAGCACTTTCAGGCCAGAACGCGAGCAGGACTTTACCTATCTCGTCCGGTTTCCTGTGCGGCCTCACTGTCTTGTGCTTGAAGTAATCAATCGCAAGGGATGCTGTGCGCTTCCCGAAATTCTTTTTTGCAAACTTTGAAAGCGCACTGGCAAGCGATGAGCCGCCATTCTTGTAGTCAAGGTGCATCTGGCGGACATTAATCAGCTTGTTTTTCGAGCCTCCGCAGTATTTCAGCAAACCCGCCCTGAGCCTTTCCTCGTCATTCGCGTATTTTGTCTGCCAGTAAGTTGTGAAGCCCGCAGCACGCATGACTTTTTCCTGGGAACCGTAGACATTTGCCAACAGCTTTATTGGCTGGAAAAGCCCGAGATTGTTTTTCAGGTATGTCGGCGCAATGGGATTGTGCGGGTCAATATTGTGTTCCTTCATTTTTTCCAGAACAAGACTCCTAAACCTGTCAATATCTAACGGCTGTTTCTTGTAGTAAATTTCACTCAACACTATCAACCCTTTTTTCCCAGTGAGTGTAAGGCAGACTGCAGTCTATATATAGTTTTCTTTGCTATAGAATATGTTTATGCTGACGCGCGCTGCTTACGCTTTCTCTTTTCCTTCTTCATGCGCTTTCGCTGCCACTTCCAGCGCATCTGCCCTTTCTTCTTCCAGCGTCGTGAACTTCGCTTCATTGTTCTTCAGTTTTTGTCGGCTTCTTTTAAATCTTTCTTATTATCACGCCCCCGACGGACAGCGGTCAACAGCGGTTGACGAGCCCGTCGTTGGCTCCGTTATGACTACGCCCCCGACGGGATTTGAACCCGTGTCAAAGGCTTTCCTTGCGTCAATCGCTCGAAAGGCCTTGATCCTTGGCCGGGCTAGACGACAGGGGCAATATACCGACAAGAACGAAGCGCTTTTAAAAAGGTATCGCACAGAAAAAATAAAAGTGGCCCCTGCCCTGTTTTCTATTTTGGCGGGTTTGTCAGGGCGTAAATGTCCTGTGTAATCTCTTCCTTGTGCTCTGCAGCGTATGTGATTGCTTCGCGCAATTTTTCCACTGTGATTCCCGGATATGCTGCTGCAATTGCTTCCAGCGAATCCCCGCCGTTATGCATTATGACAACGCCTGCAACAGTAAGCCCTGTGCCAAGAATCCGCGCTCTTCCGCACCTATACTCCGGGTCTTTTGCAATGTGCTCGTATTCGTTTCCAGGCATGGCATTTATCATGTTTTCCTCGCTAATAAATGTTCTTATAAAAAAATAGAAAAAAGTGGCCCCGGCCGGATTTGAACCGGCGACCGACGGTGCTCTTAGACTTGTTCCGTCAGTGGTCATATAAGACCGTTGCTCTACCGGACTGAGCTACGGGGCCAAATGCTCCATTCCGGCTATGCGCCTGGCGGGAATCGAACCCGCATCTCAGCCTTGGCAAGGCCGTATTCTGCCATTAGACCACAGGCGCGAACTGCGGCAATACGTCGTTGGATTAAGAGTCTCTTTAAAAGTTTTCTTATAATAAATAGTGAGCCCGGCCAGATTCGAACTGGCGACCTCCTCGGTGTAAACGAGGCGTTATAACCGCTAAACTACGGGCTCGTAGTATTATATACTCTCACAATACCTTTATATAACTAATCCTTGTCAGAGGGAGTATGCAGGAAAGGCTTTACCAGCTGATTGTTGAGAATGACGATATCAGCTGGAAGGCTCTTCTGATGGACCTAGTCAACAGCGAGCAGATGGACCCGTGGGACATTGACATTGGCACGCTCACGCACCGCTATATCGACCGCATTAAGCAGTTGAAGGAGACAAACCTGAAAGTTTCTGGAAAAGTGCTTTTGGCTGCTGCAATATTGCTGAAAATAAAGAGCAAGCGCCTTGTCGGCGAGGACATGAATGAGTTTGACAGGCTTATCGCGGCAAGCGAGGTTTCAGAGGAGCAGTTCTATGACGAGCTTGAGCAGGAGCTTGCAAAGGGAGAGGCAGCAGGAATGCAGGACCAGACTTTGGAGCTCATTCCGAGACTGCCGCAGCCAAGGAAGAGAAAGGTTTCTGTCTATGACCTTGTCCGCGCTTTGGAAACGGCATTGGAAGTCAAGAAGCGCAGATTATTCAACGGACTGCACGACGTGAATGTTGTTATTCCTGAGAAAAAGATGGACATCACAGCTGCAATGAGGTCTTTGTACGCAAAGCTCATCAGCATTTTCGCAGGAGGAAAGAAAAAGCTCACGTTCTCCTCACTTGTTCCGAGCAAAATAAAAGAGGACAAGGTTTACACGTTCATTCCATTGCTCCACCTCGCTAATGAAAGCAAGGTTGAGCTTGAGCAAAAAGAGCATTTTGGCGAGATTGAAATCTCCCAGCCAGAGGTGAAGGCAAAATGACGCTTACAGCGCAGGAAAAGAAATACTTGAAGATTGTTTTGCAAAAGGAGCTGAAGCACTTCAAGAAGGACAAAAGCACAATGCTGCTTGATTTGCCCGTTATCTTCTTAAAGAGCGAGCACGATTATCAGCATTTCCTTGAGCAATTGCTTAAGAAATTGGAGTAAAAATGGCAGAAAAGCACGAACACACGCACAATGAGGAGCAGCACAAGAAGCTGCAGGAGAAGTACCTTGAACTTCAGCTAGTTGACCAGCAGATGAAGCAGCTTCAGAAGCAGGTCGAGGCTGTTGAAAAGCAGGTTGGTGAAATAGAGGACGTGAATCAGAGCCTTGATGAGCTCGCAAAGAGCAAGACCGGCTCTGAGATGTGGGTTCCGATAAGCAATGGCATATTCCTGAAGGCAAAGCTCGAGGACAACGAAAAGCTCGGCGTTAATGTCGGCGGCAACACTGTCGTGACAAAGGACATCCCGTCAACAAAGAAAATGCTTGAAGAACAGGCTGTTGAGATGAAGAAATTCCAGGAAGACATGGTCGGGCAGTTCCAGAAAATGGCTGAAAGGGCCGCAGAGCTGCAGTCAGAGCTGCAGGACCTTGTAGGTGCGTGAAGATGTTTGGATTCTTAAAAGACAAGCTGAAGAGCATAGTTGCCAAGTTTACGAAGAAAGTTGAGACTGAGGCAAAAGAGGAAGTTATCGAGGTTGAGAAGCCGAAAGTAAAAGAGGAAAAGAAGGTTAAAGTCGAGAAGAAAGTTGAGAAACCGGTAAAGAAGCCAGCAAAAGTTGAGGCAAAGAAGCCAGAAGTCAAGGCAGAGAAGCCGCGTGTTGAAGAGAAAAAAGCTGTTGACAAAAAGCCTGAAGTTCCTAAAGTCGAAGTTGCAAAGCCAAAGATAGAGCCTGAAAAGCCAAAAGTTGAAGCTCCCAAGGTAGAAGAGAAAAAAGGTTTCTTTGCGAAAATAAAGGAAGCTGTTGTTGGTCCTGAGGCTCTGAAGGTTGAGGTAAAAAAGCCAGAAGTCGTAGTTCCTGAAGCAAAGCCTGTTCCTGAAGAGACGCCTACCGAGAAAAAGGGATTTTTCGCGAGAATCGGCGAGGCAATAACAACTAAGAAGATTTCCGAGAAGCAGTTTGATGAGATGTTCTGGGATTTGGAGCTTGCATTGCTGGAGAACAATGCTGCTGTTGAGGTTATTGAAAAGATAAAAACAGACCTTAAGGGCGAGCTTGTTGACAAGCCGATTCCAAGGACAAAAGTTGAGGAAACAATCGTCAGCTCGCTGAGAAAGAGCATTATTGACCTTTTCCCTGTTGAGCCTCCTGATTTGCTCAAGATGGTGAAGCAGAAAAAGCCTTTTGTAATCTGCTTTGTCGGTGTCAACGGCTCTGGAAAGACAACTTCAATCGCAAAAGTCGCGCATTTGCTGAAGCAGAACGGCTTGTCTGTCGTTATGGCTGCCGCTGACACTTTCCGCGCTGCAGCTATTGACCAGCTGCAAGTGCACGCTGACAAGCTTAACGTGAAGCTTATCCGCCACGATTACGGCTCAGACCCTGCTGCTGTCGCATTTGACGCGATAAAGCACGCTGAGGCTGCGAAAAAAGATGTTGTCCTGATTGACACTGCAGGAAGGCTGCACTCAAACACCAACCTGATGGATGAGATGAAGAAGATTATGCGCGTTGCAAAGCCTGACCTGAAGATTTTTGTCGGAGAAAGCATAACCGGCAATGACTGCACAGAGCAGGCAAAGCAGTTTGACAGCGCAATCGGCATTGACTGCATCATACTTGCAAAGGCAGATGTTGATGAAAAGGGCGGGGCTGCGATTTCAGTCAGCTACGTCACCAAGAAGCCCATACTTTACCTTGGAGTGGGTCAGGAATACCCTGACCTCCAGCAGTTTGACAAGGAAAAGCTCATCGCAAGTATTGGTCTTTGAGGGAAACGCTTTTATACTATCCTTCTCTTTATCGTCTAAAACAGAGGTGATTTAATTGGCAAAGAAATCAGATGATGAAAGTAAAGTATTTGCATTATTGGGTGTATTGTTGACAATTGTCGGGTTTTTGATAGTGTTTCTTACCAGAAGGAATGATAAATATGCAATGTATTATGCAAAACAAGGCTTGGTTTTGTTCATTGCAGCATTTATACTTCAGATTTTATTAGGGGTTGTTTTAGTAAGTCTGTTTGTTGTGCCGTTTATCAGCTGGCTAATTGGAATCGCATTATGGATTTGTTATGTTATATTGGTTGTTTTGTGGATTGTTGGAATTGTTAACTCGCTTTCAGGCAAGGAAAAACCGTTGCCTTTGATCGGCGTATTTGCTGACAAGATAAAGTTGTAAAAAAGAGGTGAATGAAACATGGCATTTGAACTGATTGGAATTATAATGGCCATAGTCGGCCTTTTGGTTGGCGCGTTTTTCTTGTGGCTTAGCGCGGCAAAGATTTTCAGAATGAAGGACAAGTCGTTCAAGACCCCGCTGGTAATTTCATTGATTGTCAGCGTCGTTGGCTACATTCTTGGGATGATTACGGCAATCAACAGCTGGATAACCCTGATTGTTGTCATTGTCCTTGCAGTGTACCTTGTCAAGTCTAACTATAGGGTTGACTGGGGCAAGGCGATACTGATATGGATAGTCTACTATGTGCTGATGATTGTTGCTATGGCAATAATCGGAATGATCTTTATCGGCAGCGCAATAGCAGGAGCAGGAGTGCTCAGCGCGCTCCAGTAAAAAAATGGAACAAGCCGAAGACCATCCTGGAAGGCATTTGCTTGCAGTAGGTTTGGTCGCGATTATCGGGCTTACAGGGCTTGTGCTGATGTTCCAGGAAACTGGCACGACAGCGCAGGTTACAAAGCCGGGAATCAGCGATTTGACCATTAATGGCTGCAACGCAGGCGAGCTGATGCTTGATACCCGCGGGGTTGAGATGCTGAAGACTGCAGGAAGGGCAAAGTATGGAGACGATTTCAGCCCTTACAATGCAGCGCGCATCAACTTCAATGGCGTCGGCTACTGCTCAAACGCAGCGGTTGTAAAGGAACTGCTGGGCTAGAACTTTCTTTTTCTTTTTTTATTATTTTTCTTAAATTAAAAAAGAAGAAGTTTATTCCCAGAAGTACTTCTCGTCCAGGCTCCATATGCCAGGTCCTGAGAGCATCAGGCAGACAGCGCCGCCGATTACTGCGACGTTCTGAGCTATTGCTGCTATGTTTGCAGTCTGGAAGTGGACGCAGTATGCCATTATTGTCAGGGCAGCCATCACAAGCGATATCCATGTTGCGGATATTCGCGTGAGCAGCCCGAGAAGGATGAATGCGCCGCAAACGAGCTGTGAAATCATTACAATCATTGCGAAAACCATTGGCGCAGGCAAGCCAATGCCTGCCATGTATTCTGTTGTTCCTGCTGTGTCCATTACATTAAGGATTCCTGTCGTGAGCAATACTGCAGCCAAGCCGATTCGCAATGGAAAAGCCGCGAATTCATATGCGTTTTCAAGTGATTTGAACATATTATCACCTCAGTGTTGCCTTTGAGAATCAGAACTGGTTTAAAATAGTTACTCAAATTCAATCGTGTTGTCAAGATAAACGCCCTTGTGCAGCGGGACAGGACGCCAGTTGTCAAGCACAAGCTCTGCTCCGAGCCACTTGGCAAGCTCTCCTGGGTTGCCGATTGTTGCAGACAATCCGATTACCTGCACTTGCGGCAGTATTTTCTTGAGCAGTGTGATAAGAATTTCCAGAGTAGGCCCTCTTGAGACATCATTAAGCAGGTGAACTTCATCCACGATTACAACGCTGACAAACCTCAGCCAGGGTGCGTGGTGCCTGATTAAAGAGTCCAGCTTCTCAGCAGTGCAGATGATTAAATCATAGTCCATTAAATGCGGGTCAGAGGAGTCAAAGTCTCCGACAGACAGCGCGACCTTGAACAGGTGACCATAGCGCTTCTTGAAGTCTTTTGCTTTTTCATTTGCAAGAGCAACAAGAGGCACAATATAGACTGCTTTTCCTTTTCCTTCGAGTATTGATTTTGCAGCAGCCATCTCTGCTATCAGCGTCTTTCCAGAAGCTGTCGGAGTGCAGACAAGCAAATTCTTTCCTTCGAACAGCCCTGAGTCTATTGCTTTTTGCTGCGCAGGGCGGAACTCAGTAATTTTCAGCTTCGCAAGAACTTCCTTAATCTGCTCAGGCAGTGCTTCGTGCATAATCAGAGCGAGCAAAGAGTTAATTATAAATGTCACGATTTCCACCAGAAATCGTGAGCATGACTTGATTAATGCTCTGCATTATCAAGTTCTCGAAAACGCGAGCGTTTTCAAGACTCAAGAACCGTCTGCGGTTCTTGACAGAATGCGTTTTACGAGAACAGCTTTGCCTGTCTTGTTGTGCCGTCATCGCAGGCGCAGTATACCTGGCCTGTGTCCCAGTCCCTTCCAATCTCCTGCGAGGCAAAGCGCTGGTTTGGGCAGTAAATGCTTGTGCATGGCGAGCCGACCTGGAGCACGCTGTAAGTCTGGATTCCAAGCTTCTGGCTTACGAAAAGAATTGTGCTGACAATCAGTATCACTGCGAATATGCCAAGCACGGCAAGTGCGAATTCAGAGTCAATCTTGAAGTTGAACATTTTTTCACTCAAATGGGCAGGTGCAGATTGGATTTCCGTCATCCTTGTACATCGGATATCCTCTTGGGTCAAGCATGGGCTCTGCAGTGCTTCTGCCCAGGCAATGGACATCGACGCACAAATCCGCGTTAATTCCGCGCTCAGGCTGTCCTGCGACAACATTTGCAGTCGGGCTGGTTCCTGACATGAAAAGCAGGCTGGCTACAGAAGCGATTGCAACAAGAAGAACGAGAGCGAAACCAAGGCGCTCGCTCATCAGAATGTCTCCACCTCTATCCTGTCAGGGCGTATCTGGAAAGTCCTGCCGTCAGGGCATCCGCAGACAAGGTTGCCTTCAATCTGCTCAAACCCAATAATGTCTGCACGCTCGCCCTCTCCGTATGCGCCTAGCTCATAACCGCAAACATACTGTTTGCAGAGGTTAAACCCTTCAACATAAGTGCTTGTGGTGAGGAACAGCGGCTTGTTGTTTGCCGGCTGCTCGTAAACTGCAAGAGCTGTTGAGTTCTTGTAAATCATTACGCATGAGCATAATGCTATTACCGCGACTATTACAAGAACACCCATTGCGATTGTTTTTTCTTCCATCTTTTTACCCGTATGCAAGCTTAAGCTCTGCCTTGAATACCCTGTTAGGATTTGTCGGGTCAAGCGGATCAACGCAGTTCACAATATTGCCCCAGGGATTGTAGTATCCATCCCAGACAAACTGCTGGCCCTGGATGTGGACATCCCGGCACGCTTCGTATGGCGTGCGCTCAATCACGCCCGCGGTTCCGAGCCTCTGCATTCCTGCAAGGTTGCCTGTGATTGTTGACTGCGTGAAAAGAAGCACAAGCCCTGCTATTGCAATTACTGCAATAAAGCCAAGTGCCACTAGCCTCAGTCCTGCGGCTTCCTCGTTAGCTTCCATTTTAGTACTCTCTTATCTTGCGAACGCGCCAGACCGCTTCATAGTTGGGGAAGTCGTTGCCATTCCTTGCCGGATCGCCGTTCCATGTGTTTGACCAGTCAGCGATGTTTACATCTGCGAAATTTGAAGGGCATCCGCACACCCAGTATTCTCCATCTGCGTGTGTTTCCTCGCCAATCACTATTGCGCCGTTTCCGCCGCTGCAGTCCATGTTTGCGCAAAGCCTTGTCGCAGGCTGCTCAATCATGTAGAATGGCTTGACATAACTGTATGACATTTGGCCTGTTGCTGCCCCATTGAAGAGCAAAACAAGCCCTGCTACTGAAATCACAGCGACTATTCCGAGAACTGCCAGTGCGATTCCTTTGTTTTCTGTCATTATGATTCACCTCTTGGTGGATTACTTCAGGGCTATCTGCGCGTGCTTTGACAAAAGCACGAGCGCGACCAGTCCCATGATTCCTACAATTGCCAGTACTACAAGGCCGATATTACGGATCTTGTTCACTGTTTACTCTTGTGGGTAAAACTCTGTACGCCAGTCAAACTGCCTGACTATTGGAGTGCGGACATCGCCGCCTGCGCAAGCGCAGACTGCCATCAATGGTCCCTGTGTTGCGTAGCTTGCAGTCACACCTTCAACTCCCTTAAGCGGGCATCCGACTCTGTCGCATGCTTCCTGCGGGGAAAACTGCACGAATGTGCTTTCTGCAACATAATTGCCGGTTGCTGATCCCTTGAACAGCAGTACCAATCCTACAATAGCAATCAATGCAACAATGCCAAGAATGACTAATGCCAGTCCTTTTCCTTCTTCAGCCATGTATTATCACCTTCTTTTTTGATACTGAACTTAATATACCTTTATGTATATTGCCAATATAAATATCTTTCTATTAATCACACACTGCTTGCAAAGGTTTAAATTCAGCCCAAAAGGGATTTTCTCATGAAATTCAAGACACTTTGCGGTATTGTGGCAGCGAACTTCAAACAGCATCTTATTGATACGACTGCTTTCAATGTGGCTGCAGCGCCGGTTTATGCCACCCTTGAGAATGTGGTTGTGGGCATGCCTGATGATGTCTGCCTTAAAATGCGGCTTTTTGGTGCAGGGCTTGGCTACGCAGGGCTTGCTTTTCTTTATGTCAGGGGCAGGGATGCCTACCGGAATTATTTCCGCATTAGTCCGAAGTCATCTGAATTTAAGCAGGGAATCCATGACTTCCTTTACTGCGCGACTTTCAACGTGCTTCTTTCCCCTGCGATGTATGCCTTGACCGGTGCGACGTGGAAGGAAAACCTTGCAGGCACAGCTCTTTCAGCATTAATTGCACTGCCTGTGGGATGGTTTGGCGGTTATAGCATTGACGCAGGCAGGGACCTGACTGGCATTCAGGAATCACAAAGGGTTCCGGGACTAATCAGAAACCTGTCCGGCGCTGTCAAAAAAACTATTGCCGCTGTTTCTGTTTTGGCTTCTGTAGGGCTTGTTTACAGCATTTTGGCTGCCACGCCTGACACGCCAAAGCCCCCTGTTACAGTTCAGGCGCCTGCTGAATCCGTGCAAAAGGAATAACCAAATGTGTCGAGAACCTGCAGGTTCTTGAGCACCCTGCGATTTTTGACAAAAGATTGGTAAAACAAGGCTCAAAAATCGCATGGTTTATATAGCAGGTTATCACCGAACCTGTACGAAAAAGGGGGAACAATGGGTGAATTAAGAAAGGATTACATTCTGGACCGATGGGTTATTTATTCAGCCGGCCGCGGGGCAAGGCCTCATGAGTTCAAGGAAGCCCAGGTGATTGCCCCTGAGAAAGTCTGCTTTTTCTGCCCTGGAAGCGAACAGCTCACCCCTGCTGAGATTGGCCGCATTGGAACAAAGGAAAAATGGAAGCTCAGGTGGTTCCCAAACAAGTTCGCGGCGCTTGAGCCTGTTGACCCTGCAGAGCCAAGGACAGACAACCGGTTTTTCACTTGGGCGCACAACTACGGCTATCACGAGATAATCGCAGAGACACCTGACCATGGCCGCGAGCTCTCTGATTTGGATGTTGCAGAGATTGCTGATGTCCTTTCTGTTTACAGGCAGAGGATTGAGGCGCTTTCAAAAAAGCCAAACATCAAATACGTGAATGTCATAAAGAACCACGGCTATCACGCAGGAACTTCGCTGATTCACTCACACAGCCAGGTTTTCGCAACTGCGATTGTGCCTCCTGCTGTGCGCGAGAAAATTTCCGCTGTCAAGAAATTCATCAGCTGCCCGTATTGTGACATTGTTGCAGCCGAGGGCAAAAGCGAGAGGCTCTGCTTTGAGAATTCTGACTGGCTTGCCTTCTGCCCGTATGCTTCGCAGTATAATTACGAAATCTGGATTTTCCCAAAGAAGCACATCAGGACGCTTTCAGATGTCAAGGACCTTTCAAAGCTGGCAGATATCCTGAAAAAAGTCCTTGTCCGCCTTGAAACAGTCAAGGTTTCTTACAATATTTATCTCACATATGCACCTTCCGGAGAGGATTTGCACTTCCATATCGAGATTATGCCGCAAATCGCAATCTGGGGAGGGTTTGAGCGCGGCTCTGGCGCGATTATAAACTCTGTTTTGCCTGAGAGCGCTGCAGAATTCTATCGGGGGAAGTAAAATGGAAGATTCTTCTAGCGTGCTTCTTGGAAACCATCAAGGCGGTTTTGCCTGGCTTTCTGCGCATCCTGAGTCAAGGTATCAGGGGGTATTTTTCCGGCTTGGTAACGATGTTTTCAAGACAATTGTTGATTTTGGCATTAACAGCAGGCTTAAGGAGGCGCAAAACCTGCTCTGGGGAGTGCGAAGGAATTATGACGGGCTTAGTCAGAGGATTGTGATGCCTTATGGTGAAAACGCATTGCTTGTCAAGCTGTCCCCTTCTGCAGGCGTTGATTTGCTGCTTGACTGCAAAATGATTGATGACAACCGCGAATGGGGAAGGCATTACGAAATCAAAAAAGAAAAGGACTGCATTGTTGTTTCCTACAAAAAAAGAAATGACCGCCGTGATGCTGGCGATGACAAAAGCGAGTACGATGTCCACCTTGCTGTTGCAGGCGATGTTGACTTCTCATCAAAACAGGAATGGGTTGAACAGCACTACGCATTTGATGAAAGCAGGAAAAGCCAGCCGTATTCTCGCTGGGTTTTCAATGCTGGCGTTCTTTCAGGCGAGGAGTTTGTAATTTCCGCGGCATTGAACAGGAACAAGGCAATTATGGATGCGAAAAGAATTCTTAAGTCGCGAAATTCACTGCTTAACAAACAGGCGGATTTGGCTGCAAAGACTGCGCGTGTAAAAGCACAAATGCCTAAAAGAGTTGGTCTTGCTTATCAGTGCGCGTGCAATTCACTTTATTCGCTTTCTGTTGATGATGAAGGATTGTATGCAGGCATTCCGTGGTTCTACCAGTTCTGGGTTCGCGACGAGGCAGTGAGCTGTAATGCAGTGAGAAGTATCGGGCAGGAAACACTTGCCAAGAACATCATCAAAAGGCATTTGTCTGCGTTTTCAAAAAAGCAAATGCCTCTTGCGTATGGTGCTCATTCATTGCGCACTGCTGACGGTCCTGGCTGGGTTGCTTTGAGATATTTCCAAAATGCTGACTTGTTTTCCAAGCCAGACCAGAAAAAAGCAAATCTTTTGTTGAAAAATGCTTTTGGTGTTATTCAAAAGTCAGTCAGCAATGGCCTTGTTATGAATGGTCCTTTGGAAACCTGGATGGACACTTCTAATGGAAAAGATGTTCGTGATGGTGCGCGCATTGAGATTCAGGCTTTGGCTCTTGCGCTTGCAAAAGGTCTTGGAGAAAAAGAGTTTTGCCAAACACTTGAACAAAGAGTCAGGGAGACTTTCTGGAACGGCAGTTATCTTTATGACGGATTGAATGACGCGACAATAAGGCCAAATGTGTTTATTGCTGCTTATGCATATCCTGATTTGCTTTCAAGGGAGCAGTGGGAGAAATGCTTTGACACTGTTTTGCCTAAATTGTGGCTTGCCTGGGGCGGATTGTCAAGCATTGATGTCAATAACGAATTATTCACAGACCATTACACAGGACAGGACAATGTGAGCTATCACCGCGGAGACAGCTGGTTCTGGCTCAACAACCTTGCTGCCCTTGTTTTGTACAGGACAAACGCTGCAAAGTACAAGCCTTTTATTGAGAAAATTGTTGAGGCAAGCTCGCATGAAATACTGGAATTGGGCGCAGTCGGCCACCATGCTGAATTAAGTTCTGCTCGCGCATTATCAAGCAAAGGATGCGTCTCTCAGGCGTGGAGCTCGGCAATGTTCATAGAACTGTGCAATGAACTGTTCTAAGAAAGTCTTATAAGTATCGCCTTGTTGCAGAAAAATATGGAACGTATCGGTCTTGACCAGCCGACATTGAAAGCGCTCGCTGGTGAAACAAGGGTAAGGATTTTGAAACTGCTTGACAGCAAGCAGATGACTCCTTCGGATATTGCAAATGAGCTGAAGATGAGCTTGCCGACTGTGGGAGAGCACTTGAAGGCTCTTGTTGATGCTGATTTGGTTGAGCGCGAGGAAACAACAAGAAAATGGAAGTATTATTCTCTCACGCAGAAGTCAAGAATGCTTTTGCACCCGAACACAACAACAATATGGTTTATTCTTGGGATGTTCCTTTTCAGCGCTGCGGCAACTGTAATTAGTGCGATAAAGTATTTTACTGTGCCTGGGCTTGCTTTTGGCGCTGCTGCTCCGCGCTTGATGGCTGCAAAAGAGGCTCTCCCAGAAGCTGCTCCAATGCTTGCTGCTGCTCCAACCGCAGACCAGGCTGCAGGTGCTGTGGCTGCTGCTTCGCCAGTGTGGCTCGTATCATTTGGAATTGCCACTATTATACTGCTTGTTCTACTTATAGTGCTGCTTAAGAAATACGGATGGTTAGGCAAGTCCCTTACTAACAAAAAGAATATATAAGCGTGCTTCTCCTATATACACAGTGGTGATGTAAAAATGAACAAACTTTCAATGATTGTTGGAATGGTTTTGGTCGCGGCTTTGCTTACTGCGTGCAATGTTACAGTGCAGCAGCCAAGCAATCCCCAGCAGAACACAATCTCAGTAGTTGGCAATACGCAGTTCAAGGTTGCCCCTGATGAGGCGACAGTGATGCTGCGCGTTGAGACAAACGGGACAACTGCAAAAGAAGCCCAGGACAAGAACAGCGAGGCAATGTCAGCAATACAGGCTGCATTGAAGAGCGCCGGCGTTGCTAAGAACGATATGGAAACAACCGGCTATAACTTGTACCCGTACACTTACTGGGACTACAAGCAGAACAGGCAGATTGATGCAGGCTACAAGGTCTCGCACACTTTGAAGGTCAAGACAACTGAGCTTGAGCGCGTTGGTGAATTCATCCAGCTTGGCGTTGATGCAGGAGCAACTGGAGTTGACAGCATCAGCTTTGAGCTCAGCGATGCGCAGACAAAGGACGCCAAGAACGAGGCATTGAGGCAGGCTGTCCAGGACGCAAGAAGCAAGGCAGAAGCTCTTGCAGCAGGAATTGAAATGCGCCTTGGAAAGGTCGTCAGCGTCTCAATCAACGAGTACAATGTCTACCCGATGTACAGGGGCGGAATGGAAACAATGGCTGCAAAGTCAGACATGGGTGCTCCTGCGCCGCAAATACTTCCGGGAGATGTTGATGTCTCAGCAAATGTTCAGGTGGTGTTTGAGATTGCGTAAGCATTTCTTTTTTTCTTTTTTTCTTTTAGTACTTCTTACAGCGTGCTCTGTCAGGTATGCCCAGCCGATAACGCAGCCTATTGTGCAAAATGTGCCGCCTGAAGAACAGGGTGTGGCGCCTGCACAAGAGCCTGCAGTTCAAGAGGTGCAGCCAGCATCTTCAGATGAGTGTGAGTTTGATTATGACTGCGGGCCTGGAAAGAGGTGTGATTATCCTTTATGCAAGCCTTGTGTTCCTGGCATGCAGCAGTGCCATTGCCCGAAGATTTGCATGGTAATAACAAAAGAGGGCGGGCTTAGAGAGGCGAAATGAGAAAAACCGCCTTTGCTTTTGTAACATTGCTGTTTTTACTGTCAGCGTGCGCTGTTTATTATCCTCAGCCAGCAGGCCCAAGAATGCCTGTTGCGTGCACAGAAGAGGCAAAGATATGCCCTGACGGCTCTGCAGTCGGCAGGACAGGACCAAACTGCGAATTCGCGCCCTGCACGCTTGGAGGAAAGGATTACTGCGAAACTGACGATGACTGCATCTGCGGCGGCATTGACACCCAGACAGGAAACTGCTTTGTTGGCAGCAGGAATTATTATGATTTGTTTGTTGACCAGGAAAAAGTCTGCCCGGACTTCTGCACAGGAATCGCAGGAGACCGCGAGACAAGGTGTGTCAGCGCAAATTGCATGATTGTGAAGCGCGAAAAGCCAATTCCTGTTTTGCCTTCAATTGAAATTGTTGCAAATCCGCGGGTTGGAGTGGGTCCTTTGCTTGTCAACCTCACTGCAATTTTGAGAAACGCAGAGTCAAATGATAAGAGATTCTACTGTGCTCCACAGCGCTGGAGTTTTGGAGACGGGATGAAAGAAGAGGTGAGCTCCAACTGCGTCCCGTGGTTCCCTGAGGCTGATGTTCCCACAAGGTACAACACCGTGCACAGGTATGAGAAGCCCGGAAGCTACAATGTGACATTCGGCCTTGGCATTTTGACTTCAAATGCGACTGTCAGCGTCCTGCCTGAGCTTATGCCGCCTGAGTGCGATGAGGATTCTGACTGCGTAAAGGCGCAGTGCTGCCACGCTGTTGACTGTGTTATCAAGGAGAAGGTGCCTGTTTGCAAGGCAACATTGTGCACAATGGACTGCATGCCAGGCACTTTGGACTGCGGAGGCTCGTGCGCCTGCATAGTTGGAAGGTGCACAGGGCAGAATTTCCTGCCAGGCAAGGTCAGCAGGGAAAAGCCAATTCCCTGGGGAACTATTTGAGAAGCTTCAGTTTTACATCTGACCTTGTTGTTTCCTTGTAGCCGACGCCGTAATTCTGCTGTAGGTGGTTGTTAAGAACTTCGCACGCCCTGTGGTAATTGTCAGCCCAGGTTTCTGCCTTTGCCCTTATGAATCTTTCTTTGTCTTTGCCAAGCGCCAATGCTTCCAGCTCAAGGCGCTTTTTGGTCGGCCCATAATTTGCTTTCAAAGGCCCGACGTGGATTCTGAGCGAGAAATTTTCAATCATTGCGTCCATTGATTCGAGGTATGATTTCAGCGTCATGGGGTTTGGATTGTACATTTGCGGGTAAATGTCAAATCCTGCCTGAATAAACCTCTTTATTGACTGCACTTGTTCTGGCATTCTCGCTGTTGACTGCACGTTTTCCTGCAGGTTTGCCGCATCAACCCCTTTTATCGCTGTGAGAATTTTTATTGGGAATGCGGCAAGCTTTTCAAGCGTGTTTGGCTCATAGATGCCTTCTTTTTCAAAGTGGTCAACAACACTTGCTGTTGACAGATTGGTGTCCAGCTGGCCGACAAAGTCGCACCCCTTCTTTTCAACTTCCCTCCAAAGATTAAGTATCCAGTCAAGGACTATTGTCGGCTCACCGCCTGATGCCCTGAGGACTTTGATGCTAAGGTCATGTCCTTCTTTTGCATACTGCGCTTTTATTTTCTGCCTTGCGGCGAGTATGCTGTATATTGTTTCATCGATTCCCAGCAGGGCTTTGCCATTTCCAGGAACCCCATTGTTGCTTGCATCGTCAACAAAGCAGTACCAGCACCCTCCTGTTGCGCTTCCGTCGTGGAAATTGCATCCTGCGACCTGAAATATGAACGGAGGGTTATAGTCTCCTGCACGCTTCATTGAAAATCCTTTGTTGTGCTTGAACCACAAAGGAAAGTCAAACTCCTGCTTCCTGATGAATTCTTCAATTTCCGCGTCTGTTTTCTGCCTTAAGTCAAA
Organism: Candidatus Nanoarchaeia archaeon; assembly: GCA_041489925.1. Taxonomy (GTDB): domain Archaea; phylum Nanobdellota; class Nanobdellia; order Woesearchaeales; family ARS49; genus JAWAAW01. The sequence continues at coordinate 15,994 of JBGPSD010000002.1, forward strand.
ATACTCTGTCTGGTATTCTTTTGATGCAATGGGGTCTATTGGCTTGACATTTACTTTTGTCCTGAAAACATATTGGTTTGTTGCAATGTTCGGCATCAGGTCAATGACTCTTGACGTGTCCTTGCCCTGCAAAGTGTTTGAGAAGTCTGCGACAAGTATCTGGTTTCCCTGAATCAGTGTTTTTCTGAGTTCCAGCGCACGTTGTATTGGGTCAACTTTCATTCACTCACCCCACATTTGCTTCTTAATCCCTGTTATTTTTAAAGCTATTCCTGAGGCAAACACAAAGTTTATAAACCTGAATAGCGCTGTTTTGTTCCAAAAAGGTGATTACTGAATATGCAGAAGCTGGTTTTAGGCATTGTTATCCTTGTCATGATGAGTTATGTGGCTCTTGCAGTACAGCAGGGTTACACTTCTGAAACAAGGTACGCTGTCTCGCCGAGCATTTCTGTAAAGCGTGATATTGTGTTTTCATCCAACCGCTATGGGATGACTTATGTCAAGCCATACGGCGGATTTGGCGCAAAGGCAGCGAGCAGGGGAAGCTTTGGTGCAAAGGGCGAGGAGGAAGGGGCGTCAAACCTTCCTTACAATGACTGGATTCCGCAGGGAAGCAACCCCGGTAAAATAAGCAACTACTACGCAAGCGCTCGCGGCTATCACATTGTCAATAAGTATGTCGAGCTCGCATCAGCTGACCTCGCGCTTGTTTCAAGGCCGCAAATCAACGGCACACCGACAGGCTATGCAAGGGTTATCAGCATAAAGCCTTACCAGGTCGGAATTCCGCAGGGAACTGTGTTTTTCCGCACAAAGGATTTGCCGCCATTGTATCCTGATTTCCTATACGAAGCTTGGCTGGTTGACGAGGACACCGGCTACTCAATGAGCCTTGGGTCCTTCCAGCCTGCGGGCATAGGCAGGGTGACGACATTGGAATACACAATCACCACTCCGCTCTGGCCGTTTGACTCGATGATGGTCACGATAGAGCCTTTCCCTGACGACGACCCGACTCCGGGAATGCCTGTCCTGCAGGGGATATTGAGGGAGGGCATCAAGACACCATGAAGAAGCTCTTAATGCTCGGACTGCTGTTCCTTTTGGTTATGCCTGTTGTTTTTGGTTATATTTACATTAAGCCGGCTGATATCAAGTTCAGGGAAGGAGGGCCGCAGAGGTATAATGAGTATTTCTATGACCCAAGGGTGCAGACGTTCAGGATTGACACCTGGGTTTATCTGGTTCCGCCCCAGCCGCCGATATTTGCGACAGGACAGCCTGCAATTTATCCGCGCGGCACTGTAAAAGTAAAGAGCACACGCAGCCCGTACCAGCCGGTGGGTTCTATTATGCTGAAGGTAAAGGACTTGAGGCCTTCTGAGATGGACAACACTTACTATCAGGCATGGCTGTTTGACAGCGAGTCAGGGCAGTACTTGAACCTCGGATTGTTTGACACTGTCCAGGGCGGTGTTGGCGTGCTTGAAACCAACCTCCTGACATACTTTGACCCGTATGACTTTGTCATTGTCACCCGCGAGCCACGCAGCGATGAGGACCCAAGGCCTTCCAATGACCAGGTTCTGATAGGCAAGATTACAAAGCAGAACTACTTTGTCCCGACACCCATCCTTGGTGAGAAGCAGTTGATGGGCTACTCCTACGAAAGGCAGTAAGCGTTTTTCTTTTAGTTTGAATTCAGCTTCATTCAGCGCGAACTCCAAATACCGCGCACAGCGAAAGACACTCGCTGCGAATTCAGATTCTCGCTTCACTCCACTGCGTTCCGTTCGCTCGAATCTTCATTCAGCAGCTCGAAACAAATAAAGAGAAATAACTTCTATTATAGTTGGTCTCTGCGACTGTAAGGAGCCGTTATTTATAGTAGTCGTTTAGTCGTCGCTGTTAATACAGAATTCGTTTAATGCAGTCACTCTTCTCTTCGCATTGAGGCAAGAATTATCACTACTGCCAGGATTATTATCGCGCCTATGCCTGCGAGGAACATAAGGCTTCCTGCTGTGCTGGCGCTTGCGTCAAGTATTGCTTCTCCTGCGACATTTGTCACCTTGAAAGGAACAGGCGCCTGTACCCTTGTTTCCAGCTTTATGCTTTCAACGCTAACTGAATTCGCAGGGATGCTCTCATCGACATACTTGTTTATCTTGACCATTGTATTTTTCACGAAGAATGATGACAGTCCAGAGCGTGTGAGGCAGGAAACTTCAATGTCTGCCATGTAAGGCCCTGGCTGGACTGTGGTTGGCTGGAGCTCGCAGAATGCGTATTGCTGTCCGAGCTCAACCTTCATGTGCCAGTGCTCTATGTTGACAGGGATGTCATTGCGGTTAAACCCTGAGACAATCGCGTATTCATAGCCGTTTGTGATTACATTGCTCTGCATCTGGACATCGTGAGTCTCCAGTACGAGGGCAAACACAGAAGGTAAAATAAGCAACAAAACCGCGAGTATTGCAAGCTTCTTCATATTATCACTCTTTTTACTGCAGAATGCAAAATCAGGTATAAAAACCCTGCGTTTTTCCAGCCAAAGAAGCAACTTTTATATACGCAATATCCAACCTGCCGAATGAAAAAAGATGGTGAACAACAGTTATAAGTCAAGCCCGCAGCACGAGCACGTTCTTGACCAGGAAATACAGGATGGCTTTGGCGCTAAGCTGAGGGAATTGATTCTTGGCGGCCAGGATGGGCTTGTCAATGTTCTTGGCATAGTCCTTGGAGTCGCTGCAGCTACCGCAAGCACGCACATTGTGATTATATCCGGTCTTGCAGCAACTGTCGCTGAGAGCATCTCAATGGGCGCTGTGGCTTACACCAGCACAAAAGCTGCAAAGGAATACTATCTCAGCCTGAGGAAAAAGGAAATACAGGAAATGAAAACAATGCCCAAGCAGGAGAAAAAAGAGGTCAAGGACATTTATTTTCACAAAGGATTCAAAGGAAAATTATTGAACGCAGTTGTTGAAAAAATAACAAGCTCAAGGAAAATCTGGCTTGACACAATGCTCGCTGAAGAACTGAGAGTTTTTCCTGAAGAGTTCCACAAGCCGTTGAAAAGCGGAATTATTGTCGGTCTGGCAAGCGTTATCGGCTCTATTATCCCGCTTATTCCATTTTTCTTTTTGCCGGTTAATATGGCAGTAATATTGTCATTGATAATCTGCACGCTGTCCTTGTTTGTTGTCGGCTCAATCAAGGCAAAGATAACAGTCGGCACTTGGTGGGTGGCAGGGCTTGAGCTCGCAGCTATCGGAATGGCAGCAGCGCTATGCAGCTATGGAGTGGGATATCTGCTAAAAGTCAGCGGTTATTAGAATTATTTTTTTGTTTCTTTCAGCTTTTTCTTCAGCACTTCAATCATCTCTTCCCTGTCTGTGCGCTTTCTCAGTTCTTCTGCCAGCATCCTGTCTCCACAGCAGTCCTGAATCCACGTGCTGAAGTCATTTCTCTCCCTGTTGACGTGGTGCCTGAATGTTTCCTCTGGCATTGTTTCAAGCGCCTCTTCAAGTTCAGGCACTGTCTTGATGATTTCTCCTCCGTACAGCTGGAAATAATGCTCAGGAGCGATTTCTGACAGCAGTTTTCCTTCCTCTTCTTTCTCAACTTCAACAAACTGCATTCCTTCTGTTTCCTTGCGGACAAGCACTTCTTTGGCTGCTTCAACAATGAATTTTGCTGTCAATCCATACTCCTCAAGAAGCTCTGCTGATTCACCGCTCTGCCCAAACCTGTCCTGCACTCCGACGCGCCTTATCGGTACAGGGAAGTTTTCAGAAACAACTTCTGCGACAGCGCTTCCGAGTCCGCCGTTTATCTGGTGCTCTTCAACTGTGACTATTGCGCCTGTTTTTCTTGCCGCGTTTATTATTGTTTTTTTGTCAATGGGCTTTATTGTGTGGCTGTTAATCACCTGAACGCTTAGTTTTTCCTCTTCAAGCGATTTTGCAGCTTTCAAGGCTTCGTAAAGCAGTGTTCCGCACGCGATTATTGTCAAATCAGTGCCTTCTTTGATGATTTCTGCCTTTCCTATCCTGAAATTTGAGTCTTCTTTGGTCATTACTGGTGTTTTTGCCCTTCCAAACCGCAGATAAACCGGTCCTTGGTGTTTTGCTGCTGCAATTGTTGCTTTCTTGGCTTCTATTGCATCGCACGGCACAATGACTGTCATGTTCGGCACAGAGCGCATCAATGAAATGTCCTCAAGTGCCTGGTGTGTTGCTCCGTCAGGGCCTGTTGAAACCCCTGCGTGAGTGCTTGCAATCTTCACAGGGACGTCATTGTAGCAGATTGTTGTCCTTATCTGCTCCCAGTTCCTTCCTGGGCTGAAGATTGAGAACGATGAAATAAATGGAATCTTGCCCATCATTGCCATTCCTGCTGCGATTGTCGCGAGGTTTTGCTCTGCGACTCCGACTTCTATGAATCGCTCAGGGAATTTCTGCCTGAATTCTGTCAATCTCGTGCTTTCTGTGAGGTCAGCGCAAAGTGCGACAACATCTTTGTTTTTTTCTCCTAATGCAACCATTCCTTCGCCATAACCCTGCCTTGTCGCCTTGAGTTCTGGCTTTGTGAAAACAATTGAGTTTGGCATTATTTTTTCTCCAGTTTTTTCCGCTCGTCCTGCAGTTCTTTGAGCGCTGCCTTTGATTGTTCTGCATTTGGCGCCTTGCCGTGCCATTCAAAGTCATCTTCCATGAATGAGACTCCCTTGCCTGGCGTTGTGTGCGCGATTATGCAGATTGGCTTGTCTCCTCTTTCTTTCAGGCAGTCAATCAGGTTGTGAATGTCATGGCCGTCCACCTCAATCACGCGCCAGCCAAATGATTCATATTTTGCGTGCAATGGCTCCAATGGCATTACTTCTTCTGTGTGGCCGTCTATCTGAATGTTGTTTCTGTCAACAATGACTGTGAGGTTGCTCAACTGCATTTTGTTCGCAAACATCAAAGCTTCCCAGGTGTTTCCCTCATCGTGCTCTCCGTCGCTCGCAATGCAGTAAACATGGTTTGGCTTTTTGTCCATCCTTAATGCGAGAGCCATTCCTGCTGCCTGAGAAATTCCGCATCCAAGAGGTCCTGATGTTGTTTCAAGCCCTGGCAATGAGCCGCGGTGAGGATGTCCCTGCAGCCTTGAGCCGAACTTTCTCAAAGTCATCAGTTCTTTTACCGGGAAGTATCCTGCGTGAGCCATCGCAGCATAGCGGACAGGGCAGATGTGACCATTGCTCAGCACAAGAATGTCGCGCTCAGCCCAGTCAGGATACTTAGAGTCGTGTTTCAGAACATGGAAGTACAGCGCTGTGAAAACATCAGCCATTCCCAGCGAGCCGCCAGGATGTCCTGTTCCAGCAGCAGTAATCATCGAAATAACATCCTGCCTGATAGTATTGGCCATCAGCTTGAGCTTTTTCTCATCGACGATTCTTTTGGCTGGCATAATACCTCTTTTTATTGAGAATTTGTTGTTCTTACTTATTTAAATGTTGCTACGCCACTGCAATAGGCGTGTATGCCAGTGCTTCCAGGTTAATTTTCTTGCATAATTTCTGCATTTTGTTGAATTGATCTATCCATTTCTGGGCGGTTTTTTCATCGTTCTTAAAGCAGTACGTGTCGCGAGGCTGGTCTGAAGCGTGTTCATCTTCAACAAGGGAGGTTAATTCATTAAAGATTGCATACTGCCTTTTAGGTTTTATCGGGCACCAATACAGCCGCAGATGGTCTGGAGTGTGGCTGTAAATTTCAGCCATTGTAGGATTAAGAAGCAACCTGCTGAGGTTTTTGTGTGTCATTGCTATATTTTGTGTTGCTTCCTCGAGTGAATTTGCATTAGCATTGGTTATTACCTCAATTGTTCCGCACCTGTCTATGAAATTCCTGAGATTACGAATAAATGCTGGAGCGTCATAAAATTGCGGAGCAAACTGGCCGCAGACAATCCTGACATACCTGCTGGTTTGTGTGAGTTGGTCTATAAACTCATCGCGATGGGCTTGTGGAAAAACTCTTGCAGAAACGCGATAAAACGCAGTCTTTCTATCAAAACATGCCTTCATTAGTTTAGCTAATTCTCCAAACATTTGTTTTGCAATAGTGCTGTTTTATTTAAACATGTCGGAAATTTGCGAATTTCCGCCTGTGCTCAAGAACCGCGTACGGTTCTTGACATGTTGCTTCTTATCGCAGCCAATCCCTCAGGCACTGTCTTTGCCTTGTGGATTGCATTGCCTGCTACCAAGAGGTTTGCCCCTGCCTTGACTGCGAGCCGTGCCGTGTCCTTGTTTATTCCGCCGTCAACCTCAATGTCAATGCGTGGAGCCCATTGCCTGAGCTGTTTGACTTTTTTCAGCGTTGCAGGCAGGAGTTTTTGGCCTCCAAAGCCTGGCTGGACGGTCATTACAAGGACCATATCGACAAGTTTCAGGAATTGCTTGATTTTATTCGCAGGTGTTGCTGGCTTGATTGCGATTCCTGCCTGAATTTTATGAGCTCTTATCTGGTTTATGAAAGAAATTATTTTTTTCACATTCTTGTATGACTCGTAATGGAAAATTATGAGTTTTGCATTCATCCTGCAGCAGTCAGACAGGTAATCAGCAGGGTCTTTGACCATTAACTGGCATTCCATTTGCACTTTTGTCTTCAAACCGCGGAATTCTTTTGGCTGGACTGTTTTGTTCGGCACAAAAATATTGTCCATGACATCAAACTGCGCCCTTTTTACATACGGCTCAATTCTTCTGAGCTTTGTGAGAAACTCTTTTCTTGATTTGCACAGCAATGAGGGCACGATTTCAAATCTCCGCGCCGACCTTCGGCCGGCTGGCCCTTTGCACTTCGTGCTACAGGGTTTTGCCATTTTCTATCCTCTTTATTTCTTCAATTCTTCTTTTGTGCCTTTCTTCGCCTGAAAATTCTGTTTCAAGCCAGGCTTTCACTATTTTCTTTGCGCTTTGCAGTGATAATTCCCAGCCGGAAAGGCAGAGAATGTTTGCATCGTTATGCTCGCGGCTGAGGCGTGCATTGCGGAGTGTCCATACTGGCACTGCGCGGATGTTTTTTACCTTGTTCGCGGCAATGCAAATTCCTTCTGCGCTGCCGCAAATGAGAATGCCCTGCCCTTTTCCCTTTGAAACAGATTTTGCAACAGCGTAAGCATACTTTGGATAGTCATCTTTGGGGTCAAGCTCAAATGCTCCTGCATCAGCGACCTTGTAGCCCTGCTGTGAGAGAAACCTTTTCAATTCCTGCTTGAGCTTGAATCCTGCGTGGTCTGCGCCAATGTAGACTGTTTTCATTCAGGTACTCCAAATTATATATGGGACATTGTTAGCTTGAAGATGAGCAGTGCAATGATGTAGATGACTCCTATGCTTATTGCACTTCTCAAAAGAGTGCCATAATCAATCTGCTGTTTATCCTTGAATTTTATAAGCGCAGCTGATGGTGCAAATATGCCAATAAACAAGCTGATTAGTCCGAGCAGCACATTGCGCGAACCTAAAACGGTCGCAATTTGAAATGTTCTCGCACCTGTTTCGATCGACTTGCGCATCATCGCTTCGGCGATTTGTACTGCTGCATTTCCAAGGAATCCTGTTATAATTAGCACTACTGCTGCTGTGATGAATACGAGGCTTGCATACGAAAAATGTTCTTCTGGGCCAAAGATAAAGTAAACTGCAGCACCAACAATGACAAAAATAAGGAATTCTAGCATGCCTGGCAAGCGTATTACTGAACTGGTCATGATTATCGCTGTGAGTGCTGTGAAGCAGACTGTGAATCCAAGTGTTCTTAGCAAGCCCATTATGCTTTTCCTGCGCTTCCAAACAGCTTTATCCTGTGCTCGACAACGTCCTGCATGAGCTCGCGCGCCCTTCCGAGTATGTGCCTTGGGTCAAATTCTTCTGGAGCTGTTGCAATAACCTCGCGCACTCCTGCATCAAATGCCAGCCTGATGTCAGTGTCTGTGTTTATCTTGTTGATTCCGTTTTTTATCGCGGCTTTTATCTGGTCGTCAGGCACTCCGCCGGGTTTGCCGAGCTTTGCGCCATAATGCTCTGCTGTGTGCACTAGCCATTCAGGAACTCCGCTTGCTCCGTGCAAAACCAGCGGCATGTTCAGTGCTTTCTTGATAATTCGCAGCCTTTCAATGTCAAGCTTTCCTGCTCCTGCGAACTTGTATGCGCCGTGAGATGTTCCAATCGCAACAGCAAGCGCGTCAACACCTGTTTTGTCGACAAATTCCTTTGCGACAGCAGGGTCTGTGTAAATTATCTTGCGCGCAACTATTTTTTCCTCTGCTCCGCCTATTGTTCCGAGCTCGCCTTCAACAGAAACACCTTTTGCATGCGCCCAGCCAACAACTTTTTTGGTAATCGCGACATTTTCATCAAATGGCAGATGCGAGCCGTCAATCATCACGCTTGTGTAGCCGGTTTTTATCGCTTCTTTGATGATTTCAAGGTCTCGTCCGTGGTCAACGTGGAAAACAATTGGTATTTTGTTCTCCTCAGCTGCCTCTGTGACAATCACTTTGAGATATTTCATTCCTGCATACTTGATTGCGCCCTCGCTGGTCTGCAAAATCACAGGTGACTTGAGCTTTGCAGCAGCATTGACTACTGACTGAATTATCTCGAGGTTGTTGATGTTGAAAGCTCCGACGCTGTATTTGCCCTTGTTTGCCTTTGCCAGAACCTGCTTGAGTGTCGCGAGCATCTCAGAGCCTCGTGATTGTGAGTTTTGCCTTTTTTCCCTTCTCTATTTCCCTGCGCGTCAGAAGTTTTTGCTTTGCGCCAATGTGCTGGATGACAGATGCTGAGTTTGCCATTCCCCACTGCATTGCCTCGGCAAGGTCCTGCTTGAGGATTATTCCCGCGACCATTCCTGCTGCAAATGAGTCTCCTGCTCCTGTGGATTCAACAACGTCAATGTGCGGCGGAATCAATTGGTAGTGCTCAAATCCATTGTACGCATGGACTATTCCTGCACCGTCAGTAATTACCGCAATCTTTGCGAACTTTTGGAGCGCTGAAAGAAGTTGCTTGCACCCTGCTGTTTGCATTCCTGTCAGCGCCTGCGCCTCTTCCTTGTTCATTATCAGCAGGTCGCAGTCTTCAATAATCGGCTTGAGAACTTTTGCCCCCATTTTCGCAATGTACATGCTCGGGTTGAACGCATACCTGATTCCTTTTTTCTTAGCGAACAAGGCTGCTTTTTTCAAAGTTTCAAAGCTCTGGTTCATCATCGCACTGAAATAAAACCATTTTGTGTTGAGTTTTTTCCAGGGAACATCAGAAGGGGCAAGCTGGTCATTTACGCCCTTGAAAGCAAGTATGCTCCTGTCGTGCTCAAGACCGGTGAGTATAACACTGTATCCGCTCATTCCTTTGCCGTGCGAGCCGAGAAAGTCAACTTTTTCCCGCCTCATTTCATCGCGTATTGTTTTTGCGTGCAGGTCAGAGCCAAGCTTTCCAATCCAGCCTGTTTTCAGCCCTAATCTTGCAAAAGCAACAGCTGTGTTTGTCCCTCCGCCGCCTGTGTCAACGTGCAGGTCATCAACAAGAATTTTCTCGCCTATTGCGTAGCAGACATCATCATGCTCCTTGTGCTTTACTATCTCAGGATGCTTTGTCTTTACAAATACGTCAACAGTTCCAGAGCTAAGTGTGATTACGTCGTACATTATAGCCTCTTTTTATGCAAGAACGAGCCATTAACGTATATAAACGTTTCTCACATCAGCCGGCTTATCATCAGCATTGCCATTGCGCCGATTAGGACTCCGAGAAGGTAGTCCTTTGCGGTGAAGTGGAACGGAAGTTTGTGGATTGGTGTTGCGGGGTTTTCAAGGTCATTGATTCTTTTTTCAACAGCAGCGAGCATCAGGCGCCTGTCGTGGATTTCCGAAAACACGCTTGCGAGGTGCTCATCGCGGACTATGTGCAGAACCCAGTTGTGGAAGTCATTTTTGTCTTCATTCACGTGGTGGACGAAGACTTCCTCATCAATTGTGGCGAGCTCATTGGCAAGCTCGTACAGGTTCTTGATTGTCGCGCCGTTTTTCAGGCGGAATACGTGGTCCGGATGAACGTCTCTAAGGCTCATTTAATCACGCACTTTATCCCCTTGCTTGTTTTCTTGCACTCAATCTTCTTTTCATGCTTCACGGCCTGCTTGACTTCCTCGCGGTGCTCTTTGCTTGCGACATGAGCCACATCACGCAGCAGGTGCTTCATTATCGCCCTCTGAGTGTCAATGCGGTCGCGCACCATTTGCATTTCCTCTGCGAGTGATGACGATGCAAAGACATCCCTTGCCCAGTTTGCGAAATCATTTCTCATTTCGTTCACGTGGTGCCTGAATACATCCTCGCCCATTGTCTCAAGCTCGTCAATCAGCTGGAACAGGCTTTCTATCTTCCTGCCGTCCTGAAGCACAAAATGCTTTTCAACAGGCGCTTTTCCAAATTCCTTGCTCCTGTACATGATTTCAAGCCTGCCCTTTGGAGCTTCCCTTGCCCTTTTGAGCGCCTTGCGTACAGCGTGCTTGATTCTTGCTTTAGCGTGCTTAATCCTGGATTTTACGTGCTTCATCCTCTTTTTCGCCATAACCCACCTCTAAGTCATTTAAATACGACTTAGTTTTTAAATATTGTGAATTATTTCAGCTTTGCACTGACAATCCTGGCGAGCTGCTTCTGGTCCCTTGCTGACAATGCCTGCTTTGCGAGCTTTGCATTGCCGAACACGTCCTTTATCCAGTTGTGGAAGTCATTCTTCTCCTCGTTCACGTGGTACTTGTACGTGTCAGGGTTCATTTTTCTAAGCCCCTTTGCAAGTTCTGCCAGGCTCGCATACATAGAGCCGTCGCACACGAAAAAGCTCTTGTCCTGCGAGCACACACTTACTTTTGCACTCCTGATGATTTTTTTCTTTGCCATTTTTTTTCCTCCGATTTTTTATGAAACTGACATCCAGCGCTTTAGCGCCGCTCCGACACCTTTTTGCTCATCCCCTTTTACGCGGATGATTATGTCGTTGAGTATGTTCATGTAAGCTATGAAAGCCTCGTAAGGGCTGTCATACGGGTTGAAGTACTTGTGCACGTCTCCGTCATTGAACCACTTTGTGCACATGTAATAGAAGTGGTCGCTTGTGCTTAGCTTGCGCCAGGCGTCAATGAGTGTGTCATCGCGGCTTGAAAGCACATCCTTGCGCAATGAGTAAAGCCTTTGCGCTGCTGCGTTCTGCATTCTGTTGCCAAGCCATGCTGAAGTGTCCCTTTCAATATCCGCCCAGCTCATTGGCGAGTGTATGTCCAGCTCGTCCTTTGGCTCAACCTTTACAAGCTCTGAAGGCCAGTGGAATGAGATTCCTTTTTTCTTCAGCTCTGAAGGCAGGTGCTCGAGGAATTTGAAAATTCCTGTGTCCTCCCACTGGTGCTCACCGAAAGTTTCGTAGTCCATGAACAGGTTTATGCTGTCTCCAAGTATTGGCGCAATCCATTCTGCGTATTTTTGCGCTGTCACAGGGTGCTCTTTCCAGCTTTTGTCGCTGAACCTGAACGCGACATCGTCTGAGAGCTTGTAGTTTTTCAGCAGCAGGCGCATTTTCCTTGTTGTTTTCGGCTTGTAGACATAGTTCGGCGACTTCCAGCCAAGCACGTGGTCAGCGCCCTCTGCAAGTATTGCCTTGTAGCCCATATCTTCTGCTGTTTTTGCAAGCTCATTGTTGTAAACCAGCTCTGTGTTCCTGAAAACAACAGGCTTTTGTTTGAAATTTTCTTTTATCATTCGCTGGTGCATTCTTACCTGGTCTGCGAACTCCTCTTTGTTGTGCAGGAATGAGAGCGAGTGGTAATAGGTTTCATTCAAAAACTCCACTGCGCCTGTTGACGCGAGCTCTTCAAAGCTGTCAAGCACTGCAGGAGCATATTTTTGGAACTGCTCAAATGCTGTTCCTGTTATGCTGAACGCGCACTTGAAGTCTTCGTGCCTTGCGATTAGGTTTCTGATAACCCTGTTCGCAGGAATGTAGCATTTCTTTGCGACTTTCTGCATCACTTCCCTGTTTTTTTGTTCGTCAAAGTAGTTTGTGTTGTGCCCTATGTCAAACACATTGTACTTTCTCATCCTGAATGGCTGGTGCACCTGAAAATACAGGCAAACGTTTGTCATCTTATCACCTCTTTGTAGACATCATGAATTTTTCTCGCGGGCTCATCAAGGTTGAACTTCTGAACCTCGTTATGGCCCAATTCCTTTAGTTCGTCGTGCAGCGCCTGGTTGCGCAGCACATTGACTATCATGTCAGTCATCTTGTCAATGTCCCAGAAGTCTGTTTTCAGGCAGTTCTTCAGCACTTCTGAGACTCCGCTTTGCTTGCTTACGATTATTGGAGTCTTGTTCTTCAGGCTCTCCAATGCCACCAATCCGAACGGCTCTGAAACGCTTGGCATGACGTATAAATCAGCCATTTGGAATGCCTTGTGCACGTCAGCGCCCTGCAGGAATCCTGTGAAAATAACCTTGTCAGCAATGCCAAGCTCGTGAGCGCGGTTGATGATTCTCGGCATCATGTCGCCGTCTCCTGCTATCACAAAATAAGTGTTCGGCTCAAAGTCATGCACTTTTTTCGCGACCTCAATGAAGTAGTCAGGTCCTTTTTGTATTGTGATTCTGCCGAGGAACAAGACGACTTTTCCTTTCTTGTTTATTGTTGAGCGGTAGTTGAGGTGGTATGCAGGGTCATCTTCCTCAATTCCCCAGTGGACAACGCGGATTTTATTTTCAGGAATCTTGTAGTGCTTCATCACATTATTCTTTGTGAAGTTGCTGTTTGCGATGATTAGGTCTGCTTCTTTCAGCCCTTTGTATTCAATGTTTGAGATGTAAGTGTTCGGGTGGTCTCCTGTGCGGTCAAATTCTGTTGCGTGGATGTGCACAACCAATGGCTTGCCTGAAACTTTTCTTGCCTCAATTCCTGCGTCATAAGTCATCCAGTCGTGGGCGTGGATTACATCGTGCGGCTCTTTCTTTGCGATAATCTTTGCGACTCTTGCAAATCTTCTTGCCTCCTGGTAGATGTTCTTGCCGTAGACTCCTTTTGTGCTCAATGGCGCATAATCTTCTGCATACTGGTCTGCTGTCTGGTATGGCGCGAGTGTTGACGGTACCTGTAGGACTTTGATGTTTTTGCCGAACTGGTTTGCTCCGATTAGCTTGACAAACTCTGCCTTGGCTCCTTCTGGCGCGACTGGCATTACGAAAGTCACGTGCACTCCCTGCCTTGCGAGCCCTTTGGTTAATCCATAGCAGGCTGTGCCAAGTCCTCCGCTCTTGAATGGCGGGAATTCCCATCCGAGCATTAAAACGCGCGTGGGCTTCATGCTTCGCCCTCCACGCCGAGGAATTTTCTTCCTTCCTCGCTGAGCTCGTAGATTTTTACATAAGAGCTTGCAAAGACTTCCCTTACAAATCCTCTGCCTTTGAGCCAGATTAAGTGGTTGTCAACAGTCTTCCAGTTGATTCCTGTCTCTTTTGCGAGCTTGTTGACTGTTTTTCTTCCTTTTAGTAAGTCAGAAAGAATGTCGTGCCTAAGCTCCTTGAAAGTTCTCTTGGGATTCCTGTCTTTTGGTATTGGCATCTCTGAAACCAGTAGCTCTTTTTGTATACCTGTATAACAAGTTATATTTAAATCTTACTACAAATACAATGAAGCTCACTTCATTTAAGATAGAAAGAAGGGGATCGACGAGCTGATTGGAAGTGATGGGAGAGTTCTGAAACTAACGAAAATAGAAAAATTATCTATTTAATCAGTTTTATTTACTTTAGTAAGTCCAAGTTGGCTAAGATTATTTTCAACAGCCGCAGCAAAATCTTTATGGGCGGGCAATATGCACCAATCAGATTTTTTAAATTCTTTAAGACGATAGTCGGCCATTTCTACAGATTCTTTTCTTGCGCATTCTTCCATATGTCCGAGATATCCGTTAAGGAATCGTTTTAGTAATGGAATCATTAATTCTTTTGGGTGAATATGCTCTATTGGGCCATGAAATCCATGAATATTAAATCCGTATGGTTCAGGTTTTATATCTAAATTACAAGAGGATCGAAATAACTTTTTCTTTTTGCCAGTATAAGTATTTTGTTGCAAGAAATATAAATCCTGGCTAAGCCATAGCTGATGCTGATAACTTATGAACTTCTCACCATCTCTTGCGACAGTTTGCTTTATACCCTCTAATTCATCCTCGCTGGAAACAAAAATAAAAGGGATAGAAGGATTAACTACTGGCTTATCTTTTCTCTCTAATGAATTAAGAGGGCCAAGGATGCGGACAATTTGCTGTCCAAAATAATTAGGCCTTAGAAAACGAGAAACTTCGGGTAATACTACTGCTGCTTCAGCCAAGCTCTTTTCTATACCTATGACGCTGAGATGATGACCATCAGACGTTCGTCTAAAAAATACATCTAGGTTTATCTTACCAGCAAGGTCCTCTAGGGATGTGGCTTTTATAATCGCGTCTACACATTTTTGTGTTGTCTGTTTATCTAAATCGACTTGGTATTCCATTTTCTCACTTTTCCGCAAGAATTCTTTCCAGGTCTTCCTTGCTGACGTAATGTTTCTCGATAATATCTCTGAATTTGAACCAGGGTTTCAGTTGTGAATAATTAACTCCGTAATCAAGACCATTGCCTTCAATAATGGGCGCGTCATACTTTAGTTTTTCAGCAAGAACTGCAATGTCCTCAATTGACACCCCTGGCTTGCCATCATAAGTTGCTGCTTTTTTTATAACATTTCTTTGCAGTTCTATGATTGGTTGCATTTCTTTGTCTTGATCATTCCGCGACAAACAAGTCCCGAAGCCGATAAATAATCCGAAGCCAAGACCAAGACCAGCGAGTATGAATTCTTTCATAATTGCTAAAAACCAAACGCCGCTCTTAACATTCTGTAGTAGTCGTCTACTACCGCAACTTTATAAGGCGCGGGCGGGTGTTGGTTCTATGAATACAAAGATATTGAGGGAAATAGGGCTGACTGATGCTGAGATTAAGGTTTATCTCGCGCTTTTGTCTTTGGGAGCGACTTCTGCGGGAAAGATTGTGGAAGCTGCAGGGATTTACCGCAAAAACCTCTATGACGCTTTGAACAGGCTCATTGAGAAAGGGCTTGTGACATTTGTTATTGAAAACAAAGTGAAAGTGTTCCAGCCAAAAGACCCCGGCAATCTCATACGTTATCTTGAGGAAAAGAAAGCCAAGGTTGATGAAAAGCAGAAAGAGCTCAAGGATATTCTTCCTGAGCTCAAGGCAAAGTTCGGCTCTTTAACGCCCGAGATTGAGTCAGAGATTTACCGCGGGACAGAGGGAATAAAGACAATACTGAAAGAATGCCTGAAACACAAGGAAGTCCTGTTCATCGGCGCGACTGGCGATGTTGAGAACCGTTTGCCGTATTTCTGGCCGCACTACAACAAAAAGCGCGAGAAAATGAAGTGCAGATGGAAACTGCTCCTTGTCAACGAGGCAAAGAACAAGCCGATTACAAAATCAAAGTATTACGAATACAAGGTGCTTCCAAAAGTTCTCAGCGGCTTGAGCGTGATTTACCTTTATGGCGATTATGTTGCTAATGTAATCTGGCTTGAGAAACCAATTGCGTTCGTGATAAAGCACAGGACTCTTGCTAACAACTACAGGAAGTATTTCAATTACCTGTGGAAGCAGATCTAAGCCTTCCCAAAGTCTTCCAGAATGTCCTTGATTGTTACTATGCCCACTGGAATGTCTTTCTTGATGAGGACCACTGAGCTGATATCTTTGTTGACCATGAGGTCTATTACCTGTGCGACTGATTCCTCAGGCGGTGCTGTCGCGCAGTTGGGAACGTGAGTGAGGATGTTGTGCACAGGCAGGGTGAGGATGTTTGTCTTTTCGCCGACTCCAAAGCCAGTGCGCTTCCCTTTCTGGTGGCTGCCTGCCTTTGACATGTGCATCCTTGTGCGCGGGAAAACAGAAACATCAAGTATTATGTCTGTGAGCCCGATTATTCCAATGAGCTTGTTCTGGCTGTCAACCACGACAACCCTTCCGATGTTCTGCTTGCTCATAATGTTGATTGCCTTTCCAATCTCCTCATTTTCCTGGATTGTGACAAGCTTCATGCTGCCGAGCTCGTCTGCCCTGACGCGGACATAGTATGTTCTCAGCGCGGCAATAACATCCTCTGCGTGCACCATTCCGATTACCTGTTCTTTCTTGTTCTCTGTGCCTATTACAGGCAGTGCGTGCACATCTGCTGTTGCCATCAGGCGCGCAATCTCCTTGAGCTCTGTGTCAGGCGAAAGCTTCGGGACAAAGAATGGAGTCTTGCTCTTTGAGCGGTGAGTGAGAATGTTCCTTATTTTCATGCTTGAAGGGTCAATCCTTGAGGACAAAAGCCATTTCTTCGCGATAATTCCCCTGTAATTGTTCTTCTCAAAAACAACAGCGTAGCACTCATCGTGCCTTTCCATCTGCCCGATAAGGGACGAGACAGTATCATCAACAGTTGCAAGAATGAAATCAGTCCGCACTATATCTTGTGCCTGCACCATCTTTTTCGTTATAAAGCAGAATTGTGGCAGTATATAAACGTTACTTATTGGGTGCTATTTGTAAGTAATATTTATATAGAATTAAACATCGAAACTCACTATGGTCTGGTTTGATCAGTCTGTGCCTGCTGTTCTGAGGGATTTGAAGGTTTCTGCAGAGCGCGGGCTTTCTGATGCAGAGGCAAAGCAGAGGCTCATTCAATACGGCCCGAACAGCATTGAGGAGGCGCGCAGGATTTCGCTTTTGCAGATTTTCCTCAGCCAGTTCACAAGCCCGATTGTGTGGATTCTTCTCGCAGCAATGGTTATCAGCGGCTTGGTAAAGGAATGGACAGACTTTTGGGTCATAGCTGCAATTGTCATCCTTAACGCGGTTCTCGGGTGCGTGCAGGAATACCGCGCAGAAGAGGCAATTGCGGCTTTGAAAAAAATGGTCAGCCTCAAGGCAAAGGTCCTCAGGGACGGCAATGTTTCTGAGATTGACGCCTCAGAGGTTGTGCCTGGCGATATTGTTTTGCTTGAGACAGGCGACAAGATTCCTGCTGATTCAAGGCTGATTGAAGTTGTCAACCTCGCGACGCAGGAGGCGTCCTTGACAGGGGAATCAATGCCTGTGCAAAAAAATACAGAGGCGCTTCATGACCACATCGCAGTCGCAGACCAGCAAAACATGGTCTTTGCAAGCACGATAATAACAAATGGCCGCGGCAAGGCAGTTGTCATCGGTACAGGAATGCAGACAGAGATTGGAAAGATTGCCAGGATGATAAAGGAGACAAAGCAGGAGCCCACTCCATTGCAGAAAAAGCTCGCGAGCCTCAGCAGGCTTCTGGCGGTCATTGTAATACTAATAGCGACTGCTGTGTTTGGCGCAGGAGTGTTCTATGGGCTTCCGCCGTTTGACATGTTCCTTGCCGCAATCGCTTTGGCAGTCGCAGCAATTCCAGAAGGGCTTCCTGCAGTTGTCACAGTCGCTTTGGCTCTTGGCGTGCAGAAGATGGCAAAGCAGAATGCCCTGATGCGAAAGCTGCCGAGCGTTGAAACACTTGGCGTGTGCACTGTAATCTGCTCTGACAAGACAGGCACACTGACACACAACCAGATGACTGTCAAGCACGTTTACGCAAACCAGGAGTCAATCGCAGTTTCTGGCTCTGGCTACAGCCCTGAAGGAAGGTTTATGACAGACCCCCAGCACTTCAGTTTGCTCCTGAAAATCGGCGCATTAAACAACAACGCCAAAGTAAATCAGGAAAACTCTGACTGGAAGGTAATCGGCGACCCCACAGAAGCCGCATTGATTGTCAGCGCGAGAAAAGCAGGGATAAATGTCGAACAGCTTAACCTGACTTATCCAAGACTGCGTGAAATCGAGTTCACAAGCGAACGAAAAATAATGACTACTGTGCATAAAGCAAACAAGAAACTGTTTGTCTTCACAAAAGGCGCTCCTGAAGTCATTGTAAAGCTCTGCACAAAGCAGCTTGTCAATGGCAAGCTTGCGAGGTTCTCAAGGGCTGACGCAGAAAAAGTCCTTGCAATGGGTGAAGCTTACGCCAACAAGGCTCTGCGTGTTTTGGCATTTGCTTACAAGGAAGCAGCGCCAGGCGGAAAGGAAAAGCTCGAGAGCGACCTTGTGTTTGTCGGCTTGCAGGCAATGATTGACCCGCCAAGGCACGAGGTAAAGGAGGCAATTGAGAAGTGCAGGACAGCAGGAATCAAGGTTGTGATGATTACAGGAGACCATTTGTCAACAGCAAAAGCAATCGCAAGGGAGCTTGGCATTGAAGGAAAGGCAATCACAGGCGTTGACCTTGACCACGTTACTGACCTGACAGACATGGTTGAGGATATCGGAATCTATGCGAGAGTCAATCCCTCGCACAAATTAAAGATTGTTGAGGCTTTGCAGAAAAAAGGGCATGTTGTTGCGATGACAGGCGATGGTGTGAATGACGCCCCTGCTTTGAAAAAGGCAGACCTTGGAATCGCAATGGGCATTACCGGGACAGATGTCTCAAAGGAAGCGAGCGCAATGGTTCTCGCAGATGACAACTTTGCATCAATAGTCCGCGCGGTTGAGGAAGGAAGGGTCATATTTGACAACATCAAGAAATTTGTTGAGTATATGCTTTCAAGCAACATGGGCGAAGTCCTTACGCTTTTCACAGGGATAATTCTTGGCTGGCCATTGCCTGTTACTGCGCTTATGATTCTCTGGATTAACCTTATAACAGACGGCGCGCCTGCTTTGGCTCTTGGTGTTGACCCGCCAGAGCCAGGTGTGATGAAGCGCCATCCAAGAAAGGTTGAGGAAAACATTGTTAACAAATCGCGCGGAGTGATGATGCTCCTAATCGGGCTGATAATGATGCTTGCCACGCTTTTCGTGTTTGACTACTATGACCCTGAAATACAATTGGCAAAGGCGCAGACAATGGCATTCACAACACTCGTGCTTTTGCAGATGTTCAACGTGCTTAACCAGCGCTCTGAAACACAGTCCTTGTTCGCAGTGGGTGTTTTCAGGAACAAGTGGCTCTGGGCGGCAATACTGCTCTCAGTCGGATTGCAGTTGGCTGTTGTTGAAATCCCATTCCTGCAGAATTTGTTCGGCACAGTGCACCTTACGCTTAAGGACTGGCTTGTTGCAACAGGAATTTCAGCGTCTGTGCTTGTGTTCGGCGAAATAGTAAAGCTCATCAGGCGATAAACTTAAATACTGAGTATCCTGAAATTTATCAAAAGAGGTAATTGTAAATGAAAAAGTCAATAGTTATCATTGCTTTGCTTCTGATACTCACCTCTGTTTTCAGCGTTAATGCCCTTGTGACAAAGCGCTCTGCGACATGGGGCTTTGGGGCAATGACAGGAATGGCTTTTTCAACCCAGCCGATTAATCCAGGCTCTCCGCCCTGCCCGGCAAATTTCGTTTTTACAAACAAGGAGAACATCACTTACAGCTTTGATGTCAAGGTTTCGCCAACAGATGTCCGCATAACCCCTGCAGGCAGTCCTGCCAGTTTCCCGCTGCATTTCTACGAGTCAAACAGCCAGAACAACAAGACAATCCTGGCAAAGGAATTTTTCGTGCTGACTTCAAAGACAAGCCCGCAGTTCACGCACATCCTGCAATTTGTCGGGTTTAATATCGCAGACCGCACGCTCACTTTCCATGATTTGGGCACAGGAACGCGCGAAATCACTTATGACAATAACAATGCAGGCACAATTGTTGTCGCAGGGATTGGCTATGCGGTTTACTTTAACCCTGCAACAGAGCGCCTTGCGATTGACCAGAATGCAGACGGCTTTGTGAACGCCCAGCAGGCAATTATTGTTGCGAATGACAACAAGACTTACAACCAGGAATACTTTACAGGAAATCCCAATTGTGTTCCTCCAGTGCCGCCAACGCCGGTAGTCCCATGCCTTGACTCTGACAAGACATCGAGCCAAAACCTCGCAATTTACAGGGGAGCAGGCCTAACGCCGCAGGCAAGGCCTGATGTTTTCACAAAGGGATATGTAAATTACAGCTCCGCAACAGGCGTTTTCAACGTGTACAATGATGCCTGCAGGAGTGAAAGCTATCTTGCAGAAGGGCTCTGCCAGCAGGAAAAATATTTCGGCCTGCAGGGAATAACCTGCCCGAATGGATGCAGGGATGGCGTGTGCGTACCGCTTGAGCAGCCCACCAATGTTTCTGGTTGCCCGTCAAGGTTTAGTTTTGTTAATGCAGAAAACATACCCTATAATTTTGACATACTTGTATTTAGCGAAGGCGTTGATATCGGAGCTCTGCAAAACAATTACAGGCTGCACTTTTATGAGGCAAAGTCAAGAAATGAAAAGAAGGTTCTTCCAAAAGAATATTTTGTATTAACCCGCCGTGCAGGCCAAAACCTGTTTACACACATTCTCAAATATGAGGGAATAAATACTACTCAGCGCCAGCTCAAATTCACTGATTTGGGGACAGGCGCTCGTGAAGTTGTTTATAACAACCAGAACCGTGCAGAGCTTGTTGTTGCAGGAACCACTTATAGGATGTATGTGGATACTGCAACAGGGGGTTTGGCTGTTGACCAGAATGGCAATGGCGTCATGAACGGCGAACAAGCGCCGATTATTGACATTAACCGCGTTACGACGACTCAGGAGACATTTACTCAAAACCCTGCTTGCATTTCATCTGCCCCTCCCTGCAGTGAAAGTGATGGCGGAATTGATTATTATGTGAAGGGGTATGGCAAGGCAGGAAGTGATTGCTGCCTTAATGACAAAGGGCAGTGTGCAGATACAGGCGCAAGTGTTAAGGAGATTTATTGTGACCCTGCAAGCCCGCTAGGATACAGCTTGTCCACGTTCACTTGCCCGTATGGCTGCAGTGAGGGTGCGTGCCTGCCTGTTGAAGAACAGGTGGCCTGCAATTTCTTGTTCGCACATGTTACCCACACGTGTTCGTCATCAAAGGGAAGCTGCAGTGCTCCAGCCAATTATGCGATATGCACTCTCCAGGTTGGAGGCGCCCCTGGAGAAAAGGTCAACTGGACCAGCACGTGCGGCGTTCCTGCGGTTTCCACAACAACTATGGACGGCACTTCTGAGAATGCAATTTTTGTTTGCGGCTCAATGCCGGATATAGACATTCCGCCAACGTAGAGCTGGCCGTAAGCAGGTAATCCTTGCGTCCATAAGCATTAAATACTGGCTGTAAATCCAAGTATTTATGAAAAAGCTAATTTTGCTTATTACTGTTCTCGCACTGCTTTCAGCATGCGTTCCTGAACGTCCAGGACCAATTGAGGGAACTCCTGTTGACATTGTAAAGATGTATTACAATGCATGGGCAAACAAGGACTACAAGACAATGTATTCCCTTGTTTCTGAAGGCTGGAAAGTAATGGAGCCGACAGCGCGCTCAGAGGCGCGCTTTGCAAATAATGTTGGCAAGTTTTACCTTGAGGCAAAGGGGATAAGGCTGGTATTTGCGTCTGAGCAGGCAAACACAGGAAGCCAGTCAGAAGTCTCAGCAGCAATCGAGGTTGAGACAAGGGACGGCAAATTCCTGCTGACAAACCAGACAATAACCCTCAGGCTGAAAGACAATGGCTGGAAGCTCATCCACCCATACGGCGAATATACTGACCTCTCATAAGAACCAAGCGAAAACTATTTAAACCCAAATGCCGCTGTTCTCTTCAGCATCAGTCCAAAGGGGTGAAATTACATGGTCAAGAAGAAACTCGAATTCCGCGCCACAACTCCAGTTGCAATGGAAGACGACAGCGCAGGCGCATCAAGGGATATCTGGCTGGCAGCGTGGGGTGTTGTCGCAATTTTTGTCATAGTCATCCTTGTTTTGTTCTTTACAGGCAATCTCAGCACGATTACAGGCGCAGGGGTCACACTTGTCCCTGAGCAGAATGCCTGCCAGCGCGGCAATGCCGTAACTGACATTTCGCGCGCCAATGAGATTATATCTTCAGGCGGGGTGTGTGAAATCGGCCTGCTGCCATACATACGGTGCTGCTGGTGGCCGTAATTCGCTGATGAAACGGGCTGATTTTTGGTTTATTGCCATAGTTTTGATTATTTTTCTCGCGTTGCTATTCGTAATACTGAACATTAATAACCTGTTTGCAACTCCAGGAACGCAGGAAATTGCAAAGGCAGTCATCCAGCCATGAAATTAGCCAAAATAAAGGTCCTAAGGGAATGGATTTCCGCGTGGAAGGCAATCTGGGTTAATTCTTGGTATCTTCCTGCCAGCGCAGCCCTTGATTTGGTTTTTCTTGCACTCTACGGCTTTATGACAGCGCCGCTTTTTGCAAGCCTTACAGAACACGTAATGATTATCGGAACCCTCCTGTCAGAGCAGATGCGCGAGGTCGCAGGAAGGACAAGGCCTGCAATAATTGACGCGCTTTTCCAGCCGCCTGTAAGCAGATACACCTGGCAGTTTTTCGGGCTTCTTGTGATTCTTGCAGTTGCAGTGTTTTTGCTGTTCTGCGTTATTCAGGGCATTGCGTGGCACATTGCAGGAAAGGTTTCAGGCTCAAAGGCGCATTGGAGGCAGTACCTGCTTGGCTTTGCGCGAATCAATCTTCTCTGGGGTGCGCTTTACTTCCTCTGGCAGTGCATAAGCACAATGGTTGAGCTCAGGAGGATTGCGATTGAGAAAATGACAAACCTGCCTGCGCCAGAGACAGGAATATTCATGTCAGTCCTGCTTGTTGTGCTTGTTTATTTCGCGCTGGTCTCATACCCGGTTCTCAGCATCAAAAAGGCGTTTTCAGCAGGAATCCACAGGATTTCAGTGCTTGTTCCTGCCATGCTTATCGCAGGAGCCCAGCTGTATGCTGGTGATTTTCTTGTGAGAAGGCTCACTGCTGTGAATGTGAAGCTCGCATTCATTGTCAGCGTTATTGTTTTCCTTGTCCTGCTTGCATTTACCCGCGCGTATGTTACTTTTGTTGTGAGGAGGGCTGACTGATGGTTTTTGAGCACGCGCTCAACCCTGCCCTTCTAAGCCTTGGTCCGCTTGAAATAAGATGGTACGGCGTGATGTGGGCCCTGAGCTTCCTTGTTGTTTATCTTTATGTCAGGCGCTCTGCGCGCGAGAGGCTGATAAAGCTCAGCGATGATGATGTTGACTGGCTGATGATATGGCTTGTCGCGGGAATTATTCTTGGAGCGCGCATTTTCGAGGTTTTTGCCTACGAATGGAAGTATTATGCAGCAAATCCAGGGGAAATAATCGCAATCTGGCACGGCGGGCTCAGCTTCCACGGCGGGCTTATTGGCGGAATAATCGCCGCTTACTGGTTCGCGCGCCGCAGGAAAATATCCTTCCTCAGGCTTGCGGATATTTGCATTGTTCCGATAGCGCTTGGGCAGGCATTTGGCAGGATTGGCAATTTTATCAATGGCGAACTCTTTGGAAGGGTTACCAGCCTGCCTTGGGGAGTGAAGTTTCCCGGCGCAGAAGGCTACAGGCACCCGTCGCAGATTTACGAGGCATTGTATGATGTTGTGATTTTCATTGTTTTGTTCAGCCTTCGCAGGAAAAAAATGCCAGACGGCTCGATTCTCGCGCTTTTCCTTGTCCTTTACTCAATATTCCGCTTTATCGCCGAGTATTTCCGCGAGCCGACAGCGTATGTCGGGCCTTTTACAATGGGGCAGGCGCTTAACATTCCGATGTTTGTTGTCGGAATTGGGCTCTGGTTCTATGCTAAAAGAAAAAGTTAAAATACTTGGAAGTCAGGCTGAATTGCTATGAAAAAAGTTATTTTCTTGCTGATTGCGGTTGTACTGCTTGCAGGGTGCGTTTCTTTCCCTGCGGAAGAGCAGGAGACTGCTAAGGCAGATGACATTTTTGAGCCGGTTCAGCAAGCTACGCCAACTGTTACTGAGACTGTGCAGACCACCACTACAATAGCGCCAAACCCGCTTGCACCATTGCCCAAACAGAATACAAGCAATATTGCGCAAAGGCCAAAGGCAATAACTGTCAACGCGACAAACACGACCCAGACTGCAAATAACACAAAGACTGTCCAGAAGGGATGGACAACAGACTCATTGTCAATAGAGGAAGGGGAGACAAAATACGTTTACATCAAGCAATAGGTGTGTTATGCCTGCAAAACAGCACAAAATCAGAATCTTCTCAACTCCAACCTGCCCTCACTGCATCGATGCAAAGAAATATCTGAAGGAAAACAAGGTTGCGTTTGAGAATATTGATGTTTCAGATAACTCTGCAGCTTCTGAGGAAATGGTCAAGATAAGCGGCCAGATGGGCGTGCCTGTCATAATCATAGACGATAAGACAGTTATTGTCGGGTTTGACCGTGCGGCGCTGAAGAAGGCGCTGAAGTTGAAGAAATACATCGGCAATCCGTAGATTGCCGAGTGTCGGAAAGCAAAGCTTTCCGAGCATGCTCGGAAATGCCGAGCATTTCCGACATGTGCTCAAGAACCGATTCAAAAATATTGATACAATCGGTTCTTGACAACTGTAAAACAATAAAGCTTTTAAACCAAACTCTGCTTGTCAATCACAATCAAAGACCAAAGGGGCGTTATATTTTTTCTGACGTCCCATTTTTCTTCCCTGTGTAAACTTTTATGTCTGGTCTCTGCGGCGTAGCCGCCCAATAAGAAGTTTTTTAAAGCGGGCAAGACGATAAATTCTCACTACATAGTTCAGGGCGCGTAGTTCACCGGTAGAACGCACCCCTCGCACGGGTGAGGCAGCGGGTTCAATTCCCGTCGCGTCCATTTGTTGCGTTTACCCAAGATTTATATTAGCCGGCTGTTTCTTTCTGTCTATGGTTGTTAATTACCAACAGATTGAAGACGTGCTTTTGGACAATAACCCAGTTACTGACAGTCTGACACATACCGAGGAAGAAAGGCTTGCTGCGGCAAAACAGCTTGAGGGTATTGTAACTCTTGACGCGCTTCGTGTTATAAACGAGTATCGTGTTGCCCGCGGAAACAAGGAAGACTCCCACCCTGTTTGTGCGGATAAGCAGCCTCTGCTGGGGATGATGAAAAGGGCGTGGGAAAATAATGTTCGCCGTTATCAAACCCTTTCCCCCACTGCGTGTGTGATGCAGGTTGCTGAAGAGGTTCTTGGTAAAAAGCCAGATGTTGATGAGCAAGTGCCTGAGTATTTGATGCGCACAATACACTATTTTTCAAAAGTTGTTATGGGGAATAACCCGTATATCGCAATGGAATTGGCGAAGCAGAGCGGAGAGAACAGTTCGCCTTGCACTTTGCGCGACTTGCTTAAAAATTTTGAATCCAGAGTGGGCGAAGCGCTTAATTTTGATCTCTGAATTGTTAAACCTGTTTTGTGAGCCCCTGCCCCGCATCGACACCTTTTTAAAGACGATTCAGCGGTTTATTGTGTGCGGGCCAGTAGTTCAACCCGGTAGAACGCGCCCATGGCATGGGTGAGGCTCGGGGTTCAAATCCCCGCTGGTCCATGAGCGAAGCGAGTGGACCGCGGGCTGGACGACCAAAGTCGGCCGCTGTCCGCTGGTCCATGAGCGAAGCGAGTGGACAGCCATAACCTTTTAAACAGGCAAGTACTGGAGTCAATGGGGTAAAATGAAAAAAGCAGTGTTGTTTGACTTTTGGGGGACGCTTGTGCAGCAGGGAGCCTATTCGCCGCTCAAGCAGACTTACAGGTTTATGCGCCCGAGGATGCATTTCAGCGATTTTGTCGAGCAGTTTGAGCGCGTTGCAATGACAAAGCCGTATGACGACCAGGTCAAAATGTTTGTTGACGCATTTGTCGCGATGGATTTGCAGCCAAAGGACTGGATTATTGAAAATCTTGTGGGCGTCTGGAACAAGAACAAGCTGCTTGCCCAGCCATATCCTGAGACAATAGAAGCGCTTGAAATGCTGAAAAAGAAAGGAATCAAGATTGCAATTGTTTCAAACACGCCCAAGCTCTCTGTTGACGGCGTTCTTGAGAAGTTCGGCTTTGACAAGCTCTTTGACGCGGTTTGCTTCTCGTACGAAACAGGATATTTGAAAACAGACCCTGAAATGTTTGACCTCGCGCTTGAGAAGCTGGGAGTCAGCAAGGAAGACGCGATTATGGTTGGAGACAGCATGGAAACAGACATTGCAGGGGCTGAAAAGGCAGGGATAATGGCTGTTCTTATTGACCGCAAGGGAACGCGCGAGTATGTGAATAAAATCAAGAGCCTTACTGAGATTGAGAAATTTTTGTGAGGTGCAAAATGGATGATTGCGTCTTTTGCAAGATTATTGCGGGAAAAATCCCGTGCTACAAGGTCTATGAAGACGATAATTTTCTCGCATTCCTTGACATCGCGCCATTGAATCCAGGGCATGTGCAGGTTATCCCGAAGAAGCACTTCCGCTGGGTGTGGGACTGCCCGAATGTCGGCGAGTATTTCACTGTCGCGAACAGGATAGCAAACGCAATCCGCAAGGCAATGAAGACAGACTGGGTTGTTTCTATCGTGATTGGCGAAGCAGTGCCTCACGCGCATGTCTGGCTTATTCCGCGCCTGCCTGACGACGGCCACGGCGGCTCAATTGATTTGAGCCTCAGGAAAAAGCCCTCGCCTGAAGAGCTGAAAAAAGTTCAGGAAGCGATAAAGGCAGCGCTCTGAGAACAAGCTGTCAGGAATCTGATGATTCCTGAGCACCATTCGATTTTTCCCGTAAAAATCGCATGCTTTTTAAACCGCCTTCTTTCCTACCGTCGTGTACGGCGATGTAGCTCAGCCCGGCAGAGCAACGCTTTCATAAGGCGTGGGTCGCGTGTTCAAATCACGCCATCGCCATTTTCCTTTTCTGCAGCATGCGGTTTGTTTACGCATGGGTGATTTGAACATGCTTCGGACTGCGGTCCTTGCACCTTTCGTTCGCTTCGCGAACTTCAAGGAATCACGCCATCGCCATTTTCCTTTTCTGCAGCGCCATAAAGCTTTAATACTGTATTCTGCTTTTTGTTCTCAAACGAGGTGATATTAATGGAAGCAAATGTTCGTGGATGGCTGCTGATTATAGGCGCCATTGCCGCAGGCTATTTCGCGTGGACAGGAGACGCAAAGTGGAGCATTTTGGTTCTCGCTCTGCTTTCCCTCATATCAGGATTCCACCACATCGGCAAGCACAAGAAGTGAGGAAGTTCTTCTTTCTTTTTTTCTTTTTTCTAAGAAAGCTTTATAAGACATCCTTCTCAATTTTATCGTATAATTTGCCGTCGTCGCATAACCTGGTTATTGCACAGGCCTGGAAGCGCAAAGGCGCCATCGAGCCTGACCCGCAAGGGTATCCCGGTTCAAATCCGGGCGACGGCGTAGCCATTTCTAGATTTGAACCGGGTCCCGGTTCATGTCGGAAACGCACGGCGTTTCCGAGCAACTTGACAACCGCCGCGGCGGTTGGTCAAGTAATCCGGGCGACGGCGTAGAGAAGCGGAGCCGGAGCACGGGCTCGCCAACCCGTAAGTTGGTCGCTGTCCGGGCGACGGCGTCGTATTTCACGTTTCGGCGTCGTAATGTTTAAATACTAATTCTGAAGCCTTTTGAGCTGTGGCATCAATTGCATTCTTTGAACTGGAGCCCTGGGAAAAGGAGTATGTTAAGAAGAAGCTGAAAAAGCACAAGCTGGTTTTTATTGATGAGAAGCTCACTGCAGAGACTGCTTCCAAGGCAAAGGATGCTGACGCTGTTGCGGTGTTTATTTATTCAAAAGTTGGAAAGGAAGCTCTCGCAAAGCTGCCAAAAGTGAAGCTTATCACAACAATGAGCACTGGCTTTGACCACATTGACCTTCAGGCATGCAAGGGAAAGAAATGCCTTGTCTGCAATGTTCCGACTTATGGCGATATTACTGTCGCAGAGCACACTTTTGCCCTGATGCTGGCAGTTTCCCGCAAGATTGTCCAGGCGGTTGAGACAACGAGAAGCGGCAGCTTTGAGTTTGAGGGGCTTATTGGCACAGACCTTAAGGGAAAAACACTCGGGGTTGTGGGCACAGGAAAAATCGGCAGAAATGTTGCGCACATAGGCGGCGAGGGATTTGGAATGAAAGTGATTGCCTTTGACCTGTTCCCTAATCCTGTCCTTGCAAAGGAATGCGGGTTCACTTATGTTCCGTTTGACAAGCTCCTTTCAGAGTCAGACGTGATAACATTCCACGTGCCTTTGACAAAGGAAACAACGCACATGCTCAACAAGAAAAACCTGAGCAAGGTAAAGAAAGGCGCAATTCTCATTAACACTTCAAGAGGCGCGGTAATTGAGACAGGGGCAATACTTGAGGGAGTGGTCAAAGGAATATTCTCAGGTGTTGGGCTTGACGTTATTGAGGAGGAAGGCATAATGAAGGATGAATTGGAGCTCCTGAGCAAGCCTTCAAAGGAAACAAAGGTGGACTATAGGACTTTGCTTGAGGAGCACGTTCTTGTTGAGCAGCCCAACGTGATTATCACGCCTCACAGCGCGTTCTATTCAAAAGAGGCATTGATGCGCATTATTGACACAACGATAGAAAACATTGAGGGATTCCTCTCAAAGAAGCCTGTCAATGTGATAAAATGCGGATGATTAGACTCAGTTCTGGCAGAATTGTCCTGAAGCCGCGCAGAAAGACGTCACATAAGGGCGATAATGGCACAGTGCTCATTATTGGTGGCAGCGAGGATTACATCGGTGCTCCTGCGCTTGTTGGAATGGGCGCTTTGGCTGTCCTGCGAAGCGGCGCTGATTTGGTGATTGTCGCTGCTCCTGAGAAAGTCGCGTGGGCAATTAACACAATCTCCCCTGACCTGATAACAAAGAAAATCAAGTGCGCAAACTTCACCTGCGACAATGTTCACGCAATCCTTGAGCTCGCGAACAAGGCAGATGTTGTTGAAATCGGCAACGGAATCGCATTGACTCCTGGAGCAAGGGAGTTTATGCAGGAAATAATTGCAAAAGTCAAAAGGCCAATGGTCATTGACGCAGCTGCATTGCGGGCAATCCGTGTGCAGGATATGTTATACTCGGTTATGCTTCCGCACGCAAAAGAGCTGGAGGCTTTGCTTGAAAACAGCGGAATGACAGAGAAAAACCTGCAGGCAAACCTCGGCGCAAATGTCCTTGTCAAAAAAGGCCATCCGAACACAGTAATAATTTCAAAAGACAAGTCTGCAATGAACACAACAGGCAATGCAGGGATGACTCACGGCGGAACCGGCGATGTTCTCGCCGGAATTACCGCAGGCTTGATAGCGCAGGGAAATGATTTGTTCGCGGCTGCCTGCGCTGCTGCTTTTGTCAACGGCAAGGCTGCAGAACTGCTGTACAAAAAGAAAGGCTTTGGATACCTCGCGAGCGATTTGGTTGATGTTATTCCGGAAATTCTCAGGCGCTTTCAAAGGCAAACATAAACTTTAAAAACTGCCCCTAACCTTATCGTCGTATAATGCCCCTGTCGTCTAGCGGCCAAGGATAAAGCCCTCTCGCGGCTTTGACACGGGTTCAAATCCCGTCGGGGGCGTTTTAAGGTGTAACGCTGAAAAGTGTTAAATCTTCCATTTTAGCCTCCTCGGCAAGAATGAGCGACACTCCAGAGGAATGCCTCTCATTCCTCCGAAAACACAGGGAGTGAGCAGGTCTATATACGGATTGTGGACGATAAACCGTAAGCTTTACATAGTTGTTCATCACATCTACTCTACAATAAAAGAGGTGCATTATGGCAAATCCTTGGAATATTAATCTGTCTGATTATGATAAGAAAGGTAAGAAAGTCAGAGTCTCAGTTCCTTCTTCTACAATTAAAGATGTTTGTATCAGGGCAGAAGGGAAATGTGAAAATCCCTCGTGTAAAGACCCGAGCCTTAAAGGGCTTATACCGCAGATGCATCATAAGAACAGGGATACTAAAAACAATGACCCCAGTAATCTTCAGTTATTGTGTCCTAACTGCCACAGCCGTAAACACAAGAAGGACAAGCTAATAAAACCAAGGAAGCCAACAAAACCCAAGAATCCTTATGCTCGTGTTTTTAAAAAGCCAACAAAAAAAGAATTAGCAAGATTTGGGCTTTAACACCAGAGAAAGCTTTATTAAATGCCAGCGTTTAGAATTCAAAATGAAAATAAGCACAATACTCGTGTGTATTTTTATTGTAATTTGTGGACTTGGCATTACTGGTGAATGCGCATATAGAAGTTGCCCAATTATACTTTATGGATGTAGCGCTAGGCATTGTGATTATTTTTTTTGGGGCAGTTTAGTTCTGGCAAGTATATTTTGGCATTATAACGAAGAAACAAAGAAGGTAGCCAAAAAAACAAAGAAGGTAACCAAATGACAACAATTTTTTGGTTTTGGACAAAAGAGTAGCAATGCCAAACACAGTGGTTTGCAAAATTACAATCACTTAACCCCGTCGGGGGCGTTATAAGTGCCTTAAATTAAGGAGGCTGAGTAAAATGGCGCTATGGCAAGCAGGTAAAGGATACGAATTTCTCGTGCAAATAGCAACGCTTTTGTTAATCTGGGCAATCTGGTATGCGCTAACACGCAAGAAGAAGGGGACAAAAAATGACAAACGCTGAACTGCAAAAGCTTGAAGCGAGATTAAACTGGCTAAATGAGACTTCTTTGCATGTTGGAAAAATTTCGTCAGTGGCGTTTTATTATGGATAAACTTAAACAAACATGGTATCATGTTAAGGGATGGTTTTTTCATAGAAGGTATCCGGGATATTACCTCAGGATTCATAATTTTATTATGCATTCGTTATATCTTGTTGCTGCCATTTTCTGTTTGGTTATATTTTACAACAACATACGCGCCATAAACAAGTATGAGTTTTTATTCATCAAAATTGGTTCTTTGCTTCTTCTAGCTGCAGCAATCAGCTCTTTACTGTTGGTATTCCGCATATTGAAAAATATGCGATACTGCTTTAAGGGATTGTGTAATGGTTATAAGCTGATAATTGTTGTCATATTCATCCTTCTTTTGTTTCAAGTCTACAAGAACCAGGAAAAATATGTTTCACAGTTAACAGGAGAGATTGATAAGGTCACTTTTTCTTTTTTTAACCCGTTGGATATAGACTATTCTGTGGCTAACAACCCTGCCAAAAATGAAGCTGCTACAACAGAATCCAGTAAAGAGTCTTTATTCTCCAAGATTGGCGATTACTTTTCAACTGAAACTTCTCCTGAAGCATCTGAGAAGGCAATAGCATTTCTTAATGACTTGAGGTCGCAGTATGGCAAACGACCAATTCGTTTTGATAAGCGTGTTTATGATTTGGCACTTGCAAGAGCGAAGGATATGAGTGAATACGGTTATCTTGACCATACTAATCCGATAACAGGCGCTTGCCCGGATAACATGAAAACAAAATTTGGGATAGGTCCTGATGAATATGTTGCAGAAAATGCGTATGGCGCTTCTGGCGCAAGTGCTACCGCTGAAGGTGCGATAAAGTCCTGGATGGACAGCAGGGGGCACCGTTACAACCTTATGTATGAACATACGGCGGGAGCGGTGGCATGCTACGGTGGATTTTGTTCTTTTTTAGGGCTTAATAACGACATGTTTGGTTCTGGATGTCATACCGGCGAAGAAGGAATGCAATTCTGGGCAACTGTTCCACAACAGCCTGGCGAAGTTTGAACAATTTTGTGTTATGTATTCTAGAGCAAAGAAATCTATATATAGAATCCGGTCTTACACAAAAAAAAAACGAAAAAGGTGGGTTTGTGGCAGAACAGAGGAATGAAGAGGGTTGGAGAATAAGAAATGCATGTAAGCGTAGAAAAGATAGTGATAGAGGTGGGGGAGATTTGGCAAGTCTTTGCCATAGGCTCCATCGGGCTTGCATACGCAGGAAGCTGGTGGTGTTTGGCAATGGCGGTAATAGCAATAATCTCTCGTGTGGTGAAAGAAAAGCTACAGAAACCCACCGAGGTCAAGCCCAGCTAAGCTTCGCTTGTCCTGACAAAGGCAGATTTGTCTAGTGCAAACTTTCTGAAAGCTCAAATCAACACTAATAAGAGATACGCCCGCCTTTCTTTCCTTCTTTTTTCAGCGCTGCTTGACCAAGCGCGTGTATATCAAAGCAAGGTTTAAAAAGCCTCAATAAAGATAATAGTATTATTGCCGGCGTCGCATACCCTGCAGCTCCGCAGAGCAAAGGGTCCAGCGATGACGGCACTAAATTCAGTAAGTTTTTGCCGCCGTCGCATAACCTGGTAGTGCACCGGTCTCGAAACCTTGAAGTCCATCAGGACGAGAGGTCCAAGCGAACCGGACCCTTACGGGTCTCTCGGTTCAAATCCGAGCGGCGGCGTATGATTGATTTTGATGTAAAGGATATTGGAATGCGTGTATTGCTGTACATTGACCCGCGGTCAGACCCTGTTGCAGTGGCGTTGGGCGCAAGCACTGTTCAGGTGCAGGGCAGAATCAAGGGTTTTGCTGATGATTATTTGACGCTTTCAAGAGACGGCTTTGTTTCTTCGGTTACCGGTCCGCTGCCAAAAAAGGATATCCGAGTGTGGTATAAGAACATATTAGATGTCAAATATCTTGCTGAATAGAATTAAACGTCTACCATCTCTATTTCGATGTTCAAGCCTTCTGGTATCGGGACACGCATTACAAGGCGAAGAGCCCTTTCGTCCAGACCAAGGTCAATCAGGCGCTTGTGGACTCGCATTTCAAAGCGTTCCCAGGTTGCTGTTCCACGGCCGCAGGGCGACCTCTTTGTGGTAACACGCATTTTCTTTGTGGGCAGAGGAATAGGACCCCTTATGTCAACCCCTGTCTTGTCAGCAATGTCTTTAATGTAAGCACAGGTTTTATTGAGCTTGTCAATGTCAATGCTCGCCAACTTGATACGGGCTTTTTGCATAAGGTTGGTTTGATGAAATTTTTAAAAATAAAAAAATTGAAGGCGGTTTAAGCCTTCTTTACGAGGTCAATGCACATTCCTGCTGCGACCGTGTTTCCGGAGTCCCTGACTGCGAACTTCGCAAGCTTCGGGATGTCCTTCTGCCTTTCAATCACGAGCGGCTGCATTGGCTTGATCTTCACGACAGCGACGTCGCCGTTCTTGATGAAGTCAGGCTTCTCCTGCAGTGTTTCTCCAGTTGCAGGGTTGATTTTCTTGACCAGCTCTATGAACTGGCAGGCAACCTGTGCAGTGTGGATGTGGAACACTGGCGTGTATCCTGCGGTGATGACGGTCGGGTGGTTCAGCACAACGATCTGTGCGGTGAACTCAGTGGCGACTGTTGGCGGGTTGTCCACCTTGCCAAGCACGTCTCCGCGGGCGATGTCCTTCAGCTCGATGCCACGCACGTTGAATCCGACGTTGTCGCCGGGCTCAGCTTCAGTGATGGCTTCGTGGTGCATTTCAATGCTCTTGACTTCGCCAACGACTCCCTTTCCTTCACGGGCAGGCATGATGATAATCTTGTCGCCGACTTTCATGACACCGGTTTCGATACGGCCGACTGGCACGACGCCGATTCCCTTGATGTTGTAAACGTCCTGCAATGGCATACGCAGGGGAAGGTTTGTCGGCTTCTCCGGCAGGCTGAGCTTGTCCAGCGCCTCGAGCAAAGTCGGACCTGTGTACCATGGCATGTTCGTGCTCTTCTTGACCACGTTGTCGCCAGGGTATGATGCGAGTGGCAATACCTGGATTGTCTCGACCTTGTATCCGACGCTCTTCAAAAGAGCCAAAGCATCGGTCTTGGTCTGCTCGAACTTCTTCTGGTCATACTTGGCAAGGTCCATCTTGTTGCAGGCAACGATGACCTGTGTGACTCCAAGCGTCTTGCAAAGGAACGCGTGCTCCTTTGTCTGTGCCTGGACTCCTTCTGTTCCGACCACGAGCACTGCGGCGTCTGCCTGCGATGCTCCGGTAATCATGTTCTTGATGAAGTCCCTGTGGCCAGGCGCGTCAATTATTGTGAAGTCGTACTTTGGTGTCTGGAACTTCTTGTGTGAAAGGTCAATTGTGACTCCACGCTCACGTTCCTCTTTCAATTCGTCCATGACGAACGCGAACTCGAATCCGCCCTTTCCAAGGCGCTCTGCCTCTTCCTTGAGCTTCCTAAGGACCTGCTCCTCGATTGTACCCGAGTCAAAAAGCAGCCTTCCAACTGTTGTAGATTTGCCGTGGTCGACGTGACCAACGAACACAACGTTCATGTGTGGTTTTCCTTTTGCCATAATGATTCCCCTCCATATATCGGAAATTGATTATAGACGATGGGAAGGGCATTTATTTATAAAGCTTGCGGAAACCGGAGTTTTCCGAAAGTTTGCCAACCCCTAGGTTGTGCATTATTTGCGGAAACCGCAGTTTCTGCAAGTTTGTCGACCTTACGTCGACATTATTTGCGGAATGCCTCAGTTTTCCGAAAGTTTGCCAACCCGCAGGTTGCGCATTAGTTGCGGAAAAGAAGAAATAATGCAAAAATTATAAAAAAGCTTATGCGCCGAGCATTCCTGCTGTGAGCCCCTTGCGCTGGACTATCTGCCTGACAACCTTGTCCTGCAGTTCTGATGGCAGGCGCTCAAAGACCTGGTCAATCAGTGACGAGGTTCCGCGCCCGCTTGTTGCTGACCTTAAGTCAGAGCTCCATCCAAGCATTTCTGCGACAGGGAGCTTTGCCTTAATCATTGAAATTGCCCCTTCCTGGTTGAGCTCAAGCACCTGTCCGCGCTTGTTCATAATCAGCTTTGTGACATCACCTGTGTATTCAACAGGCGCGTCAATAAGGTGGGTTTGCATAGGCTCGAATATTGAAGGCCCTGCGCCCATCATTGATGTCTTGATTGACTCACGGACAGCAGGATACATCTGCGCTGGTCCGCGGTGGATTGCGTCTTCGTGCAGCTTCAGGTCTGACATGACTACCTTGACTCCGAAGCACGGCTCACGCGCG
Organism: Candidatus Nanoarchaeia archaeon; assembly: GCA_041489925.1. Classification (GTDB taxonomy): domain Archaea; phylum Nanobdellota; class Nanobdellia; order Woesearchaeales; family ARS49; genus JAWAAW01. Next base: position 51,132 of record JBGPSD010000002.1, read on the forward strand.
AGTGGGCCGCCGTCCATGACCTGTTCAAATCCGTCAAGGAGAAGCTCCATGACTTCGCCTATCTGGACAATGCCCTTTGTCTCGTCAATGAATATGTTTCCCTTGTAGATGTTCTTGACATCAAGGGCTGTGTCGTTGTCATAGCCGACATCGACAAGCGAGTCCCTGATTGCCAAATCCTTCTTCTTGATTCTTCCTTCAGGCAGGTCGCCGTTCTTGATAAGCTCGCGCACATGCGGCTCCAATGGCTCAACATACATGTACACCTTGTTGTGCTTGTTCGGCGACTTTCCTTCTGCCTCAGGACCCTGCTTTGTGACAGTTTCCCTGTACACAACAATTGGCGGCGAGGTCTTGACCTGCACGTTTTTCTCTGTGACAATTCGGTTTTCGATAATCTCAAGGTGCAGTTCTCCCATTCCGCGAATCAGGTTTTCCCCTGTTTCCTGGTTGATTTCAACCTTGACAGACGGGTCTTCCTTTGCGACCTTTCTGAGGACTTCAACAAGCTTTGACAAATCCTGCGGCTTCATCGGCTCGATTGCCTTTGTGATGACCGGCTCAAAGATGTGCTTGAGCTCCTCAAACGGATGTTCAGGCTCAGATGTTATTGTCTCTCCCGCTGTCGCGGCAATGCCTGCGAGCGCAAGGACGTTTCCTGCTGGAACCTCGCCGATGATTTCAGGTTTGATTCCCTGGTACATCATGACCTGGGCAACGCGCTGCTGCTGCTTTGCCATGTTCAGGTAAACCGGCATTCCTTCCTTTATTGTTCCGGAATACAGCCTTCCTGCAGAGATTTCCCTTCCTGACTTTGGGTCGATAAGGATTCTTGTGACGACAAAAGCCAGCTTTCCGTGGCGGTTGCAGCTGAGCAGGTCCTTGCCGAACTCTGACTCAAGGTCTCCGCGCCATATCTTTGGAACGCGGTATTTCTGGGCTTCCACAGGGTTTGGAAGGTGTTTGATGACCATGTCGAGCAGAACTTCGTGCACAGGTGCCTTTTCCCAGACCCAGTCCTGGCGCTGCTGCTCTGTCATTCCGCCCCTGTAAAGGTTAATCAAATCCTTGAAGCTGATTCCTTTTTTCTTCATGTACGGGACAGAAGTTGCCCAGTTTTCTCGCGCAGAGCCGAATGCGACAGAGCCGTTCGCTATGTCAACCTGCCACTTCTTCTTGAATTCGCCTTCTGCGATGCTTTCAATGAGATTGTTGAATTCCATCACTATCTTGAGGAACCTTTGCTGCATCTGCTCTGGCGTGAACTGCAGTTCTGTGATGAGCCTGTCAACCTTGTTGATGAAAAGAACCGGCTTGACGCGCTCGCGGAGTGCCTGCTTCATGACAGTCTCTGTCTGTGGCATTATTCCTTCTGATGCGCAGACAAGCACAACAGTGCCGTCAACAGCCCTCATTGCCCTTGTGACGTTTCCGCCGAAGTCAACGTGGCCTGGCGTGTCAATAAGATTGATGAGGTATTCCTGCCCGTCAAATGCGTGGACCATTGAAACGTTTGCCGAGTCAACAGTGAGAAGGCGTTCCTGCTCGTCTGCGTGCTGCCAGGTCGCCATTCCCTTCTCAAGCGAGCCTGCAGCAGCCTCTGACATCATTCCCGCTGCTGCGAGGAGGTTGTCAGTGAGCGCTGTCTTTCCGTGGTGAATGTGCGCGCTTGTGCAGATATTGCGGATGTTTGCCTGCTGGTCTGACAGGCGCTTCATTTTTTGCAGTTGTGTCTCTTTTTCTCCCATTTAGTTCGTCACTCCGTATATGACCTTGTAGTCTTGTTTGGTATACTCGTGCAGGTCGTCCTTCTTGAACCAGAGCGCGATCTCGCGTTCTGCCTCCTGAGTGCTTCCTGACGCGTGAACGAGATTGCGGAGGACGCGCTTTTCAGCGTCCGCCATCATATAGCTGTCAATGGAAAAGTCGCCGCGAATCGTGCCCAGCAATGCCTGCCTGGGCTCGGTGTTGCCGACGATTTTCCGTCCTGCCTCGACCGCGTGAGGTCCCTGGAACACAAGAGCCATAACGGGTCCGCGAAGGCATTCCATGTTCCACTTGCGGATGCGCGCGCCGATTTCCTCATCAGTCTCACTCATCTTAATGCCTTTTGCTTCCATCGTCGCGCGCGTCTTCGCGCCGGCGCTCTTCTTCCAGACAGGGTCGTCTGCGTAATGGAGCGAGAGGATCTTCTCATCAGGCTTCAGCATTTTCGCGCCGCAGATCCAGAAACCCATGCGCTCAAACCGCTGGGTGATCTCGCCGACCAAGCCGCGCTGCACGCCGTCCGGCTTGACTAGAATCAATGTCCTTTCAATCATTCTTTTTTCTCCTCGTTCTCCGCCTTTGCTCCAGCCTTTCCCAGCCTCTTCTCGCGCGCGAACTCAAGCGTCCACTTTGTCGTGCGCGGCTTGTGCTCAAGCTTCAGCAGGTGCTTTTCGCACTTGCCTGAGCAGAACAAAAAAATCCTGCCGTCTGTCTTGACGAACATCAGTCCTGTGCCTTGCTCGATGACTTTCCTGCAGAATGAGCAGCGTGCCATTTACGTACCCCCTCTTCCGCCCTTGTTCATCGGCCTGGCTTCGATTTCTGTCTCCCTGAGCATGAGTATGTCGTCCTTTTGCACAGGACCCTTTACGTTCCTGCGCATTATCTTGTCCTTGTCCCTTCCATCCAGGACCCTGACACGGACTTGTATTGCCTCGCCCCTCGTCCCTGTGCGCCCGATGATTTCCTCAACGCGCGCAGGTGTGGCGATGGTGAATCGTACTGCTACTGCTTCTGCCTTTGGGGTAGGCGGTCCCCTCTGTTGTGCTGCCGCTGCCGGAGCTGCGGCATCAACTACTTTCTTTTTTGGCTCTCCCATTTTGATTATGCTCCGCCCTTGAGTTCCTTGATGAGGTTCTTTGCCTCTCCTTCTGCTATGATTGCTATCGCGCCGGTGGGAATCTTGATTCCTGCCGCGAGCCCAAGCTCTTCCTTGCTTGCGACTTCAATGCACGGAATTCCCTTTTCCTTTGCGAGCAATGGGATGTGCATGACAACTTCTGCAGGCTGGACGTCCTTTGCGTAGACGACAAGCTTTGCTGTTCCGCGCTCAAGCGCCTTGGTTGTCTCGTTTGTGCCCTTCTTTATCTTGCCTGTGCTTCTCGCAAGCTCAACTGCTTCGAGAGCCTTTTCAGCATTTCCTTTTTCTGCCATATGAGCCTCCTTCCGATAATGTGAGGATAAGAATCACACCTCACTCTGCTTCTTGCGAAGCATCATTGTTTCATCGGTATGACTTCAAAAATCAGTGGTCGCTTTATAAAGCTTTCGCGTAGCGAAAGTCCGCCGACCGCGTCGGCGACATTTATGATAGAACACAATTATTACTTCTTTTTCTTATTAACGTCGTATGCCTTGCGCCAGTTCTTCCTCTGCTTTATCTGGCGCTTGCGCTCCTGGCGCTCGTGAAGCTGCTTTCCGATTACTGCCGCGACTCCCGCTCCGGGGATTATTGTCGCCGCAATTTCAGAGCCGATTTCAAACATTCCCTCTGACACAAGGTGCTTCTTCATCTCGTGGGTGAGGAGCCTTTCCCCGCGCTTCCACGAGCCTGTTACCGCGTCAACTTCTATTGTTTTCCCGTGGTCAGCCCCTTCCTCGCGGAACTCAAAGACGTGCACCGGGCGGAGCATTAGCGCGAGCCGCTTGATTTCAACAACCTCCTGTATTATCTTGTCTGCCTGTATCGGCCTGACAAGCTCTTTTATCAGCTGGTTTACGAGGAATGATGCGCGGATGTTTATCGCCTCAACAATCGTGTCCTTGTTTTCAACGCTTTCAACAGTCCTTACCTTGTGGCGCTTGCTTGCAAGATAGCGGTCAAGGTTTTTCTCGTGCTCGTGGACAGCGCTTTTGAGTATTTCCTTTGTGTACTGCTCAAAGCAGTGGTCCTCTGCCTCAATGTTGCAGACAAGCTCGTGCTCATCCACCTGAATGACCTTGTTGTTGAACGTGACACTCCTGACTTCGGGCCTGACATTGAATGCATAAGGGGTGCGGCGCTTGTATTCCTGGATTCCTTCACCCACCACTTGCCAGAACGGCTCGTATCTTTTCTGGTATCCTGAGAGGACAATCTGTTTCTTGATCTTGTCAAACATCTTCATTATTCCTGTGATTACGCCGAATGCCTTTGCCCTGTTCTGCTCGGCTATGGCTTGCGCTTCCTCTTTTGAATAGACGTCCTCAAGCACCTCAACAGTGCGCGCCCCCTTTGCAAATGCTATCTTAACCATTGTGCTGGAAAAAAGACAGGCTGTTTAAAAAAGCTTCCTTCCCAAAGTCCTTCCAGGCAAAGTCAGAGAAGTGCACAAGCGCTGATGCTGAGTCCCACAGCAAAACACTGCCTGCGGTTCTCGCGGGTGATGGATAAACTATCAGGCTTGGGGGCAGGAGCATTGACGTGAGCATGACTTCTTTGAGTGACTCTTTTGTTATCTGCTCAGGCGCGAGCTTGCCCAGCTGTACGTGCTTTGCGAGGAGCTTTGTGCCGTCAACAATGTCATCCTGGCCATCATATCTCAGGCAGAAATTCACAAAGCAGCGGTCATACTCGCTTGTTGCGGAGATGACATGCTTTATCGGCTCCAAAGCCCGCTCAGGAAGCTCATACCACTTGCCGAGAACAGAAATCTTCACCTGGTTGTTGTCAAGGAATGTTTCGTGCATAAGCGCGGTGAACAAAGTCACGATTGTGTCAACCTCGTTTTCTGTGTGGCTTGAAGGAAAATGCAGGGTTATCATTGGAATCCTGAGGTTGACAGCAAGAGTCATCAGCTCCATAATGTTCCGCAGGCTAACCTCTGGCGAAACCTGCTCGTTTGAGAAAAGGCTTATTGCGACGTGCGTTGGCAAGGGCTGCGGACTGAGTGAAATCCCGATGCCTTTATCTACCGTCGAATTCACAACTGGTTTTCAATGGGCAAGTATTTATATATGTTCTGAACGAAAAGGGAATCATGCTTGAGGTTGTGCTTGCAACATTTGCGCTTTTGCTGTTAATTGCAGGAACATATTCTGACATCCGCACCCGCGAGGTTCCTGACTGGGTTAACCTGTCCGGAATTGTTGCGGGTATTGGAATCAGGGCTTTGTACGGCTTCATTGAGCACGACTGGCGCGCGCTTGGCTGGGGACTGCTGGGTTTTGTTGTGTTTTTCGCGCTATCAATAATTATGTATTACACCGGCCAATGGGGCGGAGGGGACAGCAAGCTCCTTATGGCAATGGGAGCGCTTTTGGGGCTTGAGTTTTCTCGCAACAGCATTGGTGTGGCATTCCTCGCATGGGTTGTGCTTGCAGGCGCAGGCTATGGGCTTGTGTGGAGCCTTGCCCTTGCCTTGAAGCACTGGCGGGCATTTATTTCAAGGTTTGCAGCGATGGAGACGCCATTGAGCTGGGTGCGGCTTCCAATGCTCGGCATTCTTGTTTTGGGATTTGCATTTGCAATCGCTACCAATGATGAGCTTCTTCGCGTCCTGCTTATGATACTCGGATTGCTTATTCCTGTCCTGTTTTACACTGCAATCGGTGTGAAGGCAGTTGAAAACTGCTGCATGTACAAGCTTTTGCCTGTTGGCCTGCTTACAGAAGGCGACTGGGTTGCGAAAATAGTGAAAGTCAAAGGAAAATACATTTGCGGGCCCAAAGACCTTGGAATAAAAAAAGAGCAAATCCAGCAGCTGAAAAAACTTCATGTCAAGGAAATTCTTGTCAGGGAGGGTGTTCCATTTGTCCCCTCATTCCTGATAGCATTCCTTTGCGCATTAATCTTCGGCAGCCCGCTCGGGTGGTTTTTTTAATTCTCTTTTTTCGGCTTGAGGTCAAGCAGGTAATCAACAGTTTGTGAGTCCACTCCCTGCGCAATCCTTTCAAGCACAATCTTGACTCCTGTCTTATCTTTTTGGTGCGCAAAGTCAAGCAGTGCACTACGAAGCCCACTCTTTGCAATTATTGCTTCTCTCAGCGGGCTTATCAGGGATTCGTCTTTAAGGCAGACTGCATTGTAGTACGCATATTCAGGATGTTTTTCTTTGGCACACTCAACAAACATCCGCATTCCTTCTGCGTCATCGTGCTGCGCAAACAAATACCTTGACTCTTCAATGTTGCTGAGCAATTCCTGCCGCAGGCTTCCAATAAGCGAAATGTCTGCAGGGGTTTTATCCTTAATTTCTATTATCCTGCGGTATGCTGCAATGCCCATCCCACGTTTTGCCAACGCAATTCCAAGCTTTCTTTTGGTATCGTCTTTGCAGTCATCCAAAATACTGTCAACTGTTTCTGGCGATTTTTCAATGAATGCCGGCGCTGCTTTTGCCATTATTTGTTTTACATCCTTGTATTTGCCACGGTCATAGCTGCCCTCTTTCTTATACATTTTCAACAACTCAAGCCCGATATCAAGAAGTTCAGGACCTTCATATTCTGCGTGCGTGAATGCGTCTGCAGCTTCAAAAATTTTGTGTTGTTCCAATAGCCTTTTTCCTGCAGCAATCATTCCTTCAGTGTCAGTGCACACTCTTGTGCCGGTTCCCTGCCAGCTTTGTTTATACCTTAAGAATTTGCTCACTGCGTGTTCAGGCATTTTATTTATCAATTGTTTTCTAATATTCTCAAAGGCAGTCTTGTCCTCTTGTGTTGGGACTTGGATGTTTAATGCAAAATCATATGCCTTTTCAAGATTTGTTTTTGCCAAATGTGCCACTATTGTCCTGTAATCCTGGTCTGTGTCAAGCCTTTTTAGTATTCCAACTGAGTATTCTGTGTCTTTTTCAATGAATGTTATTGCGTGCTGGCGCAGTCCGTCTGTGTCGTCCAGTTCTCTTAAGCACAGCTGAACAGTTTCTCTGTTAGTCCAGTCTTTTGCATATTTGTCTGCAATCTGCCTGAGCAAGTCATTTCTGCCCTCTCCTTTGTACAAATCAAAGGCAACACTAGGGTTTGTTTCCATGGCAAGCTTTGCCACTGTCTGCATTCCCTGCTCGTCGCCTCTTTCTCTGAGAACATTTATCCCCTTCCCTGTTTTTGCCATGTTTTCAAGAATCTGGTTTCTGACTGTTGAAAAGTCTCCATTGTACAGCCATCTTGCAAATCCGTGGACCAAAGAATACACAGTTGCAGGGCTGCAGTCTTCTTTGAGCGCTTCATCAACAAATCCTGTGACAAGGTCTCTTGCATCCTGGTCTTTGATTTTGCCTTGTGCTGTCAGCTGGTTGACTTTATTCTCCAAATCAGAAACACCCACGCGAAATTCAACCATTTGCTTTCCAAGATTTTCATAGACGCTTGCCATACTGCATCCCCCCACATTATTTAGAAAACAGTATTGTCAGCTAATTATAAAGCTTTGGAGAATTACGGCAGCCTTTCGAGCTGCTTGAGAAGGTAGTTTTCTCCCTCGTCCTTGATTTCTTCTGCCTTCTTGACTTCTTTTGGCTTTTCCTTTTCTTTCTCAAATATTCCGATGCTCTTTGACTCTTCCCTGAGCTTGAGCTCGATTGTGCTCATTTCCTCCTCTGACAGCTGCTTTGCCTGCCAGGCAAAGTTCAATCCGTCATTTTCGCGCCTTGGCATCACATTGAGCAAAAAGTGGTTGACGCTCTGCCCTGCTGCCACGCCATTGTTCGCAATTATGTTTGTGCCTTCTGCGCCAAGTGTTTCAAATACTGCAATCGAGACCTTGTTTGCCTTGTCAAAGAGCTTTCCGATTATGAAGTCAGGAACCTGCTCAAGAATCGCGGCGTGGATTTTTGGCGCGAGGATTATGTGCCCTGCGACAGCTGGCTTTGGGGCGAGAAGTATTGCAATCTGCTCGTCCTCGTAGAGCAGTCCTTTTTTCGCCTTGATAAGTTCGCAGATTTCGCAGCCCATTTTATCCGCCTGCCAGCAGCTTTGCTATGTCGTCAAGGTTTGCCTTCTTTGGCACTGCTGGTTTGCCTTTTTTGTCAGATGGCTTGTTTGCTTCAGCCTTTTCAGATTTCTTTTCCGCCTTTGGCTCTGCTTTCTTCTCCGGCTCTTCCTCTTTTGGAGATTGTGATTCCTCTTCTGCCTCAGGCTCGTCAGGAACCTTCAGCCCGAGAGCTTTTGCAAGCGCCTTCTTGAGAATCTGCTGGGCTTTCTTTGCTTCAGCCTCACTCATTGCCCTTTCAGGAATCGCGAATCCAATCTGGTCCCCTTCCATCCGCGGGATTACGTGCATCATGAAATGCTGTGCCCTTTGGCCCGCAGTCACCCCATTTGCAACGAAAAGGTTTGTGCCCTGAGCCTTCAAAGCCCTCAGTTGGGCGTGCGAAACCCCTTTTGCAACCATTCCGATATGCTGAAGCACATCTTCAGGAATCTGGGGCATTATCACGTAATGCTCTTTTGGGACAATAAGGACGTGGCCTGGGTTTGAGGGGTTGATGTCAAGCACGCAGACAACCTTTTCATCCTCATAGATTTTCTTGGATGCAACCCTTCCGGAGGCGATGTGGCAGAATATGCACTGCTGCTTGGACATTGCCTCAGCCTGCTCTGGTGAAAGATTCTCCTCGTCTGCCATATGCCTTCGGAGTTTTGCGTGGTTTATATTCTTTACCCCATCTTCCGCTATATTTATAAATGAGTCTTGCTAAAAACTTGTAAAAAGAGGCAAAGAAATGAGTTTCATGTCTGATAAAAGGGGCATATCACCGCTTATTGCGACAGTTCTTCTTATTGTCCTCTCTGTCGGAATGGGTGTTGCAGTGATGAGCTGGGGCGAGGAATACATTGAGGCAAAGGCAGAGTTCGTCCAGGGCGTCCAGGAAACTGTCACAAGCTGCGACCTTGTCCAGATGTCAATCATAAAGATAAGTGGCGTTGAACAGATGTGCCTTGCAGAAACCACAGTCAAGGGGCTTATTGACAACGGCCCTGACGCAGATGTCCAGGACATCCACGCGCGCGTACTCGGTGAAAACGGGGTTTATGTTGATGAGAGCATCCTTGACAAGCCATTAGCGCGAGGCAGCGCAAGCCCTGTCGCATTCTCCGCAGGGGACATTGGCGCAATCAGCCAGATAAAGTTCACTCCAAAGATAATGATCGCGGGCAAGCAGGTTGTCTGCTCCAAGCAGGCAATTGTTGCTGAGAACATAAGGAAGTGCTGATTTTTTCTAGGAGAACACAGACTTGCTCGGGTAAATCCAGTTTCTTATCGCGTCCCTGAGGCTCCTGCCAAGTGTTTTCTGCGGCGCGCTGGCTTTGGCTGTCGCAAGCTCCTTTGCGGCAAATCCTGTCGGCGTGTTGCACTGGTTGAGCCTGCAGCCGTCGCCTTTCAGGTTCTTGTTGATGTAATGGAAAGAGTTGCCTTCTGCTTTTACCAGTTGAACTGGGGTTTTTATGCTGATGTCATAGCTGTTTTCAACCACAACCGCCGTGGAGTTCATGACCTTCAGCCCTATCTGGTTGTGGATGAAGTTTGCATTTATTACTGTAATCTGCTTTGAGTTCTTGATGAGCATTCCAATGTCATAGTTTGCAATCTGGCAGTTCTTTATCGTGACATTTTTGCGGTCTATTATGACAAGCCCTGAATTCTGGTATGCACCGTGCAAAACGCTTGTGCCACAGTCAAACACTATGTTGTCCATTGTGATGTTAAGCCCCTGCGGATAATTGTGGGGGTAATAATTGTCTGCGCAGAGAAGCATTGACTGGTCAATCCTTGGCGGGTCAATCTCGCGCGTGCAAGTCCTGCTGGCGGCGAAAACAGAGGGCAAAAGCAGGCATAATACGATAAGAACTGCAAAAACCCGTGACGACATGCTCACCACTACTTTTTGTGTCGCTTTCTCTTGTACCTACTATATAATAGTTTCGAGAACTAGCCGTGCTCGTAGTGGTGGTGCTGGAAGAGCAAAAAGCCCATTATGTAGCAGATTGTGCACAAAAGCACCATTGTCCAGAATCTTGCCTTGTCAGGGAGCTGGCCCATGAATGACTTTGAGAATGCCCCTGTTGACATTATCGGCTTGCTGCTGGCAGGCTTTGGCTTGGTTGTGAGGTTTAGCATTGCAGGAGCAGGCTTTTCCGGTACTGCCTCTGGTGCTTTCTGCTCAACAACGGGCTCTTCAGGCGGTGCAGGGCAGTCATTGTCATTCTTGTAATTGCAGCTTGGCGAGCAGTAAAAGTCATCGTTCTCGCAGGGATTCATCGGCCCTGCGCTGTTGCACAGGTTTACGTCGCAGAAATCCTTGTCAAGGTCCTTGTTGATAAGCCAGAATGAGTTGAATTTTGATGAGAGTGCGCTGACCGGCTTCAGAAGGCTCTTGTCTGCATTGTTTTCAAAGCGGTTTTCAAATGAGCTGAGCATCCTGACCCCAATCCTGTTTTTCAGAAGGGCATTCTGCACGATTGTGTTGCGGTTTCCGTCCTTTACGTAAACTCCGACATCATAGTTCAGGAGGTTGCAGTTCTTGACAGTGACGCCGTCTGCGTGGTCAATGATTATTCCCTGGCCGTCCTGCATAGCTTTGCCGATGATTAGCGCGCCATTGCAGTCAAGCGTGACATTGTCTGTCTTTATTGTTATCCCGCTTGGAACATCATATGCCTTGTTGCACAGCATTATGTCCTTGTTTACCTGCATAAGGTCAAATGCAGCCTCGCATTGTGCGAGCGCTGAAGGCACCAGCACAAGAATTGCCAGAAGCAAAAGCGCAAATCTCATGAGTACCTCTTGCTCTCGACAAAAACAACAAGTGTGGGCAGGTAAATCAGCAGCAGCACGAAGATGATGATGAATGTGAGGGTGTTGAACTGCCCCTCAAGGACTCTTAGTATTGCATAAGCGAATGGAAGCGCAAGCAGTGGCTCCAAAAACTCGCTGTACTTGTACTTCTTGTGCCACAAATGGCTGAAAAATCCCCTTTTTTCTTCCATAGGCGGGAAATATCAATCAGAGGATAAAAATATTGTGGTTAGATTTGGAAGAAATCAAGGTAGTCTGCTTTTTCCATCACTGTCTTGCCCTCAGTTACCTCAACGCGCAATGGCATTCCTGTCTGCTCATCAGCCCACATTTTTGTCTTGCGGTTGGAGTTCTGCAGGTCAGTAAAGCTGTAAAGTATCGCTGTGCGCTTGGCTATGTGGCTACCGGGCAGTATTTCCGCAGGTGTCCTGTAAAGGAATTCCTCAAGCCATTTTATCGGCATCTTGAATCCGAAAGTGTCAAATGAAACATCAAAATCAACCCCGATGATGTCATCGCAGGGTGTGTTTTCCTTTTCTTTAACCAGATTTTCAGGCGGAATGCATTGCCCAATTGCAGTCTTGTTGGCCATGTCAAGCAGGACTGTGTTGACAAACACTTTCATCTTTCTTCCATTCACTGTCTGGTCGCCGAGAGGGTAATAGTATGTGAGCCTGCGGGCAATGCTGCCATTTGCAACAACAACCTCATCACCCTTGTAATAGAACCTGTAGTTTTTGACACTGCTCGCATTCGCGTAAACCGCGTTCATTATCGTTGGCTTGTACCTTCCTGACTTGTTGGCTGTTGCCTGCGCTTTCAGTGCGGCTTCCTCGTATTCTTTCTGCTCCTGCGTTTGTATCTCCACTGACAGGTCAATAGTGTCGCAGGCTCCGTTCGCATTCAAATCCCTGCAGCATCCGCCATCAGATGGTATTTCAGGCCATTTGCACTGCGAAACAGGCAGGGGCTGGTTTTGCTGGGTTGTCGCGCAGCCCGCAAGAATCAATAATGCAAGCAAAAGAAGTGCCTTTTTCATTTTTTGCCTTACTAGCCAAGGTAATGTTGCGCGCCGGTATATTCCCCGGCATAGCCCCAAGGCGGCTGTCCGAACTGGATTGCACAGTTTTCAAAGCAGGCCTTTGTTTCAGGCCGCGCGCTTGACAGGTTGAATGCTTTTACCCTTTCATTCGCCAGGCATTCCCACCTGCAGTCCCCGTAATCGCCTTTCTGCGTTACAATGACTGAATTTGTGAGCCCGTGCCAGTAATCGTTAAGTGTCCCTCTCTGGGTTGTTTCAGGGTCATAGATGTACGGCCTTGGCGCCATTCCTGTGGCTCCGCTGCTTACAGAAACAAAAATCATTCCGCCAAGCGCTATAAGCGCCACAGCCAGAAAGAGTGCAAACTCAGCGCCTCCTCTTTTTCCTTTTATCATTGTCATTGCGGCGGTTTTTGTGTATTTAAATGCTTCGCAAGAATCACTTCATCCTTCTTCTGAGCTTGGTCAGCTGTTCGTATTCCTGCTTTGTTGCATTGCCTGCCTTGCATTTCTCTTCCAGCAGAGCAAGCTCATCGCGGTATCCTCTCTTTAACTTGTCCATTGTCCTTCTGTCAGTTGGCATGTTTACCTCCTCTAATAAGCCTCCGACGGGAGTTGCACCCGCGACCTCAGCCTTTTTGCTGCGATTGCATACCAAGGCTGCGCAATAGCTACTATGCTACGGAGGCATTGAAAGAAAGACGATATGGACATTATTTAAAGATTGTTATTTATTTTTGAGGTGCAAGGACATGCCTGTACAGCTCTTTTGCATTTCCTGTTGCAGGGTCTTTGCCGAATATGATGTAGTGATAAGTTCCGGATGACGGGACCGGGCTTGGAAATGTTGTTTCTGCGCTGCTCGCGTGTTTTTCAACAGGGAACGGCGCAGAATATCTCAGTTCAGGAATGGTTATTGTCACAGGCGCGTATTTTGCCCACTCTTCAATCATCATTGTGTCGATCGTGATTTTCATTCCAGTCCACTCATCTTTAGGCGAGCGATAGAGCTGAAAGTCCATATACGGAATGCGCTTGGCAATTGTTGTTGGTGCTTGAGTACTTGTTTCCCCCTGCTGCCTCCTGTTCTGCGCAGGGGTGCTGTCATATGTATTTTTGCCTGAGAGAAGAAAGCCGGCAGTGCCTATTGCTATGACTCCGATTGTCCCCCATAAGCCAAGTCGGTGCTCTTTGACTGTCCGCACCAAGCCGCTTGGCTGTTTCTCTTCAGGTGTAACGCGCGGGTGCGTGTAATCATCAATTGCCATAACTGCCCCCTATTGCATGGTCTTTTTAAAATTAGTGCCCGGGGCCGGAGTCGAACCGGCGAACCCCTACGGGACTGGATTTCTCCAGCGAACCGCCCTGTTTTTTGTTGTGAGGGCGGCGGACATCTTAAGTCCAGCGCGTTTGGCCACTTCGCTACCCGGGCAGTCTCAAATAGAATTAGGGGCTTTAAAAATGATTTGTTTTAACGCAGTATTTTTCTCAGCTTTGCCAGCTCGCGGTTGATTTCCGCAAGGCTCCTGTGCTCTTGGGCAGGCATTTGCTGGGCTTTCTGCGGCGGTACTGGTGTCCTGTTGAAATCGTGTGCAATTACAAAAATCACTGCAACAAGCAGCCCCATCAGCAGCCCGACTGCTGTGAGGAACGGCTTCAAGTCCCCGACTCCCTGCGCGGTTATGCTCTGGTTGCCTGTCGCAAGCCCTGTCGGAGTGCTGAACCGCAGGACAGCGAGCGTCACCATGAAAAGCATCAGGAAAAGAACAAGGTGGCTCCACGCGTGAAATCTTTCTGAGTCACTCATACACCCAAAGCAGGGGAACAGGTATATAAAAGTAACTTTTGTGGAAAAGCATTTATACTACCCATCATTCTATGTTCTTCATGAAAAAGGGAGTGGTATTGGCAATATTGTTATTGCTGGCAGTGCCTGCTGTTTTTGCAGTTAGCGCAACAGGCTCAACAAGCCAGTGCAAAGTACGCACAGACTGTTACCTGCTTATGCAAAAAACGCAGGTAACGTGCCCTCAGGGTTATATCCGCAATTACTCGCCTGACTGCGATGCAGGCAAGTGCGAGTTCTGCAAGCCAGCATCAGGAAGAATTATCATTGACTGCAGGCTGGACGCGGACTGCACGACAAAGACAAGGTGCACCGCAGGGCTGTTTTCCCGCTGCCTCGGCAGCAAGTGCATCTGCACATCGCAGGCAAAGCCTGATTGCGTGACTAACAACGACTGCACCAGGAAGTTTTTGGGCAACACGCGCCAGAAGCTCTTCTGCGTGCGCAGCAAGTGCATTACCCCAAAACCTGCAATTACGATGTTGCCATGGGCTGCAAGGCCGCTGAACTATACAACGGCCATGCCAAGGGCTTAAGAAAATCCAATTAAGCCTGACGCTGATTCTTGGCGATAGTCGCAGCTTTTTTACTGCGTTATCAGCACTTCAACATCCCTGCCGAAGATTTTCTTGAGCGACTCAAAGACAGGCTCCCTGATGAAAACCTTTGGTGGTATTGCTATCTTTGCCAGCGCTTTCTCGTATTCCTCCCAGGAGCTTGGCTCAAGCGGTCCAAGAGAGCCGTCGCGGTTTATCGCAGCCTTCTCAATGACCTTTTCAGGCGCGTCAAGGTTCCTGACAACAAATGCTATGCTGCCAAGCAGGGTGACTTCTCCGAACTTTTCACCTATCTTGACCCTGACTTTTGTCTGCTCAAGCTCGCGTCCGCGCTTGCGCTGCAAATACTCAACCATGAACTTGACAAGCTCAGAAGCGCTCTTGCGCGCCTGCTCAATGTCAGTCTTGGTCAGCTTGCCTGCGTCATACGCCTTCTTTGCGGCTATGAAGTCATTAAACAGCCTGAGGAATTTTGCAGGAACCTTGCCTGTTGAGATGAGCTTGTCCTCAAAAGTGCTGATAAGCTCTGCCTCCTCCACCTTTTCCTCTCCCTCTGACCTCAGCACGTCGCGGGTTACCGTCGTGAGGGTCTCGTAGATGTTGAGTATTGTCTCTTCCTCCTTGTTCTTCTCAATCTGGCCGAAGAGCTTTTTGAGGCGCTTCATGTACTTTTCAGAGTCATCAACCAGCTTGTCAAGCTCTTTTCCTGTGACTTCCTTCTTTACGCCGTGCTCAATGTCCTTCCTTGTCTGGATGACATTCTCAAGCATCTTGACGTATTCCTCTTCAAGGAGCCTTTCTTTTTTCACAAAAATCTCCCTGAGGACTTCGCAGGTTTCCTTTGGCGCAGGCGGCGGGACTCCGTAGAGCATAAGCGCTGCCTGTGTCGGTGTGAGGATGCTCCAGAAGAAATCCTCTGTCGCGATGTCCTTAAACTTGAACTTGATGCGCTCAAGCCCCTGCTCCCCTGTGCTCATGTACATGTCAATCGCTTCAGGCGACGGCTTGATTTTGCCCATCTTCAGAAGCTGCTTCCATGGCATGAAGATTCCGCGGTCAAAGAACGGCACTCCGTCGCGGAGGAAGGTGAACATAACCGGGTTCGCCTCCCTTATCGCGTCCCAGAAGTCTGTCAAAATGTAGGTTTGGATGTTTATCTTGTTCTTGATTCCGGTTATGTCGCCGGCGTCCATTCCCATGTTTATGATTATCGCGCGGAGCTTGTCCTTAAGTTCGGCGCGCGTCATCTTCTTGACGTCTGTGTCATCTATTACTATGAAGACGTCAATGTCGCTTTCCTTTGTTGCCCTTCCTGTGACAATGCTTCCTGCGAGCACGTATGCAACAATGTATTTCTCAAACTTTTTCAGGACCATTGTCTTGTGGATTTCTGCAATCTTTATCGCGCCGAGCATTCCTGTGTCATAGACTGGCGCTGACATTGCTATCAATTGCAGCCAGTCATACTTTGCGTCATAGCAGTTCTGCCACAATTCAGTCAGGAGCAGTGTCTGCGGGACTATTGACGGGTCAATGTCCTTTGCAGTGCTGTCCATTATTGCGGTGAGCTTGTCCTTGAGCTCCTGCTTGGACATTTTTGACGGTTCTGTGTCATCAATCAGTACGAGAACATGATGCTTGTCCTTGATTTGCGCAAAGCGCTTCTGCTCTTCTGCAAGGATTTCCGGAGGCAGTTCTGCAGGAGGAGCCTTTGGCGGAGGCATCAGTGCGATTCCGACGATGTATTTGTCAAACTTTTCAACTGTTGATTTTTGGAACTTCTCGAGCTTTGCCTTCAGCTGCGCGAGTTTTTCGCGGACTTCAGGCGGCAGGCTTGCGTCCTGCGGCTGCTCTTCCTGTTTTGGTGCTTTCTTGTCTTCCTTTTTGTCTTTCTTTGCCATGATAATCATGCCTCCACTAAGATTGGTTGTTCTGTGATTGTAAGCATTCCTTTTGCGAGCTGGACAAACGTTTCAAATGCGCTCGTTCCTGCCATTATTATCCTCTGCACAAAGTCAAATGCTATGTCGTGCAGCCCGTTGTTCGCGGGCTCAGGAAGGATGTTTTTACCGATTCCTGCGATGTTCCTCTCCCTTATCGTTTCCATCCACGCGAGTGAGAATGCGAATGCCTTTGCCTCCTCGTCGTGGGCGTTCTTCAGTGTTTTTGTAAGCACGTGGCCTATTTCGTGGCCGATTGTGAGCATCAGTTTGTCAAGCTGGTCTGCCCTTGCGAAAACCTGGCTTGCGCCCCTGCCGTTTGAGTTCAGGCTGAATCCCTGTATTCCCTCGCTCCATGAGCCGCTTGTTGACGCGTGCGCCTTCCTGAATTCCCGGTCATTAAGGACTTGCACAATGATGTCCTTTGGCAGCTCCTCGCCTGTTGTCGCCCTGAAAGCATCCTGTATGTATTCCTGTATTTCTGCAGCGTCGCCGACAAACCTTGCAGTGCTTCCTGCCTTGAGGAAAGTGTCTGCGACAAAGTAATTTCCTGGTGTGTGCAGGCTCAGGTAAGCCCCTTTTGCAGAGCTTGGAACATACTGCGGCAGTGCCATTGCTGGCTTCCCAACTGATTCGTGGCTCACTATGCTGTCAATTGAGGAGTGCGCATACATTTGCTCTTTTGGGAAATATGACTGCTGGGCTCCTGAGTAGCTGCCTCCGTAAGAAGCAGCGCTCTGGCCGTAGCTGCTTGCGCCAGAGCTTCCATATCCGCACGAGGAACCGCAGTAGCTCATTTTACTACTTTACCTTTTCCTCCAATGGTTTCTTTGCTGATGCCTTCTTGGCTTCTGCCTCGAGGTCAACGCCAAGCTCTTTCAATGCCTTGACGTGCATCTGCATCAACTGCTCAACTATTGCGAGAAGCCTTCCGAGCTCCTGCCTCTCTTTTGCGAGAGTTGTCAGCGCTCCCTTGTGGAAGCCGACCTGTTCTGGTGAACTTTCAGTTTTCTTTGCCATTTTATTACCTCCTATGTATGACATTAAAGTCACACTGCAGTGTAATACGTGAATACAGAATATAAAGTTAATGGGACAAAAAAGTCATATTTGCTGATGTTACTACTGAATAGAAGCGAAAGTTTTATATTCTGCGGACAGTATGTTTATAAGTGTGAGAAACATGACAATTTGCGTGGCAAACACGGTGTGCAGTACATTGGAAAGTTGCGTGTATGAGCGGCTTGCAAAGGAGATGGGTATTGACTCTTTTGACGAAGCGCCTTCTGCATCTGTGCCAAGGGCGCGTTCAGGCAGCAACGGTCGTGAAAAGCTTGAGTTCCTTGTGGATGCATCAGGTGCTGAGCATTTGCGAATTAGCTCGTGTGGCGAGGCGCCGAAGCCATACTTGATTCTTACGGGAATGACGCCTTCTCCATCACAATATCGTTTGACTGTTTATGTGCCAAGTGATGCGTTCTCCGAATTTGAGGCAAAACACAGCAATCATCGGGAACATTCAAATCCGCTCCACAATCGCATTGCAGGCGGAATAAGCAATGCCTTGTATCTCAGGACATTTCTCCTGAATCCTGATGCTCATTTTGATTTCCCTGTTGCACGTGAAGAACTTGGGCTAGTTGATGCAGAACTCGCAAGGAATTATTTAATTGATTCCTAGTTCCTGGTGTTTGCCAATAATTGCAAAGACCCCTTTCTTGCCGTCCCAGGAAAACACAATCCTGTGGTCGCCAATAGGTGATGGCAAATATGCATGAAGATATCCCTTCCATGCTCCCGTGAGAATTCTGTCTGTGACTCCTTTCACAAAAAGGCGGTTCTGCCCGACATAAATTCTGATTTTTTTTTCGATTCTGTCTATAATTTTGCTGTTTTGGGCATACACAGGCACAGACGCTTTTAATTCGAGGTACTTTTTTGTGTACTCAAATGGCGGCAGGTTGATTTCTTTTTTCGGATTCTCCAGGTCATGTATCAGGCTCAGCATTGCTGAAAGGATGTCAAGAAGGTCTTTGACCGGCTGCTTGAACTCGCCCTCGAGAAGTCCGCGCCAGGTTTCCGGGTCCTTGATAAACTCCTCATCACTTAACCCCTCCAAATTCTGTTTTGCAATATGCATCATGTTTGAAAAAATTGAAAGGAAGGAGTTCCATGAGGCAACAAACGCCTTTGTCTTGTCGGCGTTTACTGCTTCAAATACATCAGTTTTCTCCGAAATCTCCTCCTGCAGCGCATTCACTGTTTTCCGAACGAATTCAAAGGATTTTTTTGCATCTCTTATTTGCCCGTGGAGGAGGTATTTGTAGAAGTCTTCCAATCCTTTTTTGCAGGCATTCAATTTTTCTTCAATCATTCCTGCAGTAACATATTGTGTGTTAAAAAATGTTGTGGTTATTGTCGTTTTCAGAAGTCTATTCCGAGCTGCACAGCGCCCAGTATTACGTCAATTTTTCCTTTTTCGCCGCCGAGCTCAACATTGTACTTTTCAACTCCGCCCATTACTCCGACGCGCAGCCCTTCTGTGATGGGGAAATCCACTCCGATTGTCCCTCTTTTGCCAAATCCCTTCCAGGAATATCTCTGTACTGGGCTCAGTTCAGAATACCTGTCGTGGCCTGATTCAAAGTCAAAGCCTCCGTATGGCATTCCTGCCTCTGCCCTGATTCTTAGGTCTCCGAGGTTTGCCTCTGCTATGATTGTTGGAATTATTGTGAACCATGTTGGTCTTAAATCAGAATACACAAATGAGCCGTCCTGCGGGGCTCTTTTGTCAGAGCTTTGCTGTTCACCCTGAAAAATTCCCTCTCTTTCTTTTGACGCGTGCAATGGGTTTATTCTCGCGTCAAGACCTGCCCCAACTCTGAGCTCAGGGGTTCCAACTGACATCCCTGCGCCGCCCCTTACTGGAATGTCCCATCCTCTTTTAACTTCTGCTTTTGTTTCGCCTGAGAGGAACCAGTCATCAGGGTGCACAGGTGTTGTTTGTATTTTGTTGCCGAGCTTTGCGCGGTATTGCATGTATTCCATTCCGCCGCGAAGCTCACTCTCTACGTAAAATCCCTCCTTGTGCGCTTCCTCGCCCTGCTTGTAGTATCCTGCGCAGCCTGCAAGCGTGGCAGCTCCTGCGATTATTGCCGAATGCAAAAAGTTCCTGCAGATTTTGTCAAGTTTCATGAAAGACAGGGATGTATTCTGGGTTTATACGCGTGTGTTGCAGCAGTCCAGACAACGCCAGCTTTATAAGCATAGAACCATATTATCTGATATGGGGAAAATCCTCAAAAGGCTTGCCTGGAGATGGAACAACCTGACATTTAGGGAATTCTTTGACAGCTATTCTCCTGGGGACATCTGGCTTCCTGACATGAACCTGAGCAAGTATGACGAACTTGTCAGGAACAGCATCAAGCCTGACATCTGCCCAAAAGAAGGCAATCCTTTTGTTCTGATAAAGCCCAGCGGGATGTCTCTTGAGAAGGAGATAAAGAAGGTTATTTCCTTCAATGGAATCAAAATCGCAGAAGAGCAGGACATTTCTGACTATGTCCGGCTTGCGGCGAGCATTTACAGGTTCAAGCCAAGGCAGGGCAAGGATATCCCGCAGAATTATTTCTGGCTCGCATTTGAGGACATGAAAATGAGCCACAGGACAAAATGCCTTGTTCTTGACAAGGAGACTGTTAACCTGTCAAATCCGCACGACTTCAAGATTCCTCTCAGGCACGTCCTTGGTCCTATCAAGTTTTACAGGATTCATTATTACGGTCAGAGCGATGTTGCTTTTGCCTCATTTGTGCACGTTCCTGACAAGCAGGACCTTGACAGGGAGTATTCTGTGCTGAAGAATTACCTTGAGGTGCAGAATGCAAAACATTGAGGCACTGCACGCTTACAGCATAAACAATGCCCGCGCAGAAAAGCTTGCAAAATGCTTTTTGGAAAAAGTGCCTGCTTATGACGTTACCGGCAGGGGTGTTCTTTTCCTGACCGAGAGGTGCAATTTCAACTGCCTTTACTGCAAAAGGGCGCAGTACACCCAGCGCGATTTTGGCATTGATGAGGCAAAACAGGTTGTTGGCAGGCTTGCTGATTTCAAGTGCAAATACCTGCACCTGACTGGTGGCGAGGTGACAATATTTGACGGGCTTGATGAGATTGTCGCGACAGCGCAGGAGAGGGGAATGACCAGTTCGCTGTCAACAAATGGCACAGGAAGCCCTGAATTGTACAAGAAACTGGTTGAGAACGGCGCAAAATTCTTTTACGTGACTCTTAACACCGACAATCAGTCAGAATGCGACCAGATGACCGGGAGAAAAAACACTTTTGAGCAGATTGTTGAAACAGTCGGCGGGCTTGTGGGCATGCGCGATGCAGGAAAGGGCGTTTACCTGACAATCAATGTTGTTGTGTGCGACAATAATATCTCGCGCATTGAGGATATTGCGAATTTTGTTTCAGGTCTTCGCCCTGATGATTTCAAGCTGATTCCAACAACAAGGTTGATGCACTCAATGACTGATGAGCAAAAGGCAAAAATAACGCATCTTGCCGAGAAAAGCGGCGCCTTGAGGGAAAAATACAACTTTTTCAATTACCGCCTTGGGCATTTTGCAACAATGCGCGGCTTGAAGGACAAAAAGTATGCCGGAACAAGGTGCTATATCTGCATGGATGAGCGCGTTTATGGTCCTGAGCATTATTGGCCCTGTGATATTTATTTCAGGGAAAAAGGAAAACCATTGGGCAGGAGGTCTGAAAGCCTTGCTGCGCAGGCAGACCAGGCATTTGAATTCGCAATCAGGCGCAATCCCTCAGAAGACCCAATATGCAGGGAGTTCTGCTGTGACATAACAAGGGACTTTAACCTCGCAGTGCACGAAATGGTTAATGCGGGAATCAGGCAACCTTAAACTGCCTGCCGATTATGTTGCCTTCGCGCTCCCTATCAAACAAAACTTCGCTGTTTTCAATAAGATAGACCTGCCTTATCTTTGCTTCCAGTATCTCGTCCCAGCACCAATTGCAGCACCACCAGTGGCCCCACAGGTAAAGGTCTGCATTTTCAGGATTGTGCCCGCTTTCTTTTGCATTTCTTATTCCCCTGAATTCGCTGTGGTTCTTCGGGTGGCATCCCTCGCACAATTCATAGCCATGACCGGTAGGTATTTTCAGCTTTTTTCTCTCGCACCCGTTTTTCTCGTGATAGTCTGTCCCATTTGCTCCACACCCAATTATTTCACTGCCTTTCACAATCACGGTTCCTGTGGAATGGACCTTGTCAAGCGACTCAAGCCTTGCGAATTCCATTGCCACCCTGATATAGAAATTGCTTGTAGGGACATATTCAATTGTCCTGCCTTCAGGGATGTATGGGTAATCTATTTTTTTGGTATTCACTTCACTCCCCCTGGCGGTAGAGAACAGAGCGGTATTTATATTACTTCAGAAGTCGCCTAATCCGCGCTGGATTGGCTTTGCTGGCGTGTCTTGGATTTGCGCTGGCTTTATTTTCGGCTTTGGAACTGGAGCGTTTTCGTCAAATATGGGGTGGCCGTATTCGCCGTCATAGCCAGGATGCCATTTTATTTCCTGTTTTCTGTTGCGGATTATGAGCTCAACTATTTTTGCATCAGTTGACTTTTTCAGCTCTTCTTCTGTTGCGTCAAGCAGGACTGCAAATTCGTTTCCAAACTTTCCAACAATATCATAGTATGCCTTGAATGTGTATTTTGATGCAACAGGGCTGCCGATTGCAGCTGAAATAAGCTCTGACAGCGGGATTAATCTGTGGAACGGCTTGAGGTTTGGCACTTTTTCATCTTCCTTGCGGTCAGCGAGCTCTTCAACCCGGTGCGCGACTCCGATTGTCAGTTCCTTTTTGCACACAGGGCATATTTTGTTCACTTTGTTTGCCTCTGCAGGGCTCATCACGATACCGCACAATCTGTGGCCGTCATAGTGATACTTGCCTTCCTCTGGGAAAAACTCAATTGTTCCTGCAAGCCCTTCTCCGGTCCTTATTGCCTTGAGAATATTATTGTAAGTTAGCTCCTTGACATCAAAGACTGTTGCTTCCCTGCCAATCCTCCAGGGCCAGAATGAATGCATGTCTGAAGATGAGATGATGTTGATGTTGTCCAGCTGTGAAAGCCTGCGGTTCATTGCGGGGTCGCTGCTTATGCCTGTCTCAATTGCGTGCACGTGCTTTGTCTGGTCGTGGAAGCAGTCCTTGAGCGAGTCATATCCGCTTTTGTCGCCGAATACGCCAAACCACGGAGTCCACGCGTGCGCAGGAATAACCTCAATGTCTTCTGATATTGAGCGGAGCATTGAAACAAAGTCAGCAGAGGAAATGTTGAATATTGGCCTTCCGTCATAATCAATCCTGCCTTTTTTTGAAAGCGCTTCAGTTATCTGGTCAACAACTTCCCTTGACGGCGCCAAAACAACGTGGTGCACGCGCCGTCCTTTGCCTGCATCGGTGTAAACCAAGGAAATTTCTGTCTGGTGGATGAATGGAAATCCTGTTTTTGTCTGGTAAACCCCTGTTCCTGGGATTTCAGTGAGTTCCTGCTTAAGCTCAGGGCCCCATTTAGGGTGCTGGAAGTCTCCTGTTCCAAGAAGACCAAGCCCTTTCAGCTTTGCATATTTCTCAAGGTTGGGAATGTCTGTCTGCTTTGAGCAGGCTCTTGAGAATCTGCTGTGAATGTGTAAATCTGCCACCACCTTCATAACATCGTCAGCGAAATCAGTAATATAAAATACTTGCGCTAACCAAAATAGTTCTGAAGGCTTAGTTCGACAAGCACAAAAACAACGTAGAACATAATCAATGACATTCCTTCCCTCCAGGTCAGCCTGTCTCCGCTTGCTGTAAACGTGGCAAATAGGAAGGTTATCGCGATGAGGAATGCCGCGCTTGTTATGAACAGCGTGAATGAGTTTGTAATCGGGCATATCAGCGCAGCAATTCCAAGCACAACTGTTGAATTGACAACAACGGCTCCGACAAGGTCGCCTATTGCGAGCGTCGAGTGCTTTGAGAGCACAGCCCTTGCGCTGAATGTGAGGTCAGGAAGTGTTGTTCCAAGCGAGACAAAGAACAGTCCGATAAGCAGGGGCGGCATACCTAGTGCTCCTGCAAGCTCTGAGCCGTATGCGACTACCCATTTTGCGCTGAAATACAGTGCTGTTGCGCTGGCAAGGAACAGGAGGAATGTGCCGAGCGCAATCCAGTGCGAGTCCCTTTCCCGCACGTGCTGGTGGAAATTTGCGTGCTTTGAAGTAATCATTTCGTAAAAGTATATTGCGAACGCACCAAGGAGGATAAGCCCGTCAAGCCTTGAAAGCTCCTTTCCAAGGAACATAAGAAGCATGGGCAATGCCGCGAGCAGCACCATTCCGTACACTTCCTTTCGCATAAACCTGCGCTCCATCCTGATTCCCCTTGCGAGCACTATTGCTATGCCTGCAACAAGGGTCAGCTCTATTATATTGGAGCCGATAACATTTCCAAGCGAAAGGGCTGGCTTTCCTGCCAGAGCGGAGTTTATCCCGATGAACAATTCAGGCAGGGAAGTGCAGAAAGCCATCAAAATAAATGCTGCAATGAACTCGTTAATCCTGAGGAATGCTGCAAGCCTTGAAAGGCTCCTTAGAAGGACAGCACCTGCAATAATGAGGAGTATGCAAGCTCCTAAAAACCAGGCTATTGTTACTATCACCATCTTTTTTCACCTCTAATGCAGAAAGAAGGTTATTTATACCTTTTGGTCTCGGCAGAGGATATGCCTCCATACAGGTTCAGTTTTACCGGATTTATAATTGGATGGATTGCAAAGCTGCTGTATTTTGCGTCGCTCACAACGCTGATTCCTTTTGGCGCGATGCTTTTGACAGCGCGCCCTGCGGAGATTCCAGCCAGTCTCCAGTACCTGCCCTGGACTGCGCTTGGGCTTCTGTTCCTCAGCGCTTTTGTCCTGCTTGTTTACCACAGGAATCTTGCGCACACGCTGGCGTCATTGGGATGGATGACTTTGCTTCCGGGCATTGGCGCCCTTGTTTTCATGATTGTGGACCCGCAAACAGTGCTTGGCTTTATTGCAAAACTTGTTGTTGGCTTTGGAAAGGTTGAGCCGCTTGTTGAGTCCTACCTGAATGATGTCCTGCCAAAAGTCTGGCTGTTTATCGCGGTTTACATACTGCTTGGCTTTGTCCTGATATCAATCGCAGGAAAGATGGAGAGTAAGCACGCGCTGATGTCGCATTTCAGGAAGATTTTTGGGCCGCGCGTAAGGTTTTTCCGATAGTTGCAAGGAGCTTTTCAACGCTTTGCCGCTTTGTTGTGTCCACATCTGCTGTTTCCTGCCCTGCCTCTTTTTGCGCTGCAGAAACCTGTTCTGGCTTTGCGAGGTCAAGCTTGGTCATTACAATGAGCATCGGCATCATGAACAATGCCTGAACCTGGTGAAGGAGCTCAATCTGCGAATTGAGCGGGTAGCCGCAGAATTCTGTCGGGTCAATCACAAACACTATCAGGGTTGCAAGGTGCTTTAGCGCAAGTATTGCCTGCTTTTCAACAGGGTTTCTCTTTGCGAACGGCTTGTCAAGGAGCCCTGGCGTGTCAATGAACTGAATCTTGTCAGCATAGCCAAACATAAGCTGCTTTGTGGTGAACGGGTATGGCGCGATTTTGGGATTTGCGCCTGTCAAAGCCTTCAGGAGAGTGCTTTTGCCGACATTGGGGTAGCCTGCGATGACAACTGTGGGCATGTCTGTTTTTATCGACGGGAATTCCCTGATTGTCCTGCGGCATTCCTCAAGGTATGCAAGCTCTTTTTTTACCTGCTTAAGCACGGACGCAGCCCTGCCGTAAAATGCCGCGCGTGTGCTGGTGACATTTCCAAGGTCCCGGGATGCCTTTATCTTGTCGCGCGACAATTTCGCAATTTTCTTTATCTGCCCTGCCGCCCAGTCAACTGCTCCGAGTGATTTTTTGTATGAGTCAGGGTCCATTGTGCAGTTGACCAGCTCCCTGTAGAAAGGCGCGAGCTGTTCAAGGCTTGGAAAGCCGTCAACTATCGCCTTAAGCTTTGAAATAAGTATGTCAGAGGAAACAACAATTTTTGTCATTTCAAGGGCGCGCGACTTAATCAGGCGCGTAAGCCCTTTTCCTTTCAAAGTGCCCCTTGAGCGCCCTGCTGACTGCCGCGCCTTGTGGAATGCGGTTTCAAGAAGCTCATCAGGAGTGTCAACTTTACCTATTGGAATCCGCATAAGACGGCAACTGGTGGCAGGGCTTTTAAGACTTTTGCATCAGCCGGGCTTTTGGCCCGTGTACCAGGTCCAGACTTCCCTCAGGCCTGTTTCAAGTGTTTTCTGCGGCGCATAGCCAAGCGCCTTTGCTTTGGTTATGTCTGCCAGCGATTGCCTTATGTCGCCTGCCCTTGGCGGCTGGTAAGAAATTGAAAGGTTGTGCTTTGAGAGCTTGATGCAGGCATTTGCAACATTGTTTATTGAGTATGGTTTTCCACTGCCGATATTCAGGGTCAGGCCCGGCTCCACCTGCTTTTGCTCTATTGCCCACATTATCGCCCTAATAACGTCATCCACGTGCACAAAGTCCCTTATCTGCTTTCCGTCGCCAAAGACAACAGGCGGCTTGCCTTTTTTAACTGACTGCATGAAATTGGTGATGACGCCTGTGTAAGGCGATGACGGGTCCTGCCTGGGGCCGTAAACATTGAAAAGCCTGAGTATTACTGTTTCCATTTTGTACTCGCGCGCATACATTCTGGCCAGGCATTCTGTAGAGAATTTTTCCCACGCATAAGGGGAAAGCGGATTCGGCTTCGCATCCTCGCTTATCGGCAGCTTTTCAGGGTTGCCATACACTGCTGATGTCGAGGCGATGATTACCCTTTTAATGTTCTTTTCGCGGGCTGCCTCAAGCAGGTGCGTTGTTGCAGTATTGATGCCCTCGCGGTATTTGTGCGGGTTTTCAATTGATTCAGCAACTGAAATCGGCGCGGCAAGGTGGACAATTGCGTCAAACCACTCCGTGGGCTTGCCTTTGTCATCATGCGGGAATTTTTTCTCTATGTTCCTGAGAAATGTCTTTGAGTACAGGACGTCAAGCTCTGCAACTTCAGTCGCGTCTTTATCATTGCGCCGGTAAGTGTGTTCAATGTACTTCGCGCGCTGTCTTGAAGCTTCTCCTGCAGAAAGGTTGTCAATGACCTGTATTTTGTGGCCGCGCTTGAACAGCTCGCCAACAAGATGGCTTCCTATAAAACCAGCTCCCCCTGTCACCAAAACGTGCATTATGCTTTTTACTCGGAAATATTTTATATAGGTTGCGGTTTCTTTAAATAGACGGACATATTGGTGGCGTGTATGGTGGGGGATCGTTACGGCCAGAGTTTGGACGTAGGAAAGGAGATTGAAAAGGAAAAGGAAGAGGAAAAACAGCCTTTGCCCTGCGTATGCACCCCAAAAATAAAGCCGAAAGAGGAATTTTCTGAATCACCGTCGGAAAAGCAGGAAGAAAAACGGCCTGAACAACCGACAGAACCGGAAGAAAAACAGCCTCCGCAGGAAGAAAAGCCTGTTGAACAAGAGCCGGAAAAGATTTCTGAAGCAACTGTAGAATCTTCCGCGCAAAAACTGATTGAAGAAGCAAAAGAAGAGCCGCCTGAAAAAGTTCCTGATGACGAGCCTGAAGAAGCCCCTGCAGAGCCAAGGGTTCCTGACCCTGCTGAAGAGGATGTCAACGAGATTATAACAAAGGATTTTCCTGTTTTGCGCCAGAGAACAAGCGTCTGGGAGACTTTTTTCTCGCACAGCTGGATTTTTTGGGTTGTGCTTTTTGTTGTGGTTGGCGGAATGTTCTGGGCATGGACTTCTGTGACAAGAGAAGAACGCAGCGAGCCTGTTGGCAATGTGATTTTGCCTGCTGACAATACATTCTCATTTAACGCGACATATGAAGAGCTTGTTTTTCCGGAACAGAACATCACTTTGCAAGAAAACATAAAGCCAGTGCCTGAAACTGCAGTTGCTGAGGATGTAGCGCAGGAAAACATAACACCAGTGCCTGAAACTGCGCCTGTTGAGGATACTGTGCAGGAAAAAACTGACAATTCCACAGACGAGCTTTCCAAATTGCTCGCAGAAGGTCTTAAGGATTAGTTTTTCTTCTTTGAATATGCCTCTTTTGCAGCAGAAAGCGCTTCCTGTGCTTCCTGCGGCGAGATTATGCCATTGTTGTCCTTGTCAGCAAGCAAATACCTGTCAAGGATTTTTTGGTCAGGCAAAGCGCCTTCCTTTGCCTCGCAGAAAAAAACATATTCTTTCATTGCCTGCCCTGTTTCCTTGTCATAATGGAGCCTGAAAACACCGTTCTGGCTGACAAACCTTGTGCCAGTATCCAGCTCAAGCAGGGTTATTCCCTCGTGCCTTGGCGCTGAAGCGCCTGTCGCGCTGGAGAAATACGAGCAGATGCCGTAAGTCATCGCAATCCCTGCTGCTGCATAGCGTAAAATCCCCCATTTTCTCCGCAGAACTGGCAAATGGCGCTTTAAGTCGTGCTCCTTCTTTTGCAGGTCCTTCTTTAAGCAAGGCTCCCTGATTGTGAATCTTTGGTGCCTGACGTCAAACTGCCTGTAAGCAGGGTCAACCTGCAGCTGCTTTGTCTGGAGGTCAACGACAGCGCAGGCATGGTATGTGTCTTTGCCAAAGCAGTCAACATCCACAAATGCGTAATCTGCCTTCAGCCCCATTTCCCTTGCCAGTTCCACATAAAGCACAGCCATGTCAGAGCATATGCCTTTTCCGCGCTCAAGCACTTCCTCAGCAGGATATGTCTCATAATCCTTCGTTTCATCCACTGCTTTTGCCCGTTCGTAGTCGTATTCAATGTTTTTAATCATCCAGTCATAGATTATCCTTGCCTTGTCCATCGCAGGAGCCATTGGCAGGACGTGCTCTGACAGCTCTTTAACGATTGTTGTTAGTGTTTTGTTCATTTTTTTATTGCCCCCATAGCCCCCGAAGGAGCAAGGGGGCAGTCCTCTTGTATTCCAAGGGATTCAGAGAGTAAAGTGAATGGAATTAAAGGCAGTTTTGCTGAAAAAACAGAAGATTTTCCGGCGAAGTTGCAAGGATTTCCGGTCTGGCGGGAAGAATTTTCAGAAAAAGCAGTAAAAAAAGAAAAATTTCCGGATTAGCCGGAATTTAGTCCTTGACCCATCTTAGGTATGCGACAGGGCTTGCAGCCAGCACCCCATAATCAGGGTTGGCAAGCACAAATACTGCGCCAAAGTCAGTTCCTGATGCCTGCCCTGCAATGTAATAATCAGGGGCGTAGCCGCGGGCAAAGCTTATTTTGTTGTTGGTGTATGAAAGCGGCACTTGTTCGCAGCTCAGGGGCGCTTCAGGGACTTTGTACGCATAAGTGCAAAGGTATCCGCCGACATACTTTGTCGGGTCCTGCTCGTAATAGCCGGCTATGCCTGAGAATGTGTGTATCTTTTCCTTTTTCAGCGATATGAAATTGTAGAAATTCATCTCAGGAATTGCAATGCGGTCCACCTGGAAGCCAATAAGTTCTGGAGCAAGCGCGGCTCTTGGAGGGAGATTTTCAGGGTAATAATCCATCTGGTTTATTCTGATTGATTCCAGCGAGGGATAATTTATGGACGCTGTCTTGAATGTCAATCCCATGTTGTACGGCTCATATGTGCCGATATAAGCGCCTGTTATTGAGCGGTAGCCCATAAAGAGCATAAGCACCAATGCAACTATGCTTACAATTCCCAAAATGAATATTTCAATTTTGTCCATGGCTCATCACCTTGTGCACAGCGGTTATCCAGAGGGTGCGCGTCCACGCGATTGCAGGGAGCGCAACAAGCAGCGCGAATACAGGAATGAGGTAAACGCTTATCCTGATGAGGAAAAATGGGATTGTAATTGATAATGCGAGCACAATTGTCCCAAGCACGTGCGCAGGAAGCATTTCTTTCCATTGCGTTATTCCAAGCGTGAATGTCTGCCTGAAAACATTGTGGGGAACAAGCGCATAAGAGATGAAAACAAAGTATGAATACACCCAGAAAATTATTGCGACGATTACGTTTGCTGTTTTTGTGCTGAAAAGCGGCAAAGCGCCCATTAGCGCATAATCAATTATGTTCATCGCGATGATTGTGAGAACTAAAAAGCCTGCAAACCAGAACAGTGTCATTCCAATGAACTTGGTCGCGAACAGTTTTGTGTCAACAGGCTTTTCTTTCGCGCTTTTGTGCGCCAAAAACCATACACTGCCCTTGCAGACAATCCACGAAAGCAGTATTCCTGCAAAGAAAAACCCAATGAACTTCAGCAGCTGGCGGTAAGCAGCTGTAAACTCATCTGACTGCAGTACAGCAGGCGGCTCAAGGGTGTTTGCATCAGCAAGAGCCTGCGCCTGTTCGCCAAGCATTGTCGTCAGTGTCTGCGAATACTCATTTGCCCTGTTCAACAGCGCATAATTCATCTGGTTTACAGAAATAAGGAACACAAGGTCAATAACAACAGCCATCACCATAAGCCATTTGTGTGAAACAAACGCATTCCATGATTTGGTTATTGTTGAAAAGGTCATTTTATTAAGTTGTGGCGGTGCCTGTTGGGCAACATCTCTGGCCGTTCGTGCAGTCTGTTGGACCTAAATCTTCAATTGGGCAAGTATCTTGGCAGGTCCCGTATCCTTTACACGTTGTCGTTCCTGCTGGTGTCGAGCTCTTCACCTGATTTATCGTTGCAGTGTACATGCTCTGTGCTTCTTTGAGCTTTGCCGTGACATTGAGTATCTTTTCGTTTGCAAGATCAACGTCAAATTGGCTGCTTTTGTTCATGTCAATCATTGTTTGCTTTACTCCGCCGACATAGTTGCTGACTGCCTGCATTGCTGTTTGCGCGTCTGTAAACATTGCTTTGTTTGCAGGGTCTGAAAGCATCCCTATCTGGCGGCTGAATTCTGTTATTGCAGCATCATTGCCTGTCTTGAGAGCGTCCATCTGGACAATGTAGCCGCTGACACGCGCTGCAACTTTTGTCCTGTCGCCTGATTCTGACGCGGGTATTTCAACAAGCCGTTCATTATAATTGTTAATAGTTTTAACCTGCATTTCAAGGAAGTAAGCCAGCGATGGAAGCAAAGTAGTATCTTTTGCGCTGATAACAACAGGCTTCTTGCAGCAGGTGCTTGGGCAGTCAGATGAGCCTGTAATGACGCCTTCCTTGCAGTCGCTCTGCTTTTCCTTGCATTCGCCATTCAGGTCTGCGCAGGCTTTCTTTACCTGCGCCGGAGTTGTGCACTGCACCTTGAAGTTCACAGATGTTTGCTGCTGCGCCCCATTTTCAGGGTCTGTGCTGACCTGGTTTGTGGGATTGCCCTGCCTGTCTGCGTCATAGATTGTGAATAGCGCGGTCCAGGTAACAGGTGTGTTTGGATTGCATGCCTGCGTTGCTGCTGCAGCGGATTTTGGCGGCGCGTAAGTCACAAGCACCTGCAGTGCCTGAACCTGGAACACCATCCTGTCAAACTCAATTACTCCTGCGACATCATTCCTTCCTGACTTGAATGTGAATGGCGCTGTGTTTTTCAGCTGGCCAGCTGTCTGCTTGCCCGAGTATATCGGGGTGCTGCCGACTTTAAAGCTAAGCCAGCCGTCTCTTGCGTTTGGCTCGGGGTTTGTGGCTGCAGGGTTTATCTGCCAAATCTCATAGGTTGATTCTGCAGGGTTTGCACCGTAATTGGGGAAGTTGATGAGGAACTTGTATGTGCCTTGCGATAGTGCTCCGCCTTCCATCAGGGTCATTGTTGTGACATACGGCTTCAAGGTGTCAACTCCCCAGGTCCTTTGCTGGATTCCTGTCCTTGAAGGCCCTGTTGCCGAATGCCTCTTTATAGTGTCCTCGTTGACCTCGAATTTGGCAAGCGGAGAGAAGTCAGTCTCTCCATTAGGCACTGTAAACCTGAAAACTCCGTTAGTGCTGAGTGTGTATTTCTGGCTCGTGTCTTCGTTTGATGTCTGCAATGGCATCTGCCTTTCATCTGTGAGCAGCCCGTCAACAACATTGCCTGCTGCGTCCTTTATCTGGTATGTGAGGAACTTCTTTCCAATATTCTGCGACCTCCTGTCTTCAGGGTATGCCTGCTGGAGCTCAAGGCTGAATTTGAGCGGGTCTTTGAGTGCGAAAACATCCTGCTTTTCAGGATAGACTGGATTTGCGGTCCGTATCCTGATTCCGTTTTCCTGCTCGCCGAACATGCACCTGAACTTTCCGCTGAACGCTTCAAGCGCGCAGAATGCAGGCGCCTGGCCGCTCAGTGTCTCGCGGATTGAGCAGTCCACCTGGCCTGTGCGCGACTGCCTTGTTGTTGAGTCTGTCCAGTCCCATGAAAGCACAGCAGTGTCATATCTGTAGCCTGCTGAGTCATAAGCTGTCTGCGGGCTTACAACAAATGGTGAGTCAAAGTTGACCATATCATACTTCTTTGCCATTCCGTTGCCAAGCTCTGGAGTGCTGACAGGCAGTTCCTGTGTCTTTGCCTGGCAGTCGCACTTGCCGTCAGGGTTTGTCCTTGGGTCGCAGCTGAATCCAGCGCTGCATTTGAGTGTGAGCCTGTATCTTACGTCCGCGCCTGCAATCAGTCCGCCTGCAATCCTGTATGCCCAGGTTGTGAGTCCTGTCGGGCTTGTTGTCGGGTCATAGCTGATGAATGTGCGCTCGCAGGTTGTCAATGCCCCTTCTGTGTCAAGCGGGATTTCATTTACCTGCTGCTGGAACAATCCCTGCATGTTAAGGTCCCATGTGCCTGTGAATGCCCAGATGCAGATTGCGTGGACAAGCTTTCTCTCGCTGAATAGTGATTGGAATGGTCCTGCTGAGCCATAGCGCTCAGTTACGCTCCTGCTTACTGCTGTTCCTGCGCCTGTGAGCGATCCAAGGACGCTTCCAAAGCCGCCTCCTGCATCCACGCGGCCGCCCACTCCTGGCGAGTTGAACTTCTGTGTTATGCATGAGATTGCCTCAAATAGCAGGTCGCAGATTGTTCCTGAAAGCTTTGCTGCGCAGAAGCCCTCGCTTCCTTCTCCTGTCAGTAATATTCTTTGGAAGCAGCCGTAAAACGCGCCAAGCACTGAGCGCCACATTTGCAGGTATCCAACGATTGCAGGCAGGCAGACGCATTCAATGCTTCTCAAAAGCCCTGAAGTCGGCCTGACAATATACTGTTGTTCAGACACTCCCACGATTTCATTCACTGAGTTGTATGCTGCCCTTATGTTGCCGTCTTTCTGGCAGGGGTCAATTCCGTAGCCTGATTTTGTTTTTCCGAGGCACAGTGCAGTGTGCAGGCATTCAACACCGGTGTCTTCTGTTGATTTCTCAGTTGTCTTTGTTTTTGAAGCGCCTGTTGCAGGTGTTTGCCCAAAGCAGTTCGAGACATCTGTTTCCAGAACCGCAGTAAGCCCTTGTGACAGCCTTAACTGCTGGTCCTTGTTGACTCCTGCCTCTGTCACTGTCATCTTCTCAAATTGAGGAGTCCTTGCGGCATAGCCTGCATACACTTTGTATTGCCTTTCTGCTGCGCCTGTTGGCGATGTAGGTGCCAGGCCTGATGGGATTGCGAAAAGGAACACGTCATTGTTGTCAGCGCCAGGTCTTGCAGGCGTGGGACCTTTCCAGTATGCCTCAAGCCTGACAGTCCGTGGTGTTGGCTCTCCTGCATTGCTTTCACAGAAGCCTGCAACAGAATTCCACAGCACATTGCAGCCCAAGCCGCTTGTATCAGCGTTTGCCTGCTGTGCTGACAGGCAGGTGCTTTGCTTCAGTTCGTCAAATGTGTCAAGGCTTCCGCCCATTGCTGTTCCAGGACCGCACGCAGAGCTCCAGTCCTTCTGGTACTGGATGCCGCAGCAGTTCGGGTGCGCAGGGTGGAGCATTTTCTTGCAGTCATCTGGCTTTGGTCCATTGGGGAATGTCTTCGGAGCGTCTTTTCCTTTTGCAATGTTGTATATTTCAAGTATGCCCACCCTGTTGAACGTCAGCGATGATGTCTTCGGTGAAACAAATTGTCCTTGCTCTTCAGTTATGCGCTTTGCAGTCTCAATATCCTGTGCAGTGCTGACCGTTGCAGTGTACTTGCCGCCTCCATACGTCGGCGTTATGAAATTAAAGTCTGAATATGTGAATGCGCAGTCATTGCCTGAGTAAATCAGCCCTCCGCCCTGTGTTCCGCCTGCTCCGCCCACCTGCCATTTTGCAAGCTCAGGGTTGCTGGTGATCATACTGGGTTCAATTTCAAGCGGTTCTGCCTTGCCAGTCTGCTGCTTGATGTAGTATGTGAGTGTTGGCGCGCTTGGACAGCCAATGCGGTCGCAGAGACCGTGCATCACATCCATCTCAAACTTCTTCCTTGATTCCATCTTGCTCTGACAGGCATAGCACTTTTTCTGCTTGTCCTGGTCATTGTTGCCGCTGTAAACTTCCTTGCACAGCCCTGCGTCTGCAACTGCCTTGCTCCAGGTTCCGCCTGTGACAACAGACAGTGCCTGGCTTCCCTCGCAGGCCATCTGCTCTGTGAAGAATTGGAAATACATCCAGACAGTGCTCGCGAGGCAGCCGTAAAGCACGTATTCGCTGATTGTTGTCAGCGGCTTGAGCACCTTGTCAATGTAGCTGATTACCCTGCCAATCACTTTCACCGCAGCCTTTAGCAGCCCTTTTGGAATTATGTCTGTGGGAATTGTCATGTCTATCGCGACTTCAACAGGCATGCACACTTTTTGCACGCGCTTCTCAATCTTTGGCGTGACAATCGGCCTGCTCGGGTCAGTGGGCGCAATAACAATGCTTTGCTGGAATGTGATTTCCATCTGTAGGAATATCTTGGCGCATCCAACACCTGGCACAAGGCATTCTCCCTTGCGGTGGTCTGACAGCGCCCTTTCTTTCTCATTAGGCCCTGCATTTGGATTTTCAGGCAGGGGGTCAACGTTTTCAAACTGTATCTGGACATATCCTGTGTAGTTCTTTGTGGTCTTTTTTCCTGCGTAATTGCTTACCTGCACCCAGTTGTGGTCAAACTCTTTCTCAGCTCCTGGCGCGAGCAGTATTGGGCGCACTGTGACAATTGGAGGCG
This sequence comes from Candidatus Nanoarchaeia archaeon, assembly GCA_041489925.1. GTDB lineage: Archaea > Nanobdellota > Nanobdellia > Woesearchaeales > ARS49 > JAWAAW01. Next base: position 85,498 of record JBGPSD010000002.1, read on the forward strand.
CGGTTGTGGGCTCTCTGCCGATGTAATTGAGTGTGAACGGTATTCCTATCTGCTGGACTCCCTGTATCATCAGGCGCGGCAGCAAAATGCTTGGCATTGCCTCTCCCACATTTGCCTCCCAGTATGTTCCTGAGCCGCAAAGCAGGAAGTCAACGTCAGTCGGTCCAAAGCTTGCCTTGTTGCCTGCGAGGTCAACTGCTTCAAGCCTTATCTTGTTTGCCCAGCCCTCTCCAGCCTCAATACTTGTTCTTGTCGTCCCTTTCTTTATCCTGATTGTTGCCCTTAGCTTGGTCTTTATTGAGAATGAGCCGTCAGCTTCTGTAACCTCGTACTCTGCAGGCTTTGCCTCGTCATTGATGTAAACAAACACTGTTGCCTGCTCGTCAAGTTTGCCCTTGATTGTGATGTCAGGGATGTATGACGGGCTGAGCTTGTCAAGGTTTGTCTCGAGGAACTTTGGCCCTGCATTGTCCATCTTTACTGTCTGCTTGATTATTTCCTGGTTTCCTGCCGCATCCTCAAAGATGAGTTCAACATCATTCAGCCCCTGCGCGAGAGGCAGGGTAATTGAGAACGGACTTCCTGCAGTTGTTGTCTGATAAGGAGTCTCACAGCTCATGTTGATTTCTGGCGGGGCAGCTGATGAAGCATTTGCTCCGCCTTTTGTTGTGGCGACTGCGAGGTCTGCGGAAGTTCCGATATTGCAGCTTGTGTCAACTGGCGCAATGCCGTAGCTGTAAGTGACCCCTGACTGAAGGTTGATGTCATTATAGCTGGGCAGTGATGATGTTGCAATGCGCCTTCCATTGCGCTTGACAAGGTATTCTTTCAAGTCAGTTGCCGTGCTCGGGTCCCACACCAGCTCAATTGAATTCTCTGCAATCTTGTTTGCCTTGAGCCCTGCCAGGATGTCAGGCGGTGTTGTGTCTGTCTTCTGGACAACCCTGTATTTTATCGTGACTTTTTCATTGACATCCCCTGAGATTGTGATGCTGCTTTCCCTTGTTGCTGCAGGGATTTCAGTCGCGAGCTTCACTGCAGGCGGGATTGAGTCATACAGGACTTTGAATTCCTTTGCTGTCCCTCCTGTGTTGCCTTCAAATGCCTGCAGCTTGACTGTGTTTTCTCCCTGGCTCAGCCCAATGCTTGCGAATTTGAACTTTCCATCTGAGCCTGCAGGACCAACCCTTGTCCTTACTTCATTGACGAAAACCTGGACACTTGCTGCTGGCTTTGTCCTTCCCTCTATTGTTATTGTTCCGCTGCGGGAGAATGCAGGCAGGCTTGCTTCAATGTCAAGCGTGCCCATTGGCGCTGAGCCTTCAACAACCCGGCCTGTGAACATGTTGGCTGTCGCTACCGGAAGCATCACCATGAGCATTGCCAGGGTGATGGACAGGAGCTTATTCAAATTCCGGCTGAAGTGTTTCGCGATATTCTCCCTCCATTACATATGACATCATCTTGAGCTTTTGGTCATCTGTGATTGACAATGGCAGGTATTGCACAAGCGGGATAACTGCTGTTGTCTTTCCTGCGATTGTGTCATAAGGTATCTTGTATGTCTGGACATTGTATCCGCCAACCTGGTTGTCGCGCAGGAACAGCATTGCGTCAATGTCATAATAAGACGTGTCCTGCACGATCTGGAATGACTCATTTGTTGTGGGGAAGCCGACAAACTGGTCAAATGTCCTGTTGACAAGGCTTACCTGCACTGAGACGCGCTCATTCTCTGTCAGCGGCCTTGGTGTTCCCCATGTGTCTGTCTCGCCGTGGTACGGGTGGACAATGTACTTGAGCTGCATGTCCTGCAGTTTTTTCATCGGTATGTCAATCCTGTCAGTGAGCATCTGCATTGTGGTTTCAAGGTATCCTTCCTTTTTCGCTGTTATGAACGGGTTTGTGCATCCCCTTGGCAGGTATGTTGCAAGCGCGTACACTCCCTCTTCTGCCATTGTGCTTCCGAGCTCGCATTCCTGGTCAAAGCACTTGTATGTTATCTGGACATCAGGCATTTCCATCATTATGCCTGTCCCTTCCACAACACCGAGCGCCCTGATGTCCGCAGGCTTGTCGCCGAATGTTGTGCAGAAGTCAGGCGCTCCAAAGTCCATTGTCTGGAACCTTCTCAGCCCAAATGCAACTCTTTCAGGCATGTTATGGTTGATTAGCACAGGGAACGCGAACTGGAAAACATATCCCTGCCCATTGAACGCAGTGTCATCCCTTACTGATGCCTTGACGTAATAAATTACGTCATAGGTGAAGTGCCACTGGTTTATGCACAGGAAGCGCAGGAACTTGCCAACTCCCTTTCCTGAGTTTGATTTCAATTGCGGGCCGTCGCTTGGCTGCGCATTTATCTGCATTCCCCACGCAGGCTGGTATTCAAAGCCCACCTTCAGGTCAGTCGGCTTGGCGCCAACGTCATAGAAGAACTTGAAGTACTGGTATGCGTCATCAGGTGCCTCTGTCTTTGGCGGTGTTATTTCCTGTCCTTGCTCAAGCTCTTTTGTCATACGCAAATAATCCTTGTGCAAAGTTTCGTATGTGCTTTGGCTTGCTGTGAACGGGAAAAAGTTCGTGTTCTTGATTCTTGTTGTCGGAATGTTATAGTATAACAGCTGTTCAAGCCTGCTCTGCACGTCTGTGATGCGCCAGTGCTTTGTTCCGCACTCAATTGTCAATCCGTCCAGCGGGATGTTTTCGCTGTCTGCAGCCATGAGGTCAATCGTGGCATTTTCAAAGTATGTGAACTCGTTTTCCTTTGCCATTGTTGCATTGGCAAGCTCCCACATCTGCTTCAGGCGCACAGGCATCCTGAATACAAAGTCCTTGATTCGCTTTGTGCCTTCTGTGCCACCAAAGGAGAGCGCCAATGGCCAGGAGATTCTCAAAATCACACTGTCATCTGCTATCATTGTTGTTGTGCTGACATTGCCTTCCTCGGTTATACTCATCCTGTCCTTGAAAGGCTCAAAGCTTCCTGCGCAGTCCTTTAATCCTGAGTTGATGTGCCTTGAGATTTCCCTTTCCATGAAGCCAAGGCTTGGAGTCCTGTCCTCGCCTTCGTAATACCACAAAGGCACCTTGAAGTAATTTTCAGAGTCTATCGGGATGTATGCAGTCGGCGTGCGCTCAATTATTCCAGGCAGCTGTATGAATCCTCCCTGCAGTCCTAACAATCCAATTCCTTCCATCGCAAGGCTATTGACACAGCTCTGGACATAGTCATACACAGGCTTGACATCCTCAGGGACAATCACTTCTTCCTCAATCGGCTTGACAGCCCTTTCAGTGGTCAGGTAAACAACTATTCCAACGCTGACAAGCAGTATCAGCCCTATTATTATGAACAGTGTTATCTGCCCTCTTTTCATGCTATTTTCCTCAATATATTTCTCATATATATTCTATACCATGCCATGAATGCGAAAAAGATTATGAATGCAGTTGCAAGCATCAGGTTTCCTGAAACTATAAGCAATACCTGGCTTAACAGCACATAGACAATAAAAATATAGCAGTATGGAATCACAAATGCCTTGAACTTTCCTATGCCTGTGCTGAATGCCTCTGCCATTGCCTTTCCAAATGCGCGGTTCTTTGTGTAAGAATAATGCAGTGCTGCTGTGAGATGGGTGTAAAGCAGCATCATCGCGATGAAAACATAAGCAGCGGGTTTTGTGCTCATTGATACCACGAAAAACATTCCGAGCACAATCCACGCAGTGCACCAGGCAAGGTTGAGCAGGCTGAATCTCGCAAAGAACGGCAAGTGCACAGGCTTGTTAAGCAAAGTGAGCCAGATGAACCCTCTTGAGATGGTGTATGCGACGAGTATCAGCAGCCAGAATGCAATTAATACGATTATTGCCTTTGTGAAAAACGCGCCAAGTATGTTGTTATACATCTCAAGGTTTTCAGCGCCCAGCTTTGCGCCTGCTGCGACAGGGATTTGGCTCAGCGGCTGCACAACAGCCATAAGCACGCGGTACAATGCGTATCCTAACAGCGCGATTGCAACGCAGAACACTGCGTCATAGAACATCACCCATGCAAATTCTGTTTTCAGCTTGAATGTTTCCAGCAAATTCTTGAATTGCTTTTTCGAATGTTCCTTTGGCGCGAGCAAAAGGATTAATCCAATGATTGCGAGCAATGCTATCTGCGCAAATCCTGTTTTTTTGTAAATCAGGATTCCTGCGATTATTAAAATTAGTCCGATTATCCGCGGTATTGTTACCAGCTGTTTCATATGCTTGCCCCTGGTGTTGTTGGTGCTGCAGGCGTTGTTGCTCCTGGCTGTGCGGCAGTTTCAGTTCCTGTTGTGACAGCGTATGGCATTGTCGCTGCCCCTGCATATTGCGTTATTGAATTGCAGATGCTTCCTGTCCTCCTGCCGCCAAAGGCTTCAAGGCTTGGGCTGAATGAGAGGCAGACTGATGTGTAATCAGTCGGGGATAGTTTCATCAGCGCAGACGCTCCGACTGCTGCGAAAGTGTTTCCTTCGCCAATCTCCTGGTCTGCTGCCCACCAGGCTGCCTTTTTTTCTGCTGACTGGAAGTAAACATTGATTTTTAGTGTTTCATCGAGCGGGTTTGTGACAGAGAACGTGACTTTGTAAACCCATGATGTCTGGCTCGGAGTCACAATCGGCAATGAGCGCTCCCCTTCAATGTGCGCCGCAACCGCTGGCAAACCACCGACAGGCGCAGTGAAAAGCACGCCATCCTGCGGCGGGGTTATTTCGGTGTAAATGCCGCAAACTGTTGAAGTCCAGCAATCGCGCGAAAGCGGCAAATATCCAAGAACCTTATTGCAGAAAATATCATTGACCCTGTTCCTCCAGTTTGCGAGGAATTCCTTGTCAAATATCAGCGAAGAATATCCCTGCAGTCCTGAATAAATACGGTAGGATTGGACGAAGTTGCCAAGCCTGTCGCCCCAGCTGTATTCTACAGTGCCTGTTGCAGACTCTTCTGCTGCTTGCTGCATGTCACGCCAGGTTTCAGCGTCGCTGTCTTGGAGTTGCTTAATCTGCGCCTCTGTGAGCTCCACTGGCTCGCCCATTTCATCCGTTGTCAGGTAAGTAAACTGGTTATTTCCGTTATAAATTATGCGCACATTGTTGATATCAAGCTGTGCTGCTCCTTGACCTCCGGCACCGCCTGCTGCTCCAACGGCTGCTGGAACTTCTCCTGGTGCCGGTGCTCCCTCTCCTGCTTCAGTAACTTGTTGTGACGGTGTTACTTCTTCTCCTGGTGCCTGTGCTCCTTCTTCCTTTAACAGTGCGGCATTACTGCTTTCGATATTTTCTCTAGTGGCGATTTGTGCAGGTTGAGAAACAGTGGGTAAAACTATTTCATCAGGCAACTGCATTCCTGACCTCACTTGCACATATCGCCCAACTATTTCTGGGGGCAATTTCGTAATCTCTTCCTGGGCAAGTACTCTGCCTTGTTCTCCGGGTGGCGCGTAATATATCGCAGTTGATGCATAATCGCCTTCTGTTTGTGTGATTTTGATATATCTTGTATCAATATTGTCTGCCGCAACCACCGCGCTCGCGCTAACCAAAATCAGCATGATTGCAATTATTGCGAGTTTACGCATTTGTTTCACTCTCGTAATCGTCAACTGCGTCTTCGAAGTCATTGCACGCGTTTTGGTTTACTGAGCCGAAGTCTGAGGCAGTCTTGAAGTTCTGTATGTCCTGTATTGTCTTGCCGAGCTGGGATGCAATTGCAAGCCCTGCGCATAGCCAGTAAGGCACGCCAGTCCCTTGTCCGCAGTCTTTCCCGCATATCAGCCCAGCGATTGCTCCGATAATCGCGAGCGGGTTAGAGAGTATGTTCTGCAGCATGTTAAGATAATAGTTGACAAGCGGCGCGAATGGAATGAGGTTGAAAATCTCGCCAAGGACAAAGCGGCATTCAAGGTAGTGCTTCTGGTCCCTGCAGTAGCTCGCAGGCAGCCCGTTTTCGCGCACATCTGTCAGCAGGCAGTTTCCATACTGGCACTGTATCTGCCTCCACTTGTCAAGATTGTAAATTATTCCAGGAACGCATAATGGCGGGACTACAATACTGAAAATAAGGCTGTCTTTGACATTAAGGTAAGTGCTCGGGTCCTGCGCTCCTGTTCCTGCGCCCCCAATCAGGCTGCTGCTTCCAAGCCCTGTGGACATCCATTTATTCCATTCTGTGCCAGCCCCTTCTGCGCCTCCCACGCCTGCTATGCTAAGCATGTCCATCAGTCCCCTCTGGCATGTTATGAAGTCGCAGAACTTTTGCACATATGAGAGTATTCCGTCATCCTTGTCGACCGCTATGCGTAGCTTATCTCCTATGTTGCAAACATTGCTGGATGTTTGCTTAAGAGCCTCTCCAGGTGCTTTTGTAAATGGTATGTTCGACAGAACCTCTCCTAGTATTCCTGTGACAAGTTGAATCATTGTAAGCAATGCGACTATGTTCATCAGTATGTTCAGTATCTGGCAGATTTTCTCAGCATAGCCCATGAATTTCTGCAGCTCGCCGATTACTTTCCAGACACCTGAGATGCTTTCCTTGACCTCATCAATATTATCATCCATGTTGTTGTACAGTTCGCCAACAGGGAGGTTGTAGAATTGCAGGGTGACAGTCACATTGTCGTGCTCAAAGTTCTGGGGGATAAAGTTGCCAACGCGCGTGAGGATTGAGACAGGGCAGCTGAAATTAAGCTCGTTGATTGTATAATCAGTCGGAGCAAGCGTCATCACCATGTACGGCTCGACGCTGCCTGCGTAATTGTTCTCAATGCTCATTGTGCTTATGTAGTCTGTCTGCCCTGAGCACTCGTCAATGCCAGGAGCCTGCATTGTCACCAATGAAGCCTTGTCATTTGTTGACGCCAGCTTTATGCGGCAGTAAACAGGGTGCTCATACACAGACAAAGTGCTCCTGTCAAGCATTGTTGGCGAGCATTCTGTTGAAAGCGTCCAGTAGTTTGGCTCTGTTTCATTGCCTATGCCGAGGATAAAGAGCTCAGATGTGGTTATCGTGACTGAATTTCCTGCCAAATCGCTGAATGTAAACGTGATGTTTGTCGGCTGGGGCCCTGAGACCTCGTTTGTGTATGAGAATGTGCATCTCTTTGTGGTGTTGCCAAGGCACCTTTCAGCAGGTGTTTCCTTGTCTCCTCCAATGTCGCGCAGGTCTGCGACAACAGTGTTGAAGCCTGCTCCCTCAACGACAAACTCAAGTGTTTCGCCAAGCGAGGTGAAATTTGTCTTTACGCGCTGTTCTGCCCTGAATGCTGCGATTTCAACAATTCGAACTCCCTCTGGCGCAGTCTTGTCAAATGTCAGGTTCAACTGCATTGTCTTTGTGACCTGGTTGTTGAGATTGTCACGCGTTGTGGGCATGATCTTTACAGAGTAATTTCCGCTGCTGGATGTCGGCCGAACCGCCCAGAAGCACTTCCAGGTTTCAGTTCCTGCCTTTTCGCACTTTTGCGCCTGCACTGATGCTCCAAGCCCAAGCGAACGAAGGTCAAGGAATGCCAAACCCTTGCTCATTCCTGCTCCTGCTTCCTTGAACTCTGCGAAAATCGTGCCATTGACTCCAAGCAATGATTTTCCTGTGTCGTCAACAAACTGCGTCCCCATTGCGGTTGGCTCAGGAGAAGTGTCATCAATGCTGATTGAGCACTGCAGCGTCTTGGAGTCCTTGCTGCCCATCAGGTCGCTTGCATTGACTGTCACCTGGCACGTTGCGGGCGTTGTAATCGCGACATTTCTCCAGAAGAACCATTCGCCGTTCTGCCCCTCGCGGACCTTTCTTCCAAGCGTGGGGTTGAGCTTTGTCAGGTCAGCGTAAACTGTTGCGCCATTCACGTCGCTGTCAGCAATCTTGACGAAAACATCTGCGGTTACCTGCTGGTTTGTGCGCGCGTGAGTAATCAGATACCCGTCTGCGTCGCGCAGCTCAAGCGCTTCAGGGGTTGGCTTGCGCGAGTCCATGAAGATATCTTTACACACCGGCGCACTCTTGTGGTTAAGGTAATCTGTTGCAACAGCGCATATCCTGACTTTTCCATTCCCTCCTGGCGGCGATGGCGGCGTGAATGTGAAAGTGCCGTTCTTTGCGCAGGCGCTTATGTCTCCTGCTATCAGCCCGACAGTTGTCAGGTTTGCGGTGATATTGATGAACTTTATTCCAGAGCATTCTGTCAGTTTTCCTGTTTCACTCCCATAATCCTCAGCCCTATACGTGACAGTTGTCGGCTTTGGCGCCATGCTCATGTTCGGGCTGAGGGTGAACACCAGGATTTTTGGCGCGATAAAGTCAACCGTGAGGTTTTTGTACGCGGTTTCAATTTCCTTGTTCTCTGCGTCAAAGAGCTTTATCGCGTAATGGTCTGTTCCTGCAAAAATCAGGTCTTGTGTCTTGTAAGTGCACTGCTGCATTGCCTGGGACTGTGCAGTGCAGCTGTCCATGAAGTAATAAGTGTCGCCGTAAAACACGCGCACCCTTTGTTTTGCAACATCAGGGGTGGGATTGCCAATCATCTGCGCAAGCACCTGCACTGTCAGCTCGTCATTCTCCCTTGCAAACCCGTTTACTCCGTCAGCTCCTGAGAATTTCTGGACTGTCATCTGCTGCGCAAAGCAGACAGGCAGCATTACAACAAGCCAAATCATTGACCATGCCGCGAATTCAAGCAGTTTCATGTCAGCACCGGCTTCAAAATGTCCTCGTATTGCTCTGACACGCTGAACATTGTGCTTATCTGTTCAAGGTCTTCCACCACCCTTTGGGATTCTGGCAGAAGCTTGTCCAGCGCGAAGTTGATGTAGGTAAACTCAATATTTCGCGTGTTCTTAAGCTGTTCCTCTGTGATAGTCCAGTCATACTGTGCATAGCCCGATATGAGCGGCGTGTCCTTGCCAAACTGAATTGGTTGTGTCGGTACCCAATAGCACTTTCTATGACCATCAGTTTTGTAGCAGCGCCTTTGCTTGGGTATTGTCAGGTTCTTTGGCTGCGGGTAAAGGAAGCTGTAAATCGTGACAGTGTAATCGCCTGCAAACAGCGTCACGTTCTTTGATTCGTCAGACGGCGGGTCTCCGCAGGGTATTTTTGCCTTTTGCGAGGGCGCGCCGCAGACTGTTCCAAGCACGTTTACAGGCTCCTCCCATTCATTTACTTTCTTCTTTTCAAGCATTATTATTGTGTTTTCATACTTGCCCTGGTTCCAGACCTGGGTGGTGTCCATCTCCCAGTTTATGCCGTATCTTCTTAGCATCCATTTCTTTACAGAGAAGTCAACAGGATAGCCGACTCCCATCACAAGGCTGGTTGATTGGTCGCTCTCGTCAGTTATGTCCATCTGCTGTATTGCGTTTGAGTAATCCCTGTGGGTTGCGGTCACAAATCCTCCAAGGCAGCGCGGGAACTTTGTCAACAGCTGGCCCTGCACTGTAGCGCCCATGTCGCAGACTTCCTTTCCGCACCTGTAGAGTATTTCAGCGCCGTCAACAGGAGCCCCTGCGCTTGTTGTGACATTTACAGTGATGTTTCCGCTTGTGCGCTGCTGTGGCGTGCACAGCAGTGTGCTCTGCTCCAAAATTGATGGGACAGCCAGCGTTGGCTCAAGCGCTGCAAGGGGCATGTTGTTCCTCATGTTTGCCTCGAGGAAATACCTGAAAGAATATCCTTCGCCGCCAAATGCCCCTGGCTGCTTTATTTCCACAAGCACAGGATAGCTGACGTCATATGCAAAGTTATACCTCCTGACTCCGAACAGGAATCCCCACGTGTTTGATATTCCCTCTGCCTGGCATATCTGGCCATTGCAGTTGAGGTCAGTGTATGGCTTCCACCACGGCAGGTAGACAAACCTTGCCTCAAGTGATTTGTGCTGTTCAAGGACAGGCACTGTGAATCCGCGGTTGTAAAGGACTTCATAGAACTTCCTGTCCTTGCCATTTGGCGCAGGAAGGTAGCGGTAATTCTTTGTGTAAGTCACCTTGAGCAGGGGGACATAGCTGGTTAGAATCTCGCTTATCTTCCGTTCGACATCAAACTTGGTCCACATTTTGCCCCTGCCAAAGCCGAATTCCATGTCTGAGACAGGCGGCAGGGCGTTTTCACTAAGCCTTGAGAATGTGTCAATAAGGGTCCTTGTCATTTGCTCAAGGAAGCTGTACTGCGCCTCGATGTTTGTTATGTTTGTCGCCAGGGAATAGATTTCATAGAAGCTTACAGGAAGCTCTGTCACATAGTCCTTTAGCTCAAACCTTTCCTCTCCGCGGGTAATCTCAAGAGGGTATGTCAGCATTACAATCACTGTTGCTGAAGTCATCTGGGTGTCAGGCTCAATCTCCCCTGTGGGCACAATGTTGTATTGCTGTTCCTTGAAATTTGCAAATTCGCCAAGGCAGTTTGGAAGCTTGTCTTTTATGTAGCGGTCCATCTGCGTTTTAATATTTTCAAGCGAAGGCCGCTCGCTGCTGAACTCGCAGTCGCCGACGCAGTTGTTCTTTGAGCTGAGGTGCCACCAGTACGGGATTTTCAGTTCTGAATCAGGGGCAAACTGCACAGCGCGCCCTTCTGTCGGCTCTATCGGGTTGTAGCCCTGCCTTGGCTCAATGTATCCTCCGCGCTCGCCAAGCCTCTTGAGAGCTTCTTTCGCTGTTATTTTGAGGCAGTCCTGCACATAGTTGCGCAATGGCTGCATCTCTTCGGGAATTTTTGAAACAACTGCCTCCTGCGCCTCAAGCGGTGCTATTGCCGCCTGCGAAGTTACGTAAAGGTATATGCCTATGCCGACCAGGAGAAGTAGCCCAATGATTATGAAAATAGTTATCTGCCCCTTTTTTGTCATAGCAAACCCTTTTTTAATGCACTACTATTCTATGCACGAAAAAACCGCAGTTGGGTATATAAATTTAACTATATTATATAGACGATAAATGTTACCTTCCAAGAATGACGATAAATATTTATATATGCCTGTCTGGAGTGTTGTTTTATGGTTGTCGGGGATTTGGTTGAATACCTTCGCGAGCACCTTGAGCTTGGCTATGACATCCACGAACTTAAGCTCCAGCTTGTCCGCTATGGCCACTCTGCGAAGAATGTTGAGGAGGCGCTTGACGTCCTTAGAAAAGAGGCATTGAACGGGCTTCCATCACCCTCGCTGCCAGAACACATCGCGACAGCAGCCCACATCTGGCTGTTAATGCCTGCGATGCTTTTTGTCCTGATGTTTTCTATCGGGCTTATTATGTTCTTTCTGAGAAATCCTGCATTGTAAGACTTTATCTATTAAGAATGAACTTACTTCTCGTATTCAAGAGAGTAAATCGTGAGTGCCGCATTGCTGAGCTCGACGTCAATTGTTATGTCCTTTGTGCCAAGAGCCTTGCTGCAGCTGTGGACACATGCCGCTGTGAATGTTCCGTCGCTGTTTATCTTCACAAGGTCATTGTCAAAGAGAAGGAACCTGCTGCCTTGCGTGGCTGCATAAACCCTTGCAAACCCGTTTCCGTCGACTTTTCCTGAAATTGTCAGTGACTTTGGCAAATCATCAAGGTGGATTATCCTTGAGCCTGACTCGACAAAAGCAAGGTTCAAATCCTGCACCACAGTTTGCTGATTGACATCTGCTGTCACAGCGCCGAAAACCGCGGGCTTGAAAAACACCATGAAGCTGAAAAGCACGAGCAGGACAGCGGCTGCGATGATGTGCGTTGTCGCGTGCATGCTGCTGCTCTGCACAGGGTTTTGTATTCCATTGTAAACCTTGACGAGCTGGTCATACGCGAGCTCCTTGTGCATCGGGTCTATGTTCGAGGAAGCCATCTGCTTGTAAACTTCAAGAAGGTCCTTGTACTTTGCTGTCGCACCCTCAACATCGCTGCTGTCAATGCAGTCCTGCGTGGCGTGGTACGCGTCAACAAACTTCTGGACAAGCTCTATCTTTTCCTCGGGAATTGTAATCACCTTTGCATACTTTCTTGGCAACCTTCTATATAAACCTTTTGTGAAGTAAAGTTTTTATACTCATCGTCAAGAGTTGAAGTTATGAACGGCAAACTGCCGGAGAGGCAGCCTGCGGGCGCGATGATTTGCCCCAGATGCAGGAAGCCGGCTCTGCAATTCGTTGAGGCGTCATCTGAGCTCGTCTGCACGAATTGCGGCTTTAAACAACCAATAAAAAAGGTGTAATCGTGGCAAAAAACACTCCAAAGGCGCAAAGGATCGGCGTTTTCGTCGACGTGCAGAACATGTATTATTCAGGAAGGTACATGTACAATTCAAAGGTCAACTTCAAGGCATTGCTCAATGAGGCAGTGCAGGGAAGGACGCTTATCAGGGCAATCGCGTATGTTATCCGCACAGAGGACGTTGGAAGGGAGGAATTCTTCAAGGTGCTTGAGAACATGGGCTATGAAATAAAGGCAAAGGACATCCAGATTTTTGTTGACGGCTCAAAGAAAGGCGACTGGGACATTGGAATCGCGATGGATATGATTGAAATGGCTCCAAGGCTTGACACGCTCGTGCTTATTTCAGGCGACGGGGATTTCATCCCGCTTGTCGAGCACCTTCAGCGCGCAATGGGCTGCCGTGTTGAAGTCATTGCGTTCGGCAAGAGCGCTTCAGGAAAATTAAAGGAAGCCGCGAACTCATTCGTTGACCTTGACGAGAACCCGAAGAAATTCCTTATCGCAAGGTCAGCAAGGCCAAGGGCGCCTGAAGGACAGATAGAGACGCACCATCAGGGGGTTGAAAGAAGTGCTAGAGGCCAACAGCGATAACTTCGCAAAGGAAGTTCTGGAAAGCAAGATTCCTGTAGTTGTGGATTATTGGGCCCCGTGGTGTCAGCCATGTAAGATGCTTGCCCCCATTTTTGAAAGCGTGTCAAAGCAGTTCACAGACAAAATAAAATTTGTCAAGTGCAACATTGAAGAAAACCAGGAAATCGCAACTGAGAACGGCATAATGAGCATTCCCTGCCTTGTCATCTACAAGGACGGCAAGGAAGAAGGGCGCTTGGTCGGCAACCAGTCAGAAGATATTCTTGTCCAGCAGCTTAGGACTTTTTTGTAATTCTTACTCAACAAACTTTGTCACAGCCCAGATTACTCCGATGCCGAGGAAGAAGAAAAGCATCTGGAGCGAGGCTGAAGAAAGTTTTTTTGTCTTGTGCAGTTCAGGCAGGAGGTCAACTGTGGACATGTAAATAAATCCGCCTGCTGCTATCGGGATAAATGTCTGGGTTATGTTGCTGAGCCCTGACGCGAAAAAGAATGCGAACAATGCTCCTGCAACTGCGACAAGTGCTGAAATCAGGTTGTATGTGAGGGCTTCTGCGCGCGTGAATCCGCCGTAAATAAGCACTCCGAAATCACCTATTTCCTGCGGGATTTCGTGGGCTATGACTGCGAGTGTGGTTATCAAGCCAAGCGGAATGCTGACAAGGTAGCTTGTCGCGATTATTGCGCCGTCCATGAAGTTGTGCGCGCCGTCGCCGATAAGGTTGAGGTAGACAACGGGCATCTTGTGATGGTGGTGCCCGATTGTTTTTCCTGCTTTAATGTGGGTGTGCCTTTCGCACTCCATGTTGTGGCAGTGGTACCAGCAGAGGAATTCCTCAATGACAAAAAATATCACTATTCCCAAAAGCACATACCAGAACACTCCGTCAACGCCATTCTCCAAAGCCTCTGGAAGCAAATCAAGGAATGCAGCGCCAAGCATTGCTCCTGCTGCAAAGCTGACCATCATCAAAAGCAACCTGTGCAGGCGCTTTGGGTCAAGCGCGATTGTGAAGATTCCGATGAGTGAGATCAGGCTGACAACAACTACTGATAACAGGATATACGCAAGCACGTGCATATCCAGGACGTCGCCAAACCACTATAAAAAGCTTTTGCAAGGGAAAAGATTAAAAACACATACAGCGCGAGGCAGGGCATGCTAAAGCTTCCGGTTATTGTTGTCAACTGCAAGGCGTATGAGAAATGCGTCGGTGAGGGTGCGGTCCGCATGGCAGGCATTTGCGAGCGTGTCGCAAAGCTGATGAAGACAACAATCGCTGTCGCTGTTGAGACCGCTGACATTTATCACGTGAAAATGGCTGTCGGCATTCCTGTTTTTGCCCAGCATGTTGATGCAGATGAGCCTGGAGCGCACACAGGCGATGTGCTTCCTGAGTCTGTGAAGGACGCAGGCGCAGTCGGAACACTGCTGAACCATTCTGAAAAGAAACTCACCTTCCCGGTTTTGAAAAAATCAGTTGAGCGCGCAAAAAAAGCAGGACTGCTCACTTTGGTCTGCGCTGCAACGCCTGAAGAAGCCAAAAAAATAGCAGAGTTAAAGCCGGACTTTATCGCGATTGAGCCTCCTGAATTAATCGGCGGCAACATCTCAGTCAGCAAGGCAAAGCCAGAAGTTGTCACAGCGACAACAAAGGCAATAAAAAACATCCCCATACTTTGCGGTGCAGGAGTAAAGACAAAGGAAGATGTCCGTAAAGCAGTCCAGCTTGGTGTAAAGGGAATTCTTGTCGCGTCAGGAGTGACTTTGGCGAAAAATCCAGAGCAGGTCCTTAAGGATTTTGCAGCAGCACTGCAGTGATAATCACCTGACTTCAAGCATTATCTGGTATATCTTGTCATACACTGGCGCCTGAAGCACGCATTCTGACGGCTCTGCGTCAAACACGCAGACATTGAACACTGCAGTCGCCCCGCGTGGTGTCGATACCCCGTCATCCACCTGTGTTCCTGCGCGGACGCGAAGCTGGATGGTCTCGTATTTTTTCGGCTTTATGTAAATCTGCTCCTGTGTTTTGAACGAACCAAGCCACTTTGACTCTATATAGTCCTTTGACCCGATGTCAATCTGCTTGCCTGCGCGGTCATAAATGCCAGAGAACCCTATCACGACGCTAAATCCGCGCTCATCAGTGTTGATGTTTCTTATTCCAAGCCCGAATGTTGAGTCCTTGCCCAGGTCTGCGGTCTTTTTGTTTATCGGTATTGCGACAATCTCATTGCTGTCCCTCAGCATTGCCTCTATCTGGGATTTTGTCTGCAGGTCAATCCCTGACTGTATTTCGCCTGCTCCGCCGAACATTTTCCAGACCAGCGCTATGCCGCCGATGAAAATTATTATGCTGATTATGAGAAGGACAATCATGTTTATCGGCAGCTCAAGCCCCTTCTTGTTCATCATTTTACACATCCGGGTTCAAAATAACAACCTTGCCGAGTGGTTTTGAGAAGTCGCCGCTCTTTGCTTCATCGTTCTGCGTGTACTCATACCACACCTGCAAGTTAAGGCTGCGCTCCTGCTCTTCTGCCCCGCCTGCGGGTATTGTGAATTCAACACTCTGCACATCGCCCTTGTTTGCGAGCTCCTTGCCAATTACTGCAGACGCGACTTCCTGCGAGCCGTCAAGCAGCTTCAGGTCTGTTAGCTTCACTGAGCCGATTGTGTCCTGCTTCTGCTGGAGCTTGAAGTCAATTGTGAACTTGTCTGTTTTTACATTGAATGGCGAATTGTACTTGTAAGTGTTCTGAAGCTCAAACACGCCCATTGACCTGGGGTCAAACAATGCCTGTGGCTGGACTGTAATTCCTTGCTTAAGCTGGGCGACACAGCTGTTTGCAACGCAGCTTCTTGCAAGGTATGTGCCCCCTCCTGTGCACGGACCGCAGTCAGCAGGGCACGTGCATTTTGTTTCAGAGCCATCGCATATGCCGTTTCCGCAGGCTCCGGGGATTGGCTTGTAGTTGCAGAAGAAACTTGTCTGGAGCCCGCATTCCTCTTTCATTCCCGCAATCTTTTCGCATACAGGGCAGCCTGATGACGCGTTCGGCCTTGCCCACGCGAATTTCAGGGACTGGTATGAGTTTGCAAGTGTTGCGCTCTTTGGCGTGGATGACGAGCCTGATTTCTGGACATAGTCAAGGTACACCTTGAGGTTGAGGTTGGTAAGCTCGCCGTCGCGGTCTGCTGTTGGGAAATCAATTATCAGCCTTTCTTTTGCAGTGCTTCCCTCGAAAAGGTTCCTGTTCACTGCCTTGTCTGCGAGCTGTATTGTGCGCTTGTCTGGCGTCATTGCTGTAAGCTCAAGGCGGGAAATCTTGATGTCGCTCATTCCTGATGCAAGGGAATTGATTCCGAACTCGAGCATGAACTGGTCTTTCTTTGTGTTGAACGGCTGGTTGAATGTTGTTGTTGCCTCAATCTTGCTGCCGCCTGTAGAAAGCTCTTTGGTCTGCGTTATCGGCTTCTGCGCTGTCGCTGGAATGTCCTGCACGCATGCAGTGTTGTCTTTGTTGCAGGTCTGCTCAAGGTATTTGCCAAGCTTTCCAGAGCAGTCTCCGCAGTCATCAGTGCAGGAGCACGTGTTTTCCCCTACTTTTGCCTCGCAAAGTCCATTGCCGCATTCTCCTGGGATTGGAGTGTACTGGCACTTCTTGTCAACGCATTTTGCAGTGTAGTATGCCTTTACGCACTGTTCGTCTTTTTTGCATTCTGCCTTTCCACAGCCTGCAAGTATCAGAAGCAAAGCGATAACTGCTATTATTACTAGGTGTCTGCACCTCATTTTGTGTTAATCTGGCAGGTATTTGTATATAAATATTACTTAATTACAGAACTTCTCTTTGTTTAATCCTTACTGTGTATGCCGAGCCAGTTCACCATAGGGCAATAGCCGATGAAGCTTTCAACCAGTGCGATTATGCCCAGAAGCACAATCAGCATGTTTGCCCATCCGCAGTGCCAGAATCTTGGTGCAAGAGGCCCAAGCAGCCAGAATGCAAGGATAAACCTGAGTGCCCTGTCCAGTGTTCCAAGGTTTTGCTTAATCATCGTAATTGCTCAAACTCCGAGATTATTATCCACGCAAATATTAGCATTATCACGGCGCCTGCGCCTATGAACCATGCTCCATTCTGGAACGTGTCAGTAATGCTTGTGTACAAGCCCCAGCCGATGAATGCTGTGCCCAGCCAGAGGAACTTGTCAAGTACCATCCTCATTATGTCAAATTCCTCTGAATGTGTCAGCCTTCGTTTTATCTTTGCCATTTTAGCTCAGTATGATGTGGAATGGTTTTGTCTGGGTGCTCCAGGTGCTTGTTGCGCCGCAGCAGTCTGCGCCTTCCTCGCAGTCAGTTTCGCCCTGGTAAACATACAGCTTCATCAGGTATGTGTCAGGGTTTGCGTTTGCAATCTGCATTGTGGCTGGCGAGACAGAAATGTCTCCACCTGGAACCTCAAATTCGCTTAACAGGCTCGGGAACCAATTCTCGCCTGATGCGGGCCTGTTGTTGTCCGCGTCCCTTCCGCCCACCTGGACGTTGGGCTGTCCCCCACTAATGCATTCTTCTGTATTGAATGCCTTTACGCACCCAATTGAAATCCTGAAACATCTTGTTTGTGGTGCATTATTGCGCACTCCTATGTGGAATGGGAATGGCGAGCCGCGCTTGACCTCAAGTTCTGTGCCCTTGTCCATGACAACGAGCTCTCCTGAATCCTCCATGTTCTTCCTGAGCTGGTCCTTGATTTTGGCGAACTCACCGCCGATAAGCTCTGTTCCGCCCTTGAACATGTTCTTGATGAAGAATATTGCAAGCCCGAGAAGCGTGATTGCGATGATAAGAACGACAATTGCAGTGATTGAAAGCTCCAATGCACCCTTTTTGTTCCTGCGCATACTGCACCTCTTTTTGACTGTAAGGCAAAAAGAGACCAGCCAACCTCAGTTGGTGCTGCCTCTCTTTTGTATGAAGACGGTGATAACTTAATTCGTTTATAAACTTTTCCCTATGTTCTGCGGTGTCTGTCAGCACTGCACAATTTTATAAATCACACTGCGGTTATGCCTGTTATGGCAGACGAGAGTGAAGCAAAACAGCTTTATTTCCAATCCCCTGCAGGCACAACAGGAATTAACTGCGGTATTTCATACTGGGTCTTGAAGACAGCTGCAGGGCTGAGAGTCAGCGAAATACGCGCACCAGGCACAGTCGGGCTGCTTTATGCGTGCCATCCTCACGAATACAGCCCCACCAAGGAAAGGCTGTCGTTCAAGGCATTTACAGGCAGCGAAATAATAACTTATCTTCCCACATTCCCTTCACACTGGCGTGAAGAAAGGCCCACTCTTGTTAGCGAGCTTTATTTTGACACAAACCGGAAAGTATTCCTTTACAATAAACATAATCTTGCCGACACTCTTGATTTCATCGTCATTGAGGGTGAGTAGTCCCTGGCGCTACAACATAGCGTTATATCTGTTTCTTGCTTGATGTGTTACCATGGACAAGACAAGAGTGCTTTATTTGTCAAGGGAAATGTTTCATAACCCCGCAGTATCGTACGGGCTTGGGGATAATTATGAAGTTATGTCTTTCATCGGCGAAAACATCGAAGACCTGCCAGATATGCTTGCAACCCCTCCTGAGTACAAGCGGATTGATGCGCTAATCACCTGCGTTCCCCACAATCTACTTACAAACACATATGACCGCAGCCTTGAAATACTCAGGCAGGTCAGGCAAACGCATCCGAAAATGCCGATTATAGCTTACACTGCAGCCTGCGCTGATGAAAAGGTCAGGTTTGCAACCCAGCGCAGCATTGACGCTATTGTGGAAAACAACGGCCAGTCTCAGCGCCAGTTTGACGCTGACCGCCTGAGAAAAGTCCTTGATGGCTTTTTCGGCAGGGGAAGCGCAGAATGAGTGACGTTCCTGAACTGCAGAAAAAGGAAGGAAGCACTTACGTTTCTGCAGATGTCTGCTGGCAGACTCCTTTGCGCTGCGTTTGTATGTTTGTTAATGCCTGCCAAAAGCTTTATGCGCAATATAACCGGAAAATGACCTTGAAGTCAGCCAAGGAGGATTGGAATTTTGATGAATCTGATTGCACATGCTCGCTTGAGACGCTGTGTATTGCTGCTTCGCTGAAAGTCAATATTATTGTCCAGGGCGAGGACAAGATTGCTGAAGATATTGCAAGGCAGCTTTATTCAGGGCTTGCTTCTCCCAGCTGCTTTGAGTTTGACATGCACAAGTATGACTCGTAGAAACATTTTTATTCAACAGCCATTGTTTGTTTGGTTATGGCAAAGGTTGTTCTCGTTACAGGCGGAAACACAGGCATAGGTGCGGCAATAGTCCAGGCATTTTCTGAAAAGGGCTATTCTGTAATAATTCACTATTATGAACTGCAGAGCGAGGCTGAAAAAATGGTCTGCTCCTCAAAGGGAAAGTGCGTAATGGTTGAGGGTGACATAACCAAGAAAGCAACGCTTCAGGCATTGCTTGATATGGTGAAGAAAATGGGCGGGATTGACGTGCTTGTGAACAACGCAGGCATCAATATCCAGAAGGATATTTTCACAGCAGAGGAAAAAGACTGGATTGACACTTTCAAAGTCAATGTTTTTGCGCCGTTTAATCTTATTCAGATGCTCGCGCCCCATTTGAAAAAGTCAAAAGGCAGTATTGTGAACATCGGCTCAATCAGAGCTCAAATTCCAAGGGAAGGAAACATTGTTTATGGTGCGTCAAAGGCTGCGCTTGTCAATCTCACAAAGGCAGCTGCAAAGTCCCTTGCTCCTGGTGTGCGGGTTAACTGCATCAGCCCTGGTCCAACGCTAACAAGGATGCAGAAGGGAAAGCCAGAGACAGAGGCTGAAACAATCATTGGCAGGCGCGGAAAGCCAGAGGAAGTCGCGCAAATGGTTGTTGCAGTCGCTGAAAACACGTTCATGACAGGCTCAAATGTGATAATAGACGGCGGGGCTTTGCTTTAATCACGCAAGCATTGCGTGGAATATTGGCGCTGTTGCGAATGTTTCTATGAATGCCGCGAGTATTATGAACAATATGCCTGCTATCAGCAGGAAGAAGCAGTTCTGGGCGACATTGTGAAGCTCATTTCCCTTTAGCTTTTCGTGGATTATCCCGCGCGAGAGCGCTGCGCCAGCAATTGCCGCAAGTATGTAGCCTGCGCTTTCAGGAAGCAGGTGCAGAAGTGATACTGCAGTGAGCTGCCATGCCCCTGCCCAGCGGTGGAAAATCTGGACGACAAAAGCTGCGAAAACAGAGGCATTGTATGCGATTATGAACGTGGCTCCTGCGCCGTAAAACAGGGAAAGTATGAATCCTATGATAAGATAAGAGAGGTTGTGAGATGCAAGCGCAAATGCATTGGCTATTGATGGCGTGTACGGGTTTAAGCTGAAATTCTGGATTACTTCAGGTCTCAAATGGCTTTGCAAAAGCTGGTTTGTCTGGTATTCAAGCGTAGCCTGGTTGACCATTCCAATAATTATAAATCCTGCGAGCAATCCGAGAAACGCGCCGGTATAGCACTTAAACAGCGTGTGGTGCCTTCTCCAGAAATGGCTGCTTCCTGTCCTTTCAATCTTTTCCTCCATGACAATCAAATGATGCAGGCTGGGAACAAGCAGTATTGTCAGCAAAAGCACTGTCGCAAGGCTCTGGTTTGGAAAGAATAACTGCATTGATGCATACGCGATAAAGACATATGCTGCGCTCAGGAAAAAGACAAAAGAGAAATGCCTGATGACAATCTTCCTGTCAAGAAGCTGTTCAAGCACCATTTTATGGGTAGAACTGCGGCTTGGAATTTTTTCTCATCCTGCGGAAAGCATAAGTTCCAAGCGCTATTAACAATAAGAGCAGGACTCCAATTCCAAACCACTTCATTCTTGTGTTAAGGTTGAATATGCCTGTTGCCTGCGGCTGTATTATTGGCAGCTCCCCTGTTTCTGCGGGAGCTGTTTCCCCTGAAGGCTGGATGTTTACAGTTTCAGGCGCAGGGGTTGGCTGCGGCGGATGGCTGCCTGTCACAAGTGGCAATTGTGGCAATATTATCGGCTCCTGTCCTCCTGTTGGTGCTGGTGGCGGTGTGTTTTGCGTTGTTGTTCTGTGTCCTCCGCCTCCTCCACCGCCGCCCCCGCCTCCTGTTGTGACTATCGGGTTAACGACATTGACTGTTCTTGTTACATTGGCAGCTTCATTGCCTGAATTGTCAGTCATCAGGTATGTTATGTAGTATGTTCCTGCAACGCTTGAGTTAACCTCTCCTGTTGTTGTTATTGTGCCATTCTCATTTGCACTTACTCCTGGGTCTGTGAATACGCTTCCTGTCTGGATTGTCATCGGGTTGTCGCCGATAATCGTGATTACTGGCGGCGTTGTGTCTTCAACAATCACAGTCCTTGTCGCCTGCGCTGTATTTTTTGCTGCATCGCTGACATTGTATATTACTGTGTAAGTGCCGACTGTGTTCGGGTCAATAGGATTTATTGTTACTATTGCGCTTGTCAGGTCGCCATCAATATCATCCATTGCTGTTGCGCCAGAATCATTGTATGGTGTTGTCCTTTCAATTGTTACTGTGCTGTTTCCAAGCACTGTGATTACTGGCGGTGTAACATCAACTACGTTTACAATCCTTGTGACTGTCATTGCAGCATTTCCTGAAGAGTCAGACACATCATATGTTACAGAGTAAGCGCCGATTGCATTTGTATTAACATTGCTTGTTGTCACAATATTTGCAGTTATGTCTCCGTCTGCATTGTCAAGGGCTGTTGCGCCTGCGTCAACATAAGACGTGTTTATTGGCACATTAACAGGGGTTGTGCCAAGCAAGGTTATTATTGGAACCTCCTTATCTGTTACATTTACTATGCGCTCTGCGTGTGCTGTGTTGCCTGAGGAGTCATTGACATCATATGTCACGGTCTGCACTCCGAGCACGCTTGTATTCACCATGTTGACGGTTATTATTGAGCCTGTGATGTCTCCGTCGTAATTATCATCTGCTGTAGCGCCTTCGTCAGTGTAAACGTCTCCATAGCTGACAGGGGCAGGGTTTGCGCCAATCACAGTTATTACTGGCGCTGTTGTGTCAACAACGTTTACTATGCGGACTGCGACTCCTATGTTTCCTGCCGAGTCATTGACACTGTATGTCACGGTGTATGTTCCTAACAAGAGCTGGTTTAATGTGCTGACTGTGACTATTGCCCCAGTTATGTCGCCATCAGTGTCATCAATCGCTGTGGCATTCTCTTCAATATACGGGGGGGTGAGCACTTCAATAGTCATGTTGCTTGAGCCGAGAGTTGTAATTACTGGCGGGGTTATGTCAAGCACAGTGAGTGTTGCGGTGTCATTAACTGAGCCGTGGGTTCCTGTGACTGTCCAGACTCCTGCCTTTTCCGCTGTGTAAACGTTTGCTGAGAAGCTTCCATTTGCAAGCGGGTCTATTGAGAATGTTGTTGATGATGTCAAAATTCCTGTTGGATTGTTAAATTGGTCGCGCCCTGTTGCAGAATAACTGCGGCTGCTGCTTTGGTTAATTGTTGCATGGCTTGGCGAGATAACTAGTGTTGCGACTGCACCAGGCACTTCCTTGAGTGTGCCAAGCGTGTATCCGTATTCAATGCCTGTGATTTCTGAGTCTGAGTCTTCGCTCAATATTATATTCCCATATATCAGGGGGGTTCCTGCTGCCGGCATCACGCTGATGTTAACAAACAGCAGACTGTTCGGTACAGATGACTGGGTAGTCACCATAAACGTGACGTGCGTGCTGTCAATTGCCAGAACAGGAATCGCAGTGCCGTTTGCAACCCCGTTTATGTTTTGTGAGGGGTCATCAGGGTCATTGCTGTTTGTGACTATTGCCGCAACAGCCGCGCCTATGTCAATTTCAAAGCCGTTTGGAATTTCAATAATGATATTTCCAGCGCCGATCTGCCCTGGTGCTGTTTCAACGATTTCAGGACCTGTAAGCAGGGTGTATGTTTCGTTTGCTGCGCCTGCGGAAGTGTCTGCGGAAATTGTATCGCCGCCCGAGGCAGTATTGACGTAAGCGACATAAGTGCCAATCATTGCGCTTGTAGAACAGATTGCGATTAGGAGTAGAACGAGTGCGAAAATTATCCTTGCCTGTTTCACTGCCGAAGGTATCATACTAAAAAAGCCAGTATACTATTTGTGTATATAAAGATATTGGAAAAATGCGGTCTCTCATAGTGGGACAGCAAGCTTTAAATAGGACGGGCGGACTTTTTTGGGTTATGACGCGGCTTCGCAAGTTCGTGGCGTATAGGGCGCTTGAAAGGCCTTACACAAGGTTCTCGAAGTACAAGAGTCTCTCTTATGTCCGTTCAAGGCCGGTTTGCAAGGTTGTCCGCTTTGATGTGGGCGAAGTTGCAAAGAAGTTCCCTTACACTCTTGACCTTGTCTCAAAGTCTGATTTGCAGATACGCGACAATGCGATTGAGAGCGCAAGGCAGACCTGCAACAGGCTCCTCGAGAAGACTCTTGGAAAAACAGGCTTCCGCTTTATGACGAGGATTTACCCGCACCATATTTTGAGGGAGAACCCGCTCGCTTCAGGCGCAGGAGCAGACCGTTTAAGCACAGGAATGGCGCACTCATTCGGAAAAACCATCGGCATTGCCGCACAGGTTCACACAGGCAAGGCATTGTTCACAATCCACACTAGCAAGGAAAACCTCGCTGTCGCGCGAAAGGCATTGAAGCGCGCGAGCTACAAGGTTCCGTGCAAATGCTCGATAATCACTGTTGAAAACAAATGAGGTGGTCATGATGGCAGACAAGCCAAATGTCCGAGACGCTGAAAATGCGGTCCGTGATTTGAAGAACTGGATTGCGGTTTTTGCGCAGGAATACAAACTTCCTGAAGAGGCAATCAAGACTTTGCACCAGAAGATAGACGAGCTGGCGGCAAAGATTGGCAATATCAAGTGCGCTTAAGATGGCAAAGTTCAAGTGTCATAAGTGCGGCAGGACAAGCGAGAAGACAGGAACCTGCCCTGCGTGCAATGTTGCTTTTGAGAGGGAATGCCCTGTCTGCGGCCATGGCTTTGACCAGTGCATCTGCACAGGCGGCTCAACAAAGGAGCCAAGGGCAAAGCACTGAACCGCAGGTTTAAAAGCAGCGATTTTTTATTACAGCCATGCAACTAATGACAGTGATTACTCATCCGGCAGTTATGGCTGCTTTCTGGATTATTGGAGGGATAATACTTGCTGTTGCCTCTATTATTATCATCAACATTCTTGAGACTCTTGCCGAAAGGAAAAAGCTTGAAACAACAGCCGCTATTATTGCAGAGCTGAGAATCCTGCTTGCAGCAGCATTTCTTCTTGCAGGCATTTATGTCGGAATTATATGGGCAGGGGTCCAGCAAAAATGGGTTTACGGTTTTTTAAAGACGCTTATTATTGCGGTTTCTGCGTATTGTGTTATCAGCATTTCAACAACACTGATACAGAAGTGGCTTGTGCGCATTGTCCGCAAGACTCCAACTCGCTCAGATGACAATTTCCTGTCCTTGTTCCAGGGCTTTTTCAAGCTCGCCATACTCATACTTGCTTTTGCGCTCATACTTACAAACTGGGGAATTCACGTCACAGCATTAATCGCAGGACTCGGCATTGCAGGTTTGGCAGTCGGCCTTGCCTTGCAGGGCACAATGGCAAACATTCTTGGCGGGCTTGCATTGATTATTGACGACACTTTCAATGTTGGCGACACAATCCACCTTGACACAGGAGAGACAGGCGAAATCATCCACGTCGGCCTGCGCAGCACGAAAATACTCACTGATGACGCCCAGCTGATTGTAATGCCAAACAGCGCGCTTGCCAATGCAAAGATAACAAATTTCTCGCTTCCAACGCCCCATTTGCGAATCGTGATAGATGTTAATGTCGCTTACGGCAGCAATGCGAACAAGGTGAGAAAGATTTTGCTTGGCTCATTGAAAGGAGTCAAGGACGTTATGAAGCACCCAGAGCCGATTGTCCACTTCAAGGACATGGCTGAGTCCGCTCTCCAGTTTCAGCTGAAGTTTTTCATTGACGACTACCGCAACCGGCACAATTTAAGAAGCGAAGTTGTCCAGCGCGTTTACGAAAACCTGCAGCTCGCAGGCATAGACATTCCATTCCCGACAAGGACGCTGTATATGAAGAAGTAATCAGAGTTTTTTCTTCAAATCTTCGATTATGTGCGTGTCAATCGGGTCAACACCGTATTTCTCTGCTAAATAATAAGACGTTAAATCACCCATGTAGAGCGCTGTGAAAATCTTGACAAGCGGAAGCATTCCCTTCAGCATTATTTCTGTTATCGGTATTTTCCTGTCCTTGACCAGCTGCTTCAGGTGGTCCATGCGCTTCCTGTTCTGTGCGTGCTCGCGCTCGTCGCGCAGCAGAATGACGTGGAATGTGTCTTTTGCGTTCTGGTACGCGGTGATTTCATTGTGGTCAAGCTCTGAAAACACATTGTAGAACGCGTGCGACTTGCTGTTCTCGTTGAACTCCTGCTTCCAGCGCAAAGCAACTGCCTCGTGCTGTGGTCCTGAGTAAATGATTGGAATCTTTCCCTGCAAATGTCCTGCGAGCTCCTTTGCTTTTGAGTCAAATTCAGGGTTCTTGAGCGCTTCAATCGTTGCCTTGATTTCAGCGACATCAAGCTTGGTGATTCCTGCATTGTGCAGTACTAAGAGCATCGGGAACAAGAGGTAGGCAACAGCGCTTCTTGGCGGCAATCCAGATGGAATGACTATTATTGGAATATTGCTCTGCCTTGCCAAATCCCTGAGCTTTCCGCCTGCTGTAAGCACGACTATTGTCGCCCTTTTTTTCTGGCATTCCTTGAAAGCAGACAGTGTCTCCTCTGTGTTTCCTGAGTATGATATTACAAATACGAGCGTGTTCTTGCTGACAAATCCCGGAACTGAGTAGTCCTTGTTGACGATTATTGGCAGCTTGCAGTTGTGCAGGACTGCCTTGAGCAAATCTCCTGGAATCCCAGAGCCGCCCATCCCTGTGACAACAATGTTTGAGAACTCTCCTGTAACCTTGACCTCTTTTCCAAGCTGCACTCCCTCGCGAATCTGCTGGGGCAGCGCGTGTATTATACCAAGCAAATCCATGTTTCCTGCCACTGCTTTTTGAGTATATTAATTTATTGTTATGGTTAGGTTTTAATACTCAAACAGCAATCTTTGGCGTATGGATAAAAAGCTGGTGAAGTATATTCAGGACAACCTCCACAAGGGGTATTCACACGCAGATGTTGCAGAGCGTTTGAGGCAGGAGGGATGGGATGATGAGGATATCCAAACCGCGCTTGCAGACGCGGCAAAGAGCCACATCGAAAGGTCCAGACTGACGCTTGCATTCGTAGGGCTTGCGGCTTTCATTGTTCTTGGACTTATTGTTTATTTTTTCGTGATTTCACCTTCATTTGTTCAAACGCCTGAAATAGAAAAGCCAGTACTTCTCACAGAGCAGGTTACACAGCAGGCAGGCGGAATGCAGTCAGGAACTCCAGAGCTTGCCAGCCAGACAGAAGCTTTTGTTTATCCTCAGCAAGAGGTCATTACTTCTGAAACAAGCCCTGCCGCCGAACCTGCTGTTTCAGCACCATCTGTACAGATTGACCCAACGCACATCGCATATGTCCTGACGGCGCTCGGTGCGTACAAGCTTCACGCAAACCCCTTTTCAGGAGCCCTGCCTGAGCTTGAAATCATAATAACAGACATTGGAAAGACATTTGACGCAGTTGTGCAGGACAACAAAGTGGTTGTTAAGGAGGGAAGCTCAAAAAGCCCTGATGTGACAATAAGCGTTGACCAGGACGCGATTGTCCAGCTGCTGGCTGCAGAAACACCTGACCAGCTGAGCGCGACCGCAACAAAACTGTTCAATGAGCGCAATCAGCGCGGATACAAGGGAGAACTGCTCGCAGCCCAGACAGACCTTTTGCTCAAGGGCTATCTCGGGCTCTACAATGATGCAAAAAAACTTGCATCACCGACAGGAAGCGTTGTTTCTGATGTTGAGCTTGTGGGCTCGCAGCTCACTGGAATGTTCCTGATGATTGTCATTTTGTGGGCAGCCCTGATTTTGCGCATGGCTCTT
Source organism: Candidatus Nanoarchaeia archaeon (assembly GCA_041489925.1). Classification (GTDB taxonomy): domain Archaea; phylum Nanobdellota; class Nanobdellia; order Woesearchaeales; family ARS49; genus JAWAAW01. The sequence goes on from JBGPSD010000002.1 coordinate 112,531, forward strand.
TCAAGGGGGAAGTGAAATGATGCTTGATTCTTCAATGCATTGGCTCTCCAACTGGGGGGTTATTGTGCCAATAGCCTGCATTTTGCTCACCCGCGACAAAAAAATAATCCTGCGCGGCTTGATTGCTGTCATTCTAACATTTTTTATCACAGATGTGCTGAAGTTGGTTATTGCCCGCCCAAGGCCGAATGCAATTGGTTCCTCCTGGTTCCTAAGCACTCCTGCTGATGCTTACAGCTTCCCAAGCAAGCACGCATCAACAGCGTTCTCGCTGGCAACATCAGTGATTTTGCACAGGAAAGTTCTTGGCTGGATTGCAGCAATATTCGCAGTGCTGATAGCAGTTTCGCGCATTTACCTCGGCGCGCATTACTGGGGCGACATAATTGCAGGCGCTGTTCTTGGCATTCTGATTTCTTTTGCAACAGACAAAGCCGCAAGGTATTTTGAGAAAGGCAAAAAGAGCAAGCAAAGGAAATCTTGAGGAATCGTTTTGTTTCTGGCGCGGTACGCGCCCGTTTTTGGATAGTTTTTTAAAGACTGAATAAGAGAATTCTACTGTAGTTATTTGCGCCGGTGCCGGAGTGGCCAAACGGGCAAGCTTCAGGAGCTTGTGGCTTAGTGCCTACGCAGGTTCGAATCCTGTCCGGCGCATTGTGAGTGTAGCGAACAAGCGAGGACAGGCTCGCTGACCGCTGGTCAGCCGCTGTCTGTCCGGCGCATCACGAAGTGAGCGACGGCAGGCTCGTCAATCGCATTGACCGCTGTCTGTCTGCCGCATCGTGAGCGTAGCGAACGAGCAAAGACAGGCTCGCTGACCGCAGTCAGCCGCTGTCTGTCCGGCGCATCTTATTTCTTCACCAGCTTGTTATGCAAATGCAGAAGGTAATTTGCAATCTCTGTGTTCGCGCGCTTCATGTCGCTGAGGACAAAGTCCATGCTTGGGCAGCTGTTGACTTCGATGAGCTGCCACCTGCCTGAGGAGTCTTTCATAAGGTCTATGCCGCACCATTCAAGCCCAAAGCATTTTGCGGTCTTTGTGCATATCGCTGCAAGCTTTTTGTCAGGCCTGAAGGTCCTGTACTTCTCGTTTTTCCAGAAGAGCTTTCCTTCTTTCCAGTTTTTGCCGTATTTGGTGATTGACTGGATTATTTTTCCGCCTGCAAGAGTCACCCTGTAGCTTACCTTGCCGTGGGGCACATACCTCTGGGCGACAAGGGGCATTATCCCTGTTTTCTTGTGCAGTGTTGAAATGACATGGAGTGCCTCTTCGTAGCTCATCGCCCTCTTGACTGCCTTTCCCGTGTCAGAGAACACGCCCTTGAAAACAACAGGCCCTTCCTCAAGTATCTGCCTGAGCTTTTTCCGCGATGCATTTATGTCCCTTGGAATGTAATAAGTGATTGGCGTTGGCAGCTTGTGCTTTACGCAGGTCTGGTAGAACAGCCATTTGTCTTCGCGGTAATAGAATGATTTTGACGAGTCAATCACGCGCTTGCCCAGCCCTTCAAATGTCTTGGCCATCTCAAGCGAGTCGTATGTGTTCGGCATGTCGCCCGCAGTGTTCAGCACAATTTGCAAGCCCCTTGACCGCTCCTTGAGTGTTGAGTATTCAATGTCTGCCTGAAGCGGAAACATCACAAGGTTGAACTTTTTCTTCAAAACAGGCAAGAGATGCTTTTCAGTCGGGCTTCCGCGCGGTGTTGCTATTATGCCCAGTGCAGGTTTTTCCAATCAAATCACTTCGTTTTCAGCCCTGTTACGCTGTACACACTTAAAGGTTTTTCCTTTCCTTTGACTTTCAATGGGGGAAGCTTCGTGGCAATAATCCTATCCTTGCAGTGCTCAAATGTTTTTGCGCCGATTATTATCTGCCCACCTTCTGCCTCGCCGCAAAGCCTTGACGCGGTATTTACCGTGTCGCCCAATGCTGTGAATTCCTGGCGCTGTGTTGAGCCCATGTTGCCGACAACCGCCCTGCCTGTGTTTACCCCGATTCCTATCTTGATAGGCGGCATTCCCTTGCTCTTATTTCTGCACGCTTCCTGCATTTCAATTGCGGTTTTCACTGCGTGATAAGCGTGGTCAGGGTCATTTTCAGGCGAATTAAAAACTGCCATTATGCAGTCGCCGATGAACTTGTCAAGTGTTCCGCTGTTCTTGAATACAATGTCTGTCATTTTGCTGAAATAATGGTTCAGCAGGCCAATAACCTGTTGTGGTGTAAGCTTTTCAGACAGCGCTGTAAACCCGCGGATGTCCACAAAGAGCACGCTGATTTCCTTTTCATGCCCGCCAAGCTCAAGAGATTTCTCGTTCTTAAGCAAATGGTCAACAACTTCTTTTGAGACATACCTGCCGAAGACAGACAAAATGTGCTTTTTGTGCTTTGCCTCGTTTTTCGCAATATAACTGACGCTCGCAACACCTGTGATGATTATTGCCAGCGGCAGGTGAATAAGGTTGATAATTATTCCGCGGTTATACAGCACAAGCGCAGAGGCAAACACTCCGACAAACAGGATGACTGCGCCTGTCAGAGCCTTTGTTCCTGAAAGCCCCCAGAAAAGCAGGGCTGTCAGCAATGACAGCGCAAAAAGCGCAATCCAGATGCTTTTTATTGACTGGTAATCTATGAATTTGTGCGTGAGTATTGTCTGGAGCGCATTTGCGTGGATTTCAACCCCGGGCATCCTTTTCCCTTCTGATGTCGGAACAAGGTAATCATCGTGCAAATCCTGCGCTGTTGCTCCGATAAGGATTATTTTGTCCTTGAGCGCGTCAGGGGGGATGCGGTCATTGATTACATCTGTGAAAGAAAGCATTTTGAAGCTGTATGGCTTTGCAGCAAAGTTGACAAGCATCCTTTGCCCTGCAAACTCTGGCTTTTTTCCAATGAATTTTTCAGCAATTACAAAAGAAAGGCTTGGATTTCCATCAATGCCTGATGGGACAGCGCGGGAAATTCCGTCTGAATCTGTGAAAATATTGATTGCGCCTGTGGGAATTCCTTCAAGCGCGGGAATCGGCAGCAGCCACTCTGTTGTCTTTCCGAATTTTGTAGCTTCACGGGGGATTATTACATTGCCTGCATCCCGCATTGCCCTTCCCAATGCAGTGTCGTCAATTGAATTGCTTTCTTCAAAGAATGAAACGTCAAAGCCAACAAGCCTTGTGCCATTCAGCTTTTTGAGCAGTTCAACATAATTCTGCCTGCTCCACGGCCACCTTCCAATTTCCTGCAGGCTTTTGTCATCAACAGCAACAATCACGATGTTGTCAAGGGGCCTTGCTCCGCCGTAAAGCGCGTCAGAAAACCTGTTCTGCCAGCCTGAAAGGATTCCCTTGTCTGCCATCAGCCCTATTGTTGCGGAAACAATTATTGCTATCAGAAGAAACGGCAGGATTGGTCTTTTCATGGCTGTGCTTTTGCCTTCCTGATTGCCTTTGTTATCTGGTATGCCCTTTCAATTTTGCCCTTGAAAATGCCAGGCACCTGTTTGTAGTCAGCATCTATGTCTGCCTTTCCAGAATCTGCGTCTTCAAGGTATTGTTGCATCTGCGCGTCTGTAACCCCGTATTTTTTCTTCGCAGCACCGAGCAATGCCTTGTTCTTGCGGATTTCTCGCATCCTGATTTGCTCCAGGTGCTTGATGTATTTTTCCTTGAACTTTGCCGCCCTTGGGTCAATGTCAAAGTTTTCCTCAGTCATCTTGTCCCCTTTTGCGCGGATTCTCTGCTTTGCCTTTGCAACGAGCTTCTTTGTCGGAGTTTTTATGAAGCCAAACTCGACACTGCCGTCTTCAACATCAACCTCATCCTCATCGCCTGATTTCAGGAAGAATTCTGTCCCCCTTACTGTTGCGACAGTGTTCGGCGTTTCAACCTCATAAGAGCTTACTCCGCTTATTCGCGTGATTTTGTTCCAGGTCTCTCCTGCGATTTGCTTTATGCTGATTTTGTTCTTGCTTAATTCTGAGAGTTCAACTTCTGTGTTTGGCTCAAGGCTCATCACTTCCCCTTCCCTTAGGACAACTGATGCGCTTCCTTCTTTTGTGCGGACTTTTGCGCCCTCGCCAAGCTCCATTTCATCAGCTCCTGCAGTCCAGCCATTGCCGATATCAACCTCAACCACGCCGTTGTCAATGTACAGTATTGCCGCGGTTATTGGTGATGCTGAAAGTGTCCAGAATGCTGCTGCAAGAACAACAACAACTGCAAGTGCTCCTCCGCCCCAAACATACTTCTTGTTCATTGGCTTCGAAAAACTGTTTTTGGTATAAAAATGCTTCTATCTTTTCGCCATCTTCAGAATTTCCTTTACAGTTGTGGCCTGCTCTGCTGATTTTTCTGGCCTGTAGCGCAGGAATCTTGGGAATCTCAATGCAAGCCCCCTGCCTTTTTCAAGCCCGCAGGTGTGGTTTGGCGACCTTGTTATTTCAGCGCCAGTGACCTCGATGACAACAGCAGGCTCAAACCATGCATCAGGAGTCATCGATTTGCGTATTTCAAGAAGCGCAGGCTTGTGGAAAATTTCGTGCTTGCGTAACTTCTTTGGCATTTCTGCAAGGTCTTTGTCAGAAAATCCTGTGCCGAGCTTGCAGAATGTTTCAAAGCGGTCAGCTGATTCATTGTAAGCTGCGCAAAGCAAGGCTCCATAAGCGCCTGCTCTGCGCCCGCGCCCCCTGTATGCTCCGACGACAACCAAATCAAAAGTGTCCCGTAATCCCTTGACATATTCCGGCTTCCATTTTACCCAGTGCCATCCGCGCACTCCTGCCTGATAGCTCGAATCCTGCTTCAGGCTCTTGACAACAATTCCCTCGCCGCCATTTTCCACTGTTTTGTTGAACAATTCCTCTGCGCAGTCAGGATTGTCGCAAATGATTCGCAAAGCAAGCCTGATTTTGTCAGACTGCCTGATTGTTTTCTTCAGAATCGCATACCGCTTTGGGTAAGATTCGTGAATCAGGGTTTTTCCATTGCAGTAAAGAATTTCAAATGCGAACAAACACACAGGAATTTTCTTGATATATTCCTCCACATCATACTTTCTCCTTCTTTGCATTAATAACTGGAACGCTAGAAGGTTTCCTTTCTTGTCAACAGGCATGCATTCGCCTTCAATCACGCATTCTTTTGCCTTGACGTTTCTTCGCACTGCTTCAACAATGTCAGGGAATTGTGATGTTATGTTCTCCAGTCTTCTTGAATAAAGCACTATCTTGTTGCCTTTCTTGTGGACTTGTATTCTTTCTCCGTCATATTTCTGCTCAACAGCAAAAGGAACACCCATTTTTCCAGGAATCGCATTCAGGCTCTTTACGCGCTGGCAGAGCATCATCTGGATTGGAACTCCAAGAGCCACGCCAATCTTCCTGATTCCAGCAAGCCCTTTATTTGCAATTGTGCGGGCAATGATTGCGACATCAGGGGAAATCATGAATGCGTGCTCAACCTCTTTCTTTGCCTCTTTTGAGCCTGTAAAAGTGATGCACAATGCGTCAAGCACTGTCTTGTCTCCGACTCCAAGGCGGAGACTGCCCTGAACAATGCGGGCAAGATAGCGTGCCTCTTTCGCAGAGGCATTTTTCAAAAGCCCTGCAAGAAGCAAAACCTTGTCCTCCTGGCTTCCTGTGCCAGATGCTTCTGCAATCCTGTGCAGTGTGTCAAAGACTTCTGTGACACTGAGCTCTTTTCTCTTCCTGCCGACAAGCTCCTCTGCGACAAGCCCTATATCGCCGAGCTTTTTGTAAAGATGGAGCGCTTCTGGCTGTGATGTCCCAGCAGCTTCTGCAACCGCCCGCAAAACCATTTTCTCAGCCATGCCGAGGTTGATGTCTGCGTAGTCGCTTGCAATCCTTCCAAGAGTAAGGTATGCGACCTTGTCTATCTCGCTTTTTGAGACCTTTTTGAACAATCCGGCGAGAATCCTGCGAAGCTCATTTCCAGAACTCGTATTTTCGAGCTGTTCATAAACTTCAGCAAGGTCCTTGAAAAATAGCGCCATACCGCATTGCAGGATAACTGGTTTAAAAATCTTTATGGTGTTTTGCAGGCAAATGTTTTTATAACAATCTGCCTGCAGCCATGCTGATGCCAAAGGATGATTCATTTTACCTGCTTGAGGATACGATTGAGCTGATCAGGGGGATTGAGGAAAATCTTGAGCTTGACAAGCTTGACCTGAAAAAAGAGCTGGACTTGAATGACGCTGACACGCGCAAACGGGTCAATGACCTGATAAAAAATCTTGACATTCTGCTTTTAAGGGAAGGGCGTGACCCGCGGATGCTGAAGCTGGTGGTGCAGGTAAAGGGATTAAAGGAATTTCTTCAGCTGCTGCAAAAAGCGCTTTCAGGAAGCGCCTCATATGCAAAATGGCTTCAGAAGCAGAAAGGCGTTAACACGAAAAAAGAGGTCAATAACGCAATTGACAGGGTTGTTGCAGGGCTTGGCGAATGGGTTGCTATTGCTGAAGAAAAGGTCCACGCCCACCGGAGTGGTGCTGCGAAAAACAAGTATCTCAAGGACCTTCCTTTGCCTGCACAGTCTGATTATTTTTACGTCATGGTCAAGGAGCTGAATCCTTTGCAGACAAAGTACCTGCATCCTTTTGACCCAAGGCAGCTGGAGAACCAGAAATCAAGGCCTACTAAAGAATTGCTCAAGCCCGACCCCACAGACCCCATATCTGGTTTCAGGATTTTTGAGCAGGGTGACAACGCGCTTTATCCTGGTTCAGGGGTGAGGATTATCGGCGGGCATCACCGCACTTTTGAGCTTTACCGCAGGTTCTTGCAGGGAAAACTTGACGGAAACACCCTTGTTCTGATAAAAAAGCGTTATGCTGTCTGAATTATTTTTTGTAAAGGGGCTGCTGGCTCAAGAATGCGTCGGTGAAATATCCGCCGTCAGGATAGAGCGCTGAGAATCCTTTTGGGCAGTTAATTTCTGCCTGCACCAATGCATTCTTGACCCACTTGAAAGAGGTCGCATCCGGCAGGTATCCCCCTGAATGGTTGTCGATGTATTCCACTGCCAATGTTTCCTGATTGATGCCGATTTCTCCTGCTGCAAGGATATCCTGCCCTTTTGCTGCGAATACGTGCTCGCTGCGCCTTGGTGCAAGCACAAGATAGCAGCCGTTGCTGAACGGCCTGTCGCCCGTGTGTGGCAGGACGACATAAGTTGCATAACATGCGCCGCCTATCTGCTCGTCCTTCATTGCTGCAAGAGCGGTTTTCAGGTCCTGTTTGCTCCAAATAACTTTGCCGCCTTTTGTTTCGGCAGCATTCTTGCGCTGTGCTTCAGGCCCGTTGAATGTGTAAAGCATTTCAGAAACCCCCTTGCACTCAGCAAGCGCCTCTTTTGAAAGGCGGGCAGTATCTGCATTTTCTGATTTGCAAAGCTCTTCCAGGAACATTGTTGAGCGGGGGTCTGCTGATGCGCCAAGAGCGCGTATTATTTCATAGCCCGCAAGGGAGTCCTGCTCTTTTGCAGTGTCAAGTTTGTTGTGAAGGTTTACAAGCGGAAACAGGGTTCTGGTGTCGTTTAACAGGTATGCGCTTGCTATTGCCTCCAGAATTATTTCCTTGTTGGGGCTTGCCAGAATTTCGAGAAAAACAGGATATGCGTCGTGCTTGTCAAGGCTGCACAATGCCCTGGCTGCATGGACTCTTGCGTCAAGCTCGTCTGTTTCATCATTGATTATCCCTGCCAGCGCATCGCATGCGCCTGGCTCGCGCTTTCTTCCTGCGAGAATGATTGCATCATTGCGTTCTTCTATTGTTAGCATTTTGTTTAAGGCAAGTCCCACACAATTCATCCAAAAACCACCTTGGTCTTTTATACCTCTGCAGGATTTATAAAACTTCGCAAGAGTAATTACAGAGAAGTGATGATTATCAGGGAACTATGAATTTCCGCTCATGATGCAAATTATTCAAGACGTTCTTTGGCTTGCCGAGCTTCACGTCAGCATAAGTGAACCTTTTCGTTATCTTTGCGGGCAGTATTGTGCCCCGCTCAATGCTCTTCCTTGACAGGTGGCTCAGTATATAATAGTGGCTGTCAAGCGGCTTGAGGGTGATGAGGCTGTATTCATGCCCATCTTTCACAGGGAACACGGGCGCTGTGCTTAGTATATTATACACCAGGTCCTGAAGAAGTTCTGATTCAGTGTCCACAACCACGTCAGCGCCCCATTTTTTCACAGATGAGAAAGACTTCCAGAACTTTGGCGCGTATTTCTTCAGCGCAGCAGCATATTTTGCATTCATTTTCCTGCTCGCTGCGCAGTTCTTTGAGCACGGAGTGTGCATCACAAGCGGGAATGCCCTTTCAACGTCATACAAGTGCTTGTAATAGGAATAGTGCGTGTAGCTCTTCCTGAGGAACTTGAGGTCGTGCTCTTTTATGTAGTGCTCAATGCAGCATTTTGGATAGTCATACAGCTTTCCTGAAATCCTGTCTGACTGCGCGTGCCTGAGCTTCCTGACCAGCGCAATGTACTGCTGGAATTCCCTGAAGCTTTTGTCGCCGTCAAAAAGGTCATAGCCATACCAGCTTCCCATTATCTTCCATTTGACAGTGTTTCCTTTTATCGCGACAATTTCCTCATACGCCCGGGCGCTGCCTGCGAGGAAGGGAATCCTGCAGTTCTTCAGGTGCCTTTCAAAATGCTCTTTTTCATCAAGGTTTTCTGGGCTGATTTTCAGGGCGATAAAAGTCGCTGGCTTTACTCCTGCGGCGAATAGAATCAGCTTGAGCTTTCCAGAGTCATCAAGCCCTTTGGCTGTCTGGGCAAAATCAATGAGCTGCTTTCTTTGCTTGTCCATCAGCCACCCCTTTTGAGAGGAAAGTGTGCAAGACGGTATTTAAACGTGTCGAAAACTGCTTTTTGCGTCAGAGCAGTTTTCGAGCATGCTCAAGAATCACTTGCTCGGCAAGGGATTCTTGACATTTCTTTATCTGGCGTCAGCCATCAAAAGCTTTTTAAAGGCGCTACTGCTCCCGCGACGTTATGGGGTTGTACAAATACATTGGAGAGATGTGGAAGAAGCCGCGCGAGAGAATGGGCGCTGCTTTCAGGCAGCACCTTATAGCGTGGAGAAGGGATCCTGCAACAATCAGGCTCCAGCATCCGACAAGGCTTGACCGCGCACACGCATTGGGCTACCGCGCAAAGCAGGGAATATTGATAGTCCGACAGCGCGTCTCTGCAGGCGGGCACAAGCGCCCTGACTTTGACGGAGGAAGGCACTCAAAGCACTTCCGCACTACAATGATCCTCGCCAAGAATTACAGGCTTATCGCCGAAGAAAGGGCGAACAAGCACTTCCCTAATTGCGAAGTTCTTAACTCTTACCAGGTCGCAAATGACAGCAAGCATTACTGGTATGAGGTAATCCTTGTGGACCGCGCGCACCCTGCGGTTCGCGCAGACTCGCGCATCAGCTGGATGGCAAATCCGGTCCATCGCGGAAGGGTATTCAGGGGCAAAACCTCTGCCGGAAGAAAAATCCGCGGCCTGAGGCACAAAGGCAAAGGCGCAGAGCGCCTGCGCCCAAGCAAGGTCGCAAACTACTGAGGGGATAACCTATGGCCAAGAAAAAGGCAGCACGTAAGGCAAAGCCCAAAGTGAAAAAGCAGGCCGTGTACAAGAACACCGCAAAGCGTTCTATTGAGAAAAAGGCAGTCCAGCCAAAGGAGCTGAAGATGCAGGACATACTTCCACTGATACCTGAGAAGGAGCTGTTGGAAGAGGAAGTTCCAAAGAAAAAGGATGAGTTCTTTGACGAAGAGGAAATGAAGGAGTTCAGCGTTGTTGATGAGGAAGAGGGCGTTGACGAAGACACCTCACAGGGCGGCGAGAGCGAGCCGGCTTGGAATGATGACTAAATAGTTGTTCCTCACAAGTGCTAACATTTCCCGAAACTTTATAAAGACCTGAGCCTTCGAAAGAGGTGGTAGAGGGGTCAAAGTGGGTTACAGCGATAAATCTGGGGCACTTGGCAAACAGGTCAGAAACATCTATAATTCTTATGCAATTGACGCGCTTGATGGCAAAAGCAGGGATGCGCTGAAGTATTACTCAAAGCTGGCTGGCTCTGGAAAATTCTCCCTTGACAAGCGAATTAACGGAATGAACCAGTGGGTCAATGACTACTTTTCATCTGATGCGCCTGAGCAAAACAAGCGTGTTGTCATCAATGCAATGCAAGAGATGAACAGTGCAGTTCGCAATGATATATGCACACAATCTCTCGGCAAAAACTCAAAATATCTTCCTGCAATCCGCGAGCTCGAGGACAGGATAACTTCTTACAAGCCGCAGCTTAAGCTGGTCGAACAGCCTGCTGCTCCAAAGCAGGAAACCCAGGCGCCAACTCTCTACCAAAGAATGCGCAAAGGGATTAGGAATCTCGCTGCCGGCGCCACATTGACTCTCGCAGCCTGCGCTGGAATGCAGACACAGGAGGATTATGCTGAGCAGGCACAGGCTTCGTATTCTTCATACACGCAATTGAGCAGGCAAGGAATAAAGGAGAAGTACTCAGTCAGCGCTCTTGATGCTGTTATTGATGCGCACAAGCTTTACAGGATTGCTGAGGATACAGACAAGTCCTCTAACAAGTATACAACACAACTGGCGAATACCCGCGCAACAGGGCGGGAAATTGCAGCAAAGACACTCAGCCTGATTGGTGACAGTGACCTGTTCATCAAATACGAGAAGGAAGCCCGCGAGGCAGGATTCCTGACAGGATTGGCAAAGGATGATGCAGACAGATATGATGCTGCACTGAGAAAATACAGTGCGGGCCCTTATGAGGGTATTGTACCGAAGCCAGCTCCTGCGGCACAGCCTGCAGCGCCAGCAGCACAGCCAGGACAGCAAACTCCTGAACAGCCGCCTGCACCAGCTCCAGCGCCTTCAGTTCCAGGAGTTTACAGGGTTACTAATGATACTTTTGTAGCGAGCAACCAGTCAACACAGCAGCGCAAGGAATATGTCACAGTGGAGACACCATACATTGATGCGCTCCTGCAGTGGCACGCAAACAAGGTGCGCGTTCCTGAAGCTGACGGCAATGACAGGATTTCAGAGAGCGGATTTGGTGGAAACCTCACAGGAAAAATATTCTTTGTTGAGGCAGGGGTCACTTACAGCACGAGCACTGCAAAGCGCGACCATCCTACAGACAGTGACAGGACAGTAAGCCCTCCATTCATAATCACCACAGACACTAATGTTGATGAAACAAACGAGAAAACATACACTGCATTTGCTGCAAAGGCAAAGCTTGGAAAGTTCACTCCAAGGCTCACGCTTTACCAGGATCTTGAGGATATTTCTGTCGACGTGAACACTGATGTGAATGTTGACAACACTGCTGACCCTGCAGGCGACCACGCTTACACAATCAATGATACGATAAAGTCAGAAATAAACGCCCGCGGAATGCAGGCAGGGCTTGATTACAAGGAAGGCAATGTCAGCGCAGGTGTGATTGGCGGTGTCGAGCGAACTGAAGTTACAATGGATGGAAGCGACACAAGAAAATGGGATGTTTACACAGGACTTGTTTATGGAGGCCTGAAGGGCGACAATGATGCCTTTGGCGTCTCTGCAGGCGTTGGAAAGAGGCTTACTGACGATTCTGAAAAGCACTGCAAGTTTGACCCATTGCACTGGTATTTGAATGGTGCAGTTGACCTTGGCGAGGTTGAAGGGCAGTCAGTAACAGGCTTTGGAAGCCTCTGGCGCCTTACAGACCCGGCAGGAGGCCTTGGTTTTGTTATCGGAAAGGGTCCTGCAGTCGCGCAGGTTATGGACTATTACAATTCACTCGCATGGGAACAGCTTGATTTGCTCAAGCACCTTGGCCCAGAGGAGCGAAAAGTTTATCTTAACATGATGATGAATGACTTCAGAAGGGGGCTGTCTGCAGATAACAACCTGCGCCTTATGCTGTTTGGCGGAGCGCGCAGGAATGAGTCTTATGCGCCAGAGGATTTGGGCACAAACAGGAAGCAGTGGGACTGGATGGCAGATGTTATGCTCTCAATCCCTGTCTGGCAGGACCCTGTGAACAAGAACAGGTATTTCACACTCGCACCATACTTCCACCGCGATGCAAACGGACAGGAATCCTATATTGGCGGCGGACTTGAGGCTGTCCTGCCTGGCGGAATCCGCGCAAGAGTTGGAGGGGGCCAGGTTGAAGTTGAGGGCGCAAAGCACGGCAAGGCGCCTGCAGTCACATTCGGGTTTGAGAAGTCGTTTTAAAAAATGAAAAAGCTGTTAATTATACTTTTGGCATTGGCATTGTTCCAGGTAGCTGGCGCTTTCGCGCTTGATGTCGAGCCTTCATTCTCATTGACCGCAAGCCCAAGCACAAATGTTGAAAGCACAGTTGTTTTGACTGCTGTCGCTGTTGACGTGCTTGACAATGCAGGAATTGTCGAGATAAAAATCTACGAGGATGGCGCGCTTATGCACACTGAAAACTGCCTGGGCACTCCTGTTTGCTCTGCTGCAGAAACATTCACTTATGTAAACCCTGCAAACCATTCTTATTACGCCACAACACAGGACCTTGGCGGAAACACTGTTGGCGGTCCTGGAAGCGCTTTCAATGTCACATTCAATGGCCCGAACACGCCTCCAAAGTGGGTCGGCCTGCCTTTGAACTTCAATGTTCTTGAGGACTCAGGGTTTAACAACAACCTGACAAACCTTACTGCTTATGCGCAGGACAACCAGACACTGCCTGCAAACCTTGTTTATACCATAGAGAACCAGACAAATGCAACTCTTGTGCTTTGCTTGATTGATGCAGAACGCCAGCTTGACTGCAATGTTACTGCGGCAAATGCATCAGGTGTTTCTGTTTTGAACCTCAGCATTTCTGACGGTGTAATGTTTGATTACAGGCTGGTCAGCATCACTGTCCTGCCTGTCAATGACGTGCCTTTCAGCAATGCGACTTTCCCTTCAATCACATTCCCTGAAGACACTTACAATGACTCTGTCAACCTGAGCAATTATTTCTTTGACATTGACGGACCAGCTGCTCTTACGTATTCGTTCATAAGCAATCCAAACGTGACTGTTGTTGTATCGCCAGGAACAATACTGAACATTTCCTCAAGAAACAACTATACTGGCGTTTTCCCGCTTACTATTATTGTATCAGACGGCCTGAACAGCTCTAATATTACTACAAGCGTATTTGTGAGCCCTGTCAATGATGCGCCATTCTTCATGCCTGCATTGCATGACATTTTGTGCCACACAGAGCACTTGTGCATTTATGATGTTAATGCGAGCGAAGTTGACACGGGCGATGTCCTGACTTACACTGATGACAGCCCATTGTTTGTTATTGACCCTGCAACAGGATTGATTAATTTCACTCCGATTGCTGTCAGCAATTCAACTGTTAATATCACTGTCACAGACAATGGCGTTCCAGTGCTTGATGTTTCAGGATTGTTCAACCTTACAATCACAGACATTGACGCTCCTCGCGTTGTGACAATCACAGCGCCTGTTGACCCGTCTGTTTACAATGAGAACGCAACTTACCAGTTCTGCGTTGATTTGACTGACATCAGCGGTGTTGGAAGCGTTGCGCTGGTATTCCAGGGAGTCACTTTCACAAACCTGACAAACACCACAGGCACGCTCTTCTGCGGAAACATTGGAAACATCGGAGGCGGCAATTACACTTACTACTGGAACTTCTGGGACATTTACAGCAACATGAACAGGAGCCTGACCCAGAACTTCAGCGTCTTAAGGGCGCCGTCAGACATCTATATGAACCTGAACGGCACAGCAGGAAACATTTCATTGTTCACAGGAGTGCCGATTGAAATTTACAGCTTCCTCGGACTGCCTGTCGGACAGCCAATAAACCTTTACAGGAACGGAATATTGTTTGCAAACAGCAACTCGCCATTGAATGTTTCAACTTACTTTAACAGGTCTTACGCAGGCCTTAACAACTTCACAGCAGTTTACAGCGGAAACCAGAACTATACTCAGTCATCCATCACACGCTTTGTTGACGTTACAGTGTCAAACTCAAGCGTTAATTTCTTAATAAATGGCGTTGATGGAAACGTCACTGTTGGCACAGGCGACTTGGTTAATTTCACTTTTACTTTTTCACCCCCTGGATTGCTTTTGACTGTATGCACTAGTGGCCCTGGTATTACTACAGACTGTGATTCATTTTTCCCAACTGCGACAGGGTATTATTCTGAGGTGAACAATATCTGGGTGGACCATGTTGGCGTGTTTAACTTTACAGCATATTATGATGGCAATGAGAATTACACAGTCTCAACAGAAACGCATTTCCTCACAGTAATTGACACTATTCCGCCAACGCCAGTGAGCTATGGCGCGACTCCTGCATCGCCTGTTGTTTATTCGCCGACTCAGAATTATGTGTTCTCAAGCACCTGGACAGACAACATTAACCTGAACAATTCAGTGCTTGAGTTCAACGGAGTCAACATGACGCCGTCAAGGTCAGGAAACACTTTCACAGTAACACTTGCGCCTCTCGCAGTCGGCAATTACACTTACAAGTGGTTTGCGAACGACTCAAGGAACAATGTCAACATGTCGCCTGTGTTTGACTACAATGTAACTCCTGCAGCTTCAACAGTCGCAGTCAGCGTAACGCCTTCAACCACAGTAATAATCGGCGCTTCAACAACAGCAGCCTGCACTGCTTCAACACCGCAGGTCACTCCTGTCCTGACAAGGAACGGCACTGTTGTTGCAAACCCTGAAACAGCAACACTCGCTGTCGGCGTTTACAACTACACCTGCTCAGCAGCAGGAACACAGAACTACACAGCAGCAGCGCCTGTAACTTCAATTCTCACTGTAATTCCAACTCCTGCAATTGTCAACCTGCTTTTGAATGGCACTGATGGTGACATGACTGTTCCTGAGAACAGCACTGTGAATCTCACAGGCCAGCTTTCATTGCCATCATCCGGAACAATATCGCTTTATGTGAACGGCACCCTTGTCGCATCAGGGGCAGCTCCGCTTGAGAGCCTGCAGTTCTTTGACCACCCCGGAATCTACCCAATTGAGGTCAACTACAGCGGCAGTGCAAACTACAGCGCGGCAAGCGAAACACACTTCATATTCATCGGAGACCACCTGCAGAAGTACAACTTCCAGCCTCCGAGCGGCACATTCCTCAACACAAGCTATGTTAACATGAACTTCAGCACAAACCTGAATGTTTCGTGCAGGTGGGCTTTGACAGACATCGGTTACAGCTCAATGACCAACACATTCAATGGCGCACTCCTGTTCCACAATGGACTGGTCACAGGGCTTGAGCCATTGGGACTGCACACAGTTTATGTTGCCTGCGAGAATGACACTGCAGGCACAAATGCGGAAATAACATACAATGTCTCAAACATAATCGAAAACTCAAACATAGACGCAGCATGGATTGACTGGAGCGTTGTCAGGTGGGTTAACATCACTCCGACAACAAGCATAGTTGACAGCACGCTTTACTACGACAGGATTTTCAACAGCAACCTGAACAATGTGCAGGGAAGCAACTCAATGATTAACAACAGCATCCTGTCAAACTGCGTCGTGATAAACTCAACTGTGAAGAACATAGTCGCGAGCGACTGCATATTTGTGAACAGCTTTGTTGACCCGGCAAACATGAATGGCAGCAATATCACAGGCAGCGATACAATTGACTCAAACATAACCTGGTCAAACATCACTGACTCAACAGTTGACATCAGCATTGTTGACTTTTCAAGCGTCCTTGACTGCACGTTGAACGGCTCAATAATCCGCAATGGAAAGCTTTCCAGCTGCTGGATAAGGAACACAAACCTGACAAACGCAACAGTAAACAACAGCAGCCTGAACTGCGTAAACGGCTCGAACGTGAACATTAACAACAACCTGCTTGTTTCAGGCAATGTGACAATCTGCGCAGGCAATGTGACTTACAACATATCAAATAACAACACAAACCTTACAGAGTACATGGAACTGCCTCCTGTTGCATCATACACATTGTCACCGGGAGCATCAATAAACACAGGCGGAAGCGTTGCGTTCACTTCAACAAGCTCTGACCCGAACGTGCCAGGGCCTTTGAATGACTCATTTATCCTCCTGTGGCAGTTTAGCGACGGCACAACCTCAACAAACTCAACTGTTTCAAAGACATATGCAGCTGACGGAAGCTATCCGTTCAACCTCACAGCAACAGACTCCTTTGGAATGTCCAACAGGGTGTCTGGAACCATCACTGTTAATGCCGCAGGAGGCGGTGGCGGTGGCGGTGGAGGCGGTGGCGGAGGCGGCGGCGGTGGTGGCGGTGGAGGCGGCGGAGGAATTGGAAGAGTGTACTACTACAACCTCACGCAGGGCAAGACACGCATCTATACGCTTGGAAGGCTTGACAGCCTGCTTATCGAGTACAAGAGCGTGATTTACCCGTTCGAAAACATCCAGATTGCGCGCGACCACGCAAATTTCACTGTTACAGGAACACAGAACAAGCTCAAGGTCAATGAGGTACGCAAGTACAACCTTAACACAGACCAGTACTATGACCTTTCAATAACATTCAGCAAGAACTATGTTTCACGCGCAGAGTTCACGCTCTCGCCGACAAATGAGTTTGCTCCTGGATTTAACATACTGGCAATACCTGCTGCACTGCAGACCTGGAATGCCACAACTCCAAAGAAGCCTGTGCAGCAGCCTGTCGCGCCTGTGGTGCAGCCAGAGCCCGTTGTAGCGCCGACCCCGCAGGAAGTTGAAGTCAAGGCAGAAGTCAAGCCTGGATTCTTCAGCCGCCTGTGGAACTCAATGAAGGGAATAACAGGCAGTGTGACAGCAGACACTGGCGAAACAAAGGTCAGCGGATGGTTTGTGACACTCCTTGTAGTTTTGTTCGGAGTCGTCCTCTACTGGGTGCTGGTCGAGTTCTTTGACTGGTAAATTGTATTCTTCAGTATGCACAATAATTTAAAGACCTGCAGATACTGTTTTGTTATGGAAGAATCATACTCGCTGACAGGATTTTACCGGCAGGATGGGGTAAAAGGAACTCTTTCAGGTGATGTTGTTGCTTTTTCGCCCTGCGGTTCTGCCCGCAGGATTACCGGCTCTATGCTTGACAAAGATTCGCCTGAAAAAAACAGGACACTTGAGGGCATAGCCAAGCGCGAGGGCCAGCAGGTAGCGCTTGACTTCCTTGTGAAGGTGCCTGGCGATGTGTTTTTGAATATCCATTACAATGTAAGGGGGAACATATCAAACGGCTCTCTTGCAGGAACATATCAGGGCGCTTGGGAGCCTGCCAGAAAAGAGATTAGCTTCCGCGTAAAAGAATTTTATGAAACATGCATGACCCAGGAAATGGCTGTGGTCTGCGAAATAGCTGCGGTTGTGCCGAGAAAAGAGGATATGCGCGGGCAGTATGCGACGATTACCCTCACTAAAAAATCCGAGAAGAAAATAACTAAAAAGAAGAAAAAATAATCACCCGAGATAGCTCGGGGTTTCTGTGTCTGCTTTTTTGGTGCTCATTGCCTTCTTTTGCTTCTTTTCAGCAACTTCAACCGATTTTGGCTTTTTTATCACGCCGTATTCCTCCTCGTACTTCTTGATTACATTGTTCAGCACGCTGAGAATCATTTTCGCGTGATACGGCTCGACCATTATCACGTTGTGCTTCAGCAAAAAGCTTGCCTTCTTGCTTCTCGGGTCAACGCGTGGAGTGATGCACTTGAAGTCAAAAGTGAACTGTGTCGGAGTAAAGTTTGTTGTCAGCTCGTGCGCGAAGAAAGGCTCGCCGTCCATGATTGAAATGTTTACCTGTTCCTTGTTTTCTGGCATGAATACCACCTCGGAATAATTTTGATGGCTTCGGTTTGCTTAAATAACTTTCTCTTGGAAACGCTTTTATACCACTCTTCCAATCTTTTCGCCATGAAGCTTGTCATCTTTGACCTTGACCAGACTCTTGTTGACCTGTTTGCAGTCCACGACAAGGCATATCATCGCACGATGAAGGATATTTTCAACATCAATGCGTGCTACAAGAAGCTTGATTACACAGGCAAGAGGGTTCCTGACCTTGTCCGCGAGTACGCGCTCAGGGAAGGGGTTTCGAACGCTGTTATTGACATAAATATCGAAGAGGCAGAGCGCGTTTACGAGCTTCACTTCTTTGAGCTGTCAAGGAATGTGAAAAAGCACATTCTGCCGGGGGTTTCAAGGTTGATTCCTTTGCTGGCTAAAAAGTATAAGCTTGCGATTGTCACAGGGAGCTTAAGGCACATCACAGATGCTATGCTTTCAGAATCAGGGCTTAGAAAGTATTTCAAAATTGTAATGACTGGCGAGAATGCCTCTTCAAAGCCAGAGCTTGTCAAAAAAGCGATTAAAAAAGCAGGCAAAGTGTCAGAGGTCTGGGTGATTGGCGACAGCTCGCGCGATATTGACGCAGGCAGGGCTAATAAAACAAAAACAATCGGCGTAATGACAGGAAATCACGACAGGAAGACTCTTTCAGCTGCAAAGCCCACACACATTTTTAAAGACCTGTCACATACAAAGAAGATAATTGAGGCGATTGGATGAACTTCACACTTGCGTTTGGTATTTTCCTCGGAGCATATCTTGGTTACAGGCTGTTCATGTGGTTTGCCAGGCAGAGCGCGATAACATCTGCTTACAGAAATATGATGCACGACCTTCTCACAAACGAGGAATATCAGGTTAAGGGAAGGTTTGACTGATTCTAAGAATTAAAGGAACAGCCCTTGCGGGCCGCCCCTAGAAATTAAGTGGTTGGGACCACTGTTTGCACGGAGAGGTTATGATGAAAATAAAAGCGGAGATGAGTGGTCTCCGCTAAAAGAGGTGTTTAAGGGAGTATAAAGCGGAGGTGGTAAGTCTCCGCCAAAGAGGTGTGTTTTGAAAGCTATAATTTTCATGCAAGGCTCTCCACGTAGTTTTTCATAAAGCGCGCGTCCTCCCTGCTGATTGCCCCTGCGCTCAGGAGCCAATCGATAACTGCCAGGTCGTTGCTGGCGTTCTCGGGGGTGTACTTCATTAAAATCACCTCCAGTGTTTTTATCGTCAGTCATAAGATACTCTAAGCCAGCCGTTTATTAATACATTATGAAGAGAATATCAGGACAGCGTATGCATAAGCTTTATAAACCGTGTCACGGTCAAATAACACATGGGATTGGCAATTACTGTACGGGGGCCTGAGTGGTTCTTCGGACTTGACAGCCTTTTGGAATGCTTTGCCTGCCTCGCAATGATTCTTGTGACCTTGTTCAGCTTCAAGGCTTACAAATTCACAAAGGACAAGCGCTACAGGACTTTTGCAATTGGCTTTGGGCTTATGGCCTTTGGCACGCTTTTGAGGGCAGCCACAGACCTTGTTGTTTTCCTTGATGTTGAAATCAAGCCGGTCTGGCTTATTGCAGGCTATGGCTTGTATATGGCAGCTACACTGACATCGCTTGTGATACTTTTCGCGCTTACACTGAAAACTCATCAGCGTGCGCCTTTTGTGGCATTGCTGCTTGTTTCGCTGGTGCTTGTCGCGCTTTCATCCTCTTACAGGCTTTCATTCCATGCAATATCTGTTATCCTGCTCGCATTTATCGCATACCATTTCATAAAGAACTACTTTGAGAAGAAATCATTGGGCGCGCTGCTTGTATGCAGCTCTTTTGTCTTGCTCACTCTGACACACGCGGCTTTCATCGTCGATATTGTAAGGCAGAAGTTCTACATCATCGGGCACATGCTGCACGTCGCAGCTTTTGCCCTTCTGATTGTCGCGCTCATTAAGGTGCTTAGGAACAAATGACCGAAAGAAGGACAAAGATGGATATTGTGTATGACATGCTTAAAGCTATCCAGGATAAAGGGGGCGCTATCCTTCCGACACACCTGCTTTACAAGTCCAACCTGTCGCACGGCAGGCTGAAGCAGTACATTGATGAGCTTAAGGTCAAGGCTTTGGTTGCAGAGACAGAAAAGAAAGGCAAGACTTATTACATTCTGACAGAGCAGGGCGAGAAGTTTTTGGCAAACTACAGGCAGTTAAGGGAATTCACAGACGCATTTGGATTGTGATTGTTATTTTAGAAACTCCTTTTCAAAATTTTTAATCCGCCTAAACTTTCCTTTTCTGAGGCGGTCCAGCTTGTCCAGGTATTCTTTTCGTGCTGTTTTTTCTTTGTAGGATTTCATTTTATCTGCTCGCGCTCTTTTTAAGAGACTCAACATCCCTGTCAATGTGGTCCACTTTGGAAGCCAGGCCGGCAAGGCTAACTGTGACACTTTGAATTCTTTCAGAAAGCTGGTGGTATTGCATGCTCATTCTTTCCATTATGTGCTGATATTGCGAAAGAATAGTAAGTACAATTGTGATAAGAGGAACTCCGTATTCAAGCCAAAATGGCGTTTGAATGACTCCTGTCACTTTGAGTATGAACCAAAGAGTGAAAACTGACAGCGAAAGGTAAAAAAGAATTTGCCATGGTGAGATTTTCTGTTCCATGCCCGCTGGAAAGTAACCAGTCTTTATATGTTTTTCGACGACAAATCCGGAAAGTTTCCGGTTATAAGACGTTATTTTCCGGTTGTGCCGCAGGTTTTTCAGCAACATTAATAATCCTGCCTGATTATTTACGGTTTATGCGGAACACATTTGTATTCTTGATTCTGGCAATTCTTTTATACTCCTGTTCCTCACCAAGCACGGAAATAATCAGTGAAACAATGATGAAACTCACAAGCCCTTCATTTGCAGACAAGCAGATGATGCCTTCTGATTACACTTGTGATGGCGCTAACAAGATTCCGCCTCTTGAGATTGCTGATGTTCCTTCAAATGCAAAGTCATTGGCTCTTGTGGTTGATGACCCCGATGCTCCAATGGGCACTTGGGACCATTGGGTTGTCTGGAATATTGCTCCTGCTACAAAAAGAATTGATTCTGAGCCAGAAGGAGTGCCTGGCAAGAACAGCTGGGGAAAAACAGGCTATGGCGGACCGTGCCCGCCTTCAGGAATTCACAGGTATTATTTCAAGATTTACGCATTGGATGCTATGCTCGACCTTGCTGCAGGCTCTAGCAAGGCGTCATTATTGCAGGCGATGAAGGGGCATATTCTCTCAGAAGCCTCGCTTATGGGCACGTATCAGCGGATTAAGAGGTGAATTAATGGAAACAACGATGAGGAGAAACAAGCTTGAAGACTTGAAAATACTGCTTGTTTCAGCAACAGAGTCAGTTGAGGAATACCAGCAGTTGCCGAGCGAAAAGGCAAAATCCTTGGTTATGAAGAGAATTGGCCTTGCAATGGCAGCTGCCGGACAGCTCTGAAATTAGTGTCACTTCGTGGTAGTCACAACAACAAAGCTTTATAAAGACCTCCTGCATACATACTTCTCAAGTGGGGTATGTATAATATGCAGGTATACACTATAACCAAGCAAATTTCAAAGCATGGCAAGCAGGCAGTAATAGTTATTCCTAAAGTTCTACAAGCCGAGCTGAAGCCAGGCACAGTTGCCGAAGTTAAAATTACAGTTCTCAGGGAGGCAGAAAAATGACAGCGATTAGTTATGCGGATCTTCAACTGCCAGTGTATCTTAACTCGCACGCTATTGGCGCGGTTGGCGGAACAACTCTTACGATTGTTGATGCGATTAATGCAGCGCAGGTAATGGGCAGGAATGTCTTCCTCGCTGGAAAGAAGGGAATGGGAAAATCCCAGATACTGAGGGACATTTATCGCAGCAGGTATGGTGCAAAAGGAGTAATGCAGGAAGGAAGGCCTGACCTTAGGGTTGATGAGATTTACAAGGCTGTTAACCTGCAAAAGCTTCTTTCAAAGCAGGCTGTCAGGACAGATGAGCTTGAGGAACTGCTTGGCGCAGTTGACTGGCACTTTGTCGGAATTGACGAGCTTAACAGGGCTCCTGAAATCACCCAAAACCAATTATTGGGAATGATGAACGGTGAAATAATCCACAAAAGCACGCCTTACAAGCTCGGCAAGGGGTTCCACGCAGGAATCGGCACAGGAAACCTTGGCAATGGCGGCTATGTCGGAACATTCAAGATTGACGACGCACTTGCAGACCGTTTGCACCTGTTCCTTAATCTTGATTATTGGAAGCCAACTGATGATGACATGGCGGTTATTGATGCAAGGACAGACATAAACCCCCGAGTTGTTGATGCGCCTGTCAGGGATATTTCTGGCAAAATAATCAATGCGCACAATGAGATTGTCGCACAGGGAGTTCCGCTTGAGCTGACAATAATTTCAAGATACCTTGAGCGCGCGCTTGACTACTGCGCAAAATTTTCCCAAGCTGGAAACAGCAAGGACAATCTTGGAGACAGCTGGCCTGTTATTTGCACTCAAAAGAACTGCGAGAACAAAAACACTTTCTGCGCAAGGATAAAAGCAGTCGGAGAGCGTACTGTCAAGGCAGTAAAAGGAATAGCAATGGGATTGCAGTACATTGCAAAGCTCAAAAATCCAGGCACTGCTGATGACCCTATTGGCGCAGGGCTTCTTGCCGCAAGGCTCATACTGCCTTACTCAGGATGCATAAGCCACAATTACCTGCTTGAAGAGGGCGTTTTTGCCAATGCAAACATTGCCGCAGAAAAGATTGTTGAAGATATTAAGAAAGAATTTGATGCGCAGGTTGCAAACGGCCGCAATCCAGGTCCTTTGACAATGGCAATCCTCCTGCCAGAGAGGGAATACAAGCCAACCTCGCCTGAATGGAATTTTGTCGTTCCAACAATTAAAGAAATCAGAAAAGCGCAAAGCCAGGGCGGTGCGAAATGACTGAAATTCTCAGGGTGATGCCTGACCGCTTTGCCGGCTTTAGCAAGGATGATGCTCTTAGGCAGTTGGAGGAAGAGCAGAAAGCTGAGCGCAAGAGATTGGAGGACTTGGCTCGCGGAAATGCTTCTGGCGGGCAGGTTGTTGTGCCAGTGCCTGCAGTTGCGCCTGTGCCTGCTGTTGTTCCACAGAATCCTCCTGCCAGCACGCCTGACAAATTCAGAATAAACCCTGCTGGAGGCCCTGCTTACTGCCTGAATGGGGTTGAATTTGGGGATAGCCTTGTAGATTTGTATTTGTACAGTAAACCGATTGGGCTCAGTTTGCTTGATAAATGTCTGGGCGGCAAAACATTTGATTCCTGGAATAATTATGTTGACACTCAAGAAAGTCCGCATCCGACAAGCGCAAGGCTTTACCACGCTATTTTCAAGGCGCTTTACATGCATAAAGACCAGCCTGATAAAATGAGCCTTATTGAGTCTGCAAGGGATGATTTGCGCTCAATCATTAACAAACACAGAATTATTACCATGACCAAAATCCAACGCCAGGGGACCGGCTGTGCGGTTGTTGCGCACCGTGATATGCATTCGCACGGCACGGGGGCTTGTGCCAATTACACCTCTGCCGCGCCAGGACAATGCATTCTGGATGAAACAGATCGTGACAAAGTTGAAGAAATTTACAATTGGCTGACTGGAAACGCGACTTCATGGGCTCTTTTTGAAAGATTAGATTATGGTGAAAAGAGGATTTTCAGCATTGTACCTGTTCAGAGTTCGGATGATGGACCAAGGTATACTGCTCTTGATGCGAATACAAAGCCCTCAAAGCACGGTTATGCAATAGGTGTGAGCATACTGAAAGCGGAGCCAAAATGACAACTCCTAAAACTTTTGCAGGATTCAGTGAAGAGGATGCGCGCAGGGAAGCAGAGAGGCAGGCAAATGTAGGCAATAATCAGCCGCCTGCAAATACTAATGCACAGCCGCAAGGCAGCACAGGAGGCACGCTGTATAAAGGAATTGAATTTGAACCACAATCAATCACAACGCCAGTAAAGTATACTGAAAGCCTTGAACGCCTGCGTAAGGCAGGATATGAGCGCCATGCAAGGCCGCAGGAAGCATTTGGATTGCTAATTGACGGGCTTGAAGGCAAGCTTTCAAATGGCACTAAGGGTGTTTATCAGGACATGCTTAGTTCTTCAAAACAAGAATGGCTCAGCTTTGCTTTTGAAAGAAGGGGAGACGTGTTTATTGCGTACCTGGATCCAGAAGGAATGGTCTTTGCAAACAGGTCTTACTTTAGGGACGGCATCAATTTCAAATACGCTGAAAAAAAAGAATTCATAATTCACGCCACGACAAAAACATATTGGCCATTACTTCATGTAGATGATAAATTTGTTGAATTTGTGTATGGAAGGCATTTCCAGGATCTGCCTGAAGAAATACGAAAAATAATGATACGCTTGCCTGATGAAGATACCTTGAGCCCTGTTCTCATGCATGACTTTAGTTTTGGTGCACACTCAAATTTTGGTGTATCCCGCGGTGTGCGCAAGGCTGGAGGCTCACAATGACTGATGTTTGCAGGATGATGCCTGACAGGTTTGCAGGATTTAGCAAGGATGATGCTCTTAGGCAGCTGGCTGAAGAGCAGAAAGCTGAGGCTGAACGCAAGAGATTGGAAGAAGAGGCCCGCAGAAAGGCTGAAGCTGAGAGGGCTGAGGCTGAGCGCTTGAGAAAAGAAGCTGAAGCGAGGGGTAACACAGGCGTTGCTTCTCTTGATGAGCTTACTTTGGGCAGTGTTCGTTTTGGAGACTGTCCGGATAGGAAAATGAATCAGTTTGATGCTGTTCGTTTTGCCACGCAGGATGGTATTTTGCAGAGTGCTGGCGAGGCGGTTTATGCGCGCAAGGTTTTGAATGATGCTGCATCTCGGGATTCTCAGCGCACCCGCACTGGTACTTTTTATGTTGTTGAGAACGGCAATGCATTTGTTGCGTTTGATGATATTGCCGATGCTACAAATAATGTTGTACTTCGTTATGCCTATGAGGGTTATGATGAGAATAAGGAAGGCAAAGAGTTTATTATTCGCCGCAGTTTGCTTGCAAGTGTTTTGGAGCGGGCGAAAGATACACATTGCTTTTTACCAGTCCCTGACAATGGCATGGCTGGTGCTCGTGTTGATGGTAATACTATCCCGTATACAAATAATCCTTATTTTGTTGCTGTTCTTGGAAAAGACTTGGCCAAGGTTAATGCGGATCTTATAAGAGGCCGTTATGTGGTTGGAATGATGCATTTGCTAACCTCCAAGTATGTTAAGGCAAATGTTGCTGATGGCGAGGGCATTGTCAGGCTTGTGGGTCTCTCTGCAACCCAGCATCTCATCGATGCGAAGGGAAAATTCGACAATGCTGCCCGCGCCCGCTGGGTAACCTATGATTTCGGAGGCGCACAATGACTGAAGTTTGCAGGATGATGCCTGACAGGTTTGCAGGATTTAGCAAGGATGATGCTCTTAGGCAGCTGGCAGAAGAGCAGAAAGCAGAGGCTGAGCGCTTGAAGCAGGAAGCTGAGAGAACAGCGGCTTATAAGAAGAGCTTGGAAGAGTTGTCTCGCGGAAATGTTTCAGGTGGGCAGATTTTTGTGCCTGACCCTGCTGTTATTCCGGTGCAGAATCCTTTGCCTGCTGGAATGTCTGACAAATTCAAAATACACCCTGCTGCAGGTCATGCTTACTGTCTGGAGGGGGTTGAATTTGGGGATAGACTCTTAGACCTGTATGTGGCGCGCAAACCAATTGACATTTTTGTGCTTGAGCGGTTTATGGGGGGCATGGCATTTAACTCCTGGGCTAATTACGCCGCATCTTACATTGAACGTCCGCGTCCGGTAAGTGCAAGGCTTTATCACGCTATTTTCAAGGCGCTTTACCTGAACAAAGACAAGCCGGAGCACGCAAGTGTTATTGAGTCTGCGCGAAAGGATTTGAGCTCAATCATTAACAAACACAGAATTATTACCCTTACTAGCTTCGTATGCAGCGAGACAGGCAGCCGTACTGCTGTTGAACAAAATGATTTAGGGGACAACAAGGTCAGTGATTATATCCCTGTCGAGCGAGAAAAATGCATTCTCGGTGGCAGTGGTGTGGTAGAAGTTGCACACATCTACAAATGGCTGACTGGAAACACGTCTTTTTGGAATGGTTTCGGCAAATTAAATGCTGGTGAAGAGCGGATTTTCAGCATTGCGGCAAATCCTTCCAAAGACGCCACTGTGCTTGATGCGGATACAAAGCGCTCAAAGCGCGGTTATGCAATAGGTGTGAGTATAGAGAAACAACGGAGCCAAAATGACAACGCCTAAAACTTTTGCCGGATTCAGTGAAGAGGATGCGCGCAGGGAAGCTGCGAGGCAGGCAGGTTTACCGCCTCCTACCACAGGAAAGAAAGGCAGGAAGAAGAAAACTCCTGAAGTTCCTGTTGTGCCTGCTGTTCCGGCTCCTGCGCCAGCGCCTGCTGTAAGACCGACAGCTAATCCTGCTGTTTTTGGGATTGAGCGCAGGCATCGAACGACTGCGAAAAATTACACAATGAGCGGTGTGACTTTCCTGAACAATTATTTTCAAGTAGACTTTGATACACTTCCTTGTGCAGTAGGCGCACAAAACATAGACTTCTGGAAAACCGCTTCAAAAGCAAATATTCCTGAGGAGCCTTCCAAACGCGTTCATTATGTTGGCTGGGCTCCGCTGTACTATTCAATCTGGAAAACGCTGTATGAAGGCAGGAATCATAGTTCATTTAGTGTTCTTGTTGAAACCGCGCGCAAGGAACTTAGCGATGTTTTGAACACGAAAAGCATAATGACTCTTTCGCAGGTTATTTGGGCCCAGGGCGGAGATAAGGATCGGGTAATAAACGAGGACTACTTGGGTTCGTATGTACGGTATGAAGCAAACATGAAGGGTGCTCCTGGTTCGCTTAAAGGCAATCTTATCTATGCAGCGTCTTTTTGCAAAGCGGTTTTTGACACGGATAATGTCAAGGAGGTCTGCAGTGTTCTTGAATGGCTTACTGGAAAAGAGCCGTTTTTGCTCAGGAAAGACAATTCGAATGTAACTCCTGCGGCTTGCCCGATTATTATTGAAGCAAACAAATTCTGTTACATAAAGACCGCAGAAAACCCATTAATCAAAGCCCATGCATTGCCTGTGTATGTCCATAACCTGAGGCAGCCAACACCATGACGCCGCCTAAAACTTTTGCCGGATTTAGCAAGGATGATGCTCTTAGGCAGTTAGAGGCAGAGAGAATTGAGGCTGAGAAAGCAACAGCTGAGCATAAGAGATTGGAAGACTTGGCTCGCGGTAATGCAGAGGGTGGGAATGTTTCTGCGCCTGGCAATGCTGGCTTCTCCATCAAAGAGTTTTCTACTTTTTACAGTGTTGGCGGAATACGTGATCTCGATGATGATTGTGTTTATGATTTTTACAAAAACACTTTGGAAAGCAAAACGCAGGATAAGTACATTGAACACGCTTCAAATGCAAATGTTATGGAGTTCCATGCTTGTGCTGCTCCTTTGATTTATGCCATTTGCAAAACACTTTATGAAAACAAGGATGGGGCATATAACACTATTGTTGAGAATGCGCGCAAATGTCTTGCAGAAATCTTTCAAAAGCGCATTACTACGCTGTCAAGTGTGTATTACAGTGCGGATAAAAATTTGCCAGATGTGGTTCAGCACTATCACAAGAAATCCCCCACATTTGAGAGACAGGGATTCCTTGTTGGGCCTAATGGCCCCATAACTGACCCGAAAACAAAGGCAGAAGACTATGTTGGGAGTTTGCTTGATACAGGCGACACAATGGGAAAGGTTAATGATGTGTTTAAGTGGGTTACCGGCAAGGATGTTTATACCTTTAGACATAACACCAAACCTGTGGAAAAAGATAAAACGGCGTTTTTCTTTTGTGGTGACATTAATACCAACTTCCATCTGACCACGCTCCACATCCCTGACGTAATCGGCGAGGCAATTGGTGTGAGTCGTGCGCAAACGAATACTCCAGCAGTGACTAAACCTGTTTCGGATGATAGGACATTTGCAGGTTTTGACCTAGATGAGGTTGTGAGAAAGGCAGACGAAGCTAAAAGACAGGCTGAGGCAAATAAGCACCTGCGCATGGGTGGTGCACAATGACTGAAATTCTCAGGGTGATGCCTAGTAGTTTTGCTGGCTTTAGCAGAGAGGATGCTGAAAAGGAGTTGGCGAGGCTTGAGGCTGAGAGAAAAAGGCAGGCTGACGCGCTAAATGAACAGAGCCCTGTGCCTAAACAACCCAACAATAATTTTGGTATTGAAAAGATTGCTGAAGGCGAGTACTTGATGCGCGGGCTTTATTATCGCGAGCATTGCTGGCAGTTGAAGTTTACGACTTTTTGCCTGGAAAACAATGCGCGGAAACAATTTAAAGACTGGATGGTGTATTCTTTGGAAAAAGAAAGTAAAAATGCGTTTTATTCCCCTTCTTTGGCTTTGGAATTTGCAATCTGGAAAGAATTGTACTGCCAGAATGACAATCGTGGATTTAAGGAAGTTGTTTTGTCTGCAAGGAATGAACTGCAAAGAACGCTATTGGATGAAATTGTGATGATGCTTTCAGAAATTCAGTATAATTCGCCAGTTGCCAATGATGGGGAAGATTTGGTGATGCATGTGGACATTGGGTTGCTTCCTGCAGGACATAACAGGACATATGGCAAATCTGCAAAAATTAAAGGCACCAATGAGGAAAACTTCAGCAAAGAAGCGTGTTATTCATTTTTTTCAGACAACAGAAAAGACGTTGTGAACGAGGTTATTTCGTGGATTACAAGGAGAAATCCCTGTGTTATGTGCTGCGGCGACATCAAAGTAAGTGAGAATGCGCCTATTACTTTTTTTACACCCCAATCATCATCCCGTTGCTACATTAATGCAGGAGCCAAGATGGATGCGGGTACGCTCGGGGTGTCAGTCATAGATTATCAAAGCATTCCTCAGGGTGGTGCACAATGAGTAAAATTCTCAGGGTGATGCCGAGTAGTTTTGCCGGATTTAGCAAGGATGATGCTCTTAGGCAGTTAGAGGCAGAAAGGATTGAAGCGGAGAAAGCAGCAGCCGAGAAGAAGAGATTGGAAGACTTGGCTCGTGGCAATGCAGGGAAAGGAAATGTTGTTGCGCCTGTCAGTGTTGTTCCTGTTGTTTTGGATGATTTGGTTTTTGGACCTAGTTCTGATGAGCGGTTGAATCAGCCTGATGCTGTTCGTTTTGCTAAGAAGGATGGTATTTTGCAGAGTGTTGGTGAGGCGGTTTATGCGCGTAAGCAGGTTGGTGATAAAGCGTCTTGGGATTATCAGCGTACTCGTACTGGTGCTTTTTATGTTGTTGAGAATGGCAAGGTGTGTGTTGCTTTTGATGATGTTGCTGACCCTGTAAATAATGTTGTTGTTCGTTTTGCTAACGAGGGTTATGAGGATAATAAGCGTGGCGAGGAGTTTATTATTCGCAGAAGCCTGCTTGCAAGTGTTTTGGAGCGGGCAAAGGACAAAAAGCGCTTCCTTCAAGTTCCTGAAGACAGCACTGTTCGGGCAAGTGTTGTTGGAAGTCCTTGTGATTATGAGACTAATCCTTATTTTGTTGCTGTTCTTGGAAAAGAAATGGCAAGTCTTAATGCAGAGCTTCTGAGAAACAAGTTGCATGATACTGGGAGGCTCTATTTGCTAAGTTCTGAGACTGTCAGGAAACGTGTTGTTGATGATGAAGGTATTGTCCGGCCTGTGGGTCTTGGCGGCGGCGGCTGCGGCAACGTCAACGTCGTCAGTGCCTACGGCGGCTTCGGCGGCAGTGGCTGCGCTCGCGGGGTACGTTCGGCGCAAAGTGAGGGTGGCGCACAATGAGTGAAATTCTCAGGGTGATGCCTAGTAGTTTTGCTGGCTTTAGCAGAGAGGATGCTGAAAGGGAGCTGGCAAGGATTGAGGCTGAGCGTTTGAGGCAGGAAGCTGAAGCAGAGGCTGAGCGCAAGAGGCAAGAAGCTAAGAGATCTGAAGCTGAGCGCAAGAAATTGGAAGAGTTGGCTCGCGGGAATGCAGGCCAAGGAAATATTACTGCGCCTGCGCCTGATGATATCCTTGCTGGTTCAGAGATTGTTACTGTTACTGGTGCTTTTGATAAGTGTATGGATCAATTGTTGGATGCGAATGCGCGTATAATCTTTTCTGAGGAATTGGCTGCTGCGCGTGTTAGTGATGCTGCTGCAAAAGGCGATTGGAAGAAGAGTGAGCTTTGTACTATGGGTTGCTATGTTGGAGAGAATTTTAATTATTTGCCTAATGGGGATATTATTGTTGCTAAAACACGTTATAATCCGATATTGCAGAATCCAAAGGTTGCAACTGACTGCCACAGGAATGGAAAAGAGTTTTGTCTTTCTGCACTAGTTTTGGAGCAATTGCAGGATTTGGCAGAGAAAGATCTTGATGATGCAATTAAGTCAGGTGTTTTGTTATTGGAAAGAAAGGAGATAATTCCTATTTACACTTCAAAACCTTTTACTAACAAGCTGGGCATTTTCCTGTTTTACAAGCAATTGCAGCCATATTGTTCTTTTTGCAAAGATGCAGAAATTGATCAGATTACTGTGAGTATTACTGATGCGAAAGAGCGTGCATTTGCTCGGGCCTTGTGGGTCCTCGGCCTCGGCCTCGGGTCTGGCCTCCTTGGCTACGACCTCGGCGGCTACGGCGGCGGCCTCCACCTCATCGACGGCCGGGTTCGTGGGGTACGTTCGGCGCAAAGTGAGGGTGGCGCACAATGACTGACATTCACAGGATTATGCCTGACCGTTTTGCTGGCTTTAGCAAGGATGATGCTCTTAGGCAGCTGGCAGAAGAGCAGAAAGCTGACGCTGAGCGTTTGAGGAAGGAAGCTGAGAGAGCCGCGGCTGAGAAGAAAAGATTGGAAGACTTGGCTCGCGGGAATGCAGAGAAAGGAAATGTTGTTGTTCCTGCGGGTGATGTTGATTTTTCAAATGTTGTATTTGGCAGGGAATCCACGAAGGATTTGAATCTGCCTGATGCTGTTCGTTTTGCTGGGAAGTTTGGTATTTTGCAGAGTTTGGATGAGGCGGTTTATGCGCGCAAGAATATTCCTGATCAGAGATCTCATAAGTTTAATGATGGTAAACAGTGGAAGTATCAGCACACTCGTCTTGGGGCGTTTTATGTTGTTGAGAATGGCAAGGCATATGTTGCTTTTGATGATGTTGCGGATAGCACAAGGAATGCGGTTATTCATTATGCAGTAGATGGTTGTCAGGCTCACAAAGAAGGTAAAGGGTTTTTTATTGATGGCAGTTGGCTTGATGATATTTTGAACAGGGCAAAGGGCTCAAATCGTTTTCTTGAGGTTCCTGTAAGCGGCAACGTTGAGGAGAGTGTTGTTGGTAGTCCTTGCGAGTATGAAACAAACCCTTATTTTGTTGCTGTTCTTGGGAAAGAAATGGCGTGTGTTAATGCAGAACTTATCAGAAGCAAGAATTTTGATACAGGCAAGCTCTTTATGCCGAACGCTTTAATTGTAAGAAGTGCTGTTTCTTCAGGCAAGGGTCTTGTCCGGCCTGTGGGTCTTGGCTTCGGCAGCTACCTCGACATCAGCAACGTCAATGCCAACTACAACTTCAACCTCAATGGCCGCGCTCGCGGGGTACGTTATGTACCGGATGATACACAATGAGCCTTTCTGACGAAGTTCTCGGAGTTGCACAAAAAGTAATGGCTGAGCATGGGGTTAACTCGGGGATTGAGGTTGAGGAGAAAAAGATAGGACAGAAAGAGCCAAGCTTTGATGCCTGCGTGAATATGAACACAAAGCAGGTTCATTACAAGTACAATCCTGGTTTCAAGCCGTCAAAACACGCAAAGAAGTTTGTTGAAAAGCACAACATTGCAAAGCCTTTGGAAAACTGCACAAGGGATATCATAAGCCACGAGTGCAGGCACGTTGACAACAGGAAGTTTCCTGCGTGCCCTGGTGGTTTTGACAACCACGTTGAGTACTTTTACGAACCTATTGCAAAAGTCCTGAAGCCAAAGGGAAAAATGGGTTCAACTGACGACGTCGCAAACCTTGTTCAGGATTTGATGGAAAACACAATCGGCAATGTAAACCAGCCGCACTCAGGGCTCACATTATTCTACGACGATGTTTATCAGGCTTCAGGATGGCAAATCCCATACGACGCTTACATGCGCATGCAGGTTGCGTGCTGGGCAAACACGCATGACAAAGGATTGCTTGTCCCGCACTTCAGGAACAAGCCAAAAGACCCGAAGAAGCAAAAGGAATTAAAAAACATCACTGACGCAACACAGCAGTTCTTGTACGCGATTAAAATGCGCGGAAAGAGCCACAAGACACAGGAAGAGATTGTAAAATACTTTTCTGAAAAAAAGAATTGGAAAAAGATTGCAACAGAGTTCGCAAAGGCAATTGAGCCATTGATTGACGCAAGCTTCAGCCCGCCTTCATGCGCTTTTGGAAAAAGAATGAAAGAGGAAATGAAAGACCCGTCAAACAGGGAGGGAATCGCAAGGGGAAAGTATGACGCTGGCGAGGAAATCCCTGACTGGATGGGAAAAGAGGAAGCCCTTGACGCGGTTTATTCGTCAATGGCAAGGCAGATTCAGGTCAAGGTTGAGGAGCCAAGAAAGGCAAACTCACTGCCTGTTGTGCCTTACAGCCACACTCCTTTTGACCCTGAGCAGGATTCATTAAATCAAATCAATTTCAAAAAGCCAATGTTTATCCCTGAGACAGAAACGCCTTTTGGAATTGAGGCTTTGACTTTTGGGGTTCCCAGGGAATTTATTGAAATTCCTTTGATGGTCAAGAAGGGAATAACCAGCTTCCCTGCATTCAAGTGCGCTTACCTTGACTGCTCGATTTCAATGAAGGACGGTCTGCCAGATGGAAGCGGCTCAGGAAGCGATAAATTCATTCCATGGGGCGACAACAGCAAATACCATTATCTCTGCAAGGCTTGGTATGGTATTATAGAGTACTTGGCAAGGGCAAGAATACTGCCTAATGTCAATGTCTCTCTTGGCACTTTCAGCGACAGGTCAAGGGTAAGGCGCGGTCTGGAAGAGGCAAAAAAGCTTTTGTTCAGCCCGCAGTGGCAAGGCACGAACATTTCAAAGAATGCTGTTGATGAAATGCTTCGCGATGGAAAGAGCGTGTTTTTCACTGTCAGCGACGGAGACATCCAAAACTGGTCAAGTGTCAGGGAACACTTTATTGAAAAGGCAAAAGAGCATTATTACTTCCACATCCAGCTCGGCAACCACACTGACATGACCCGCGACCTGAAAAGGGCAGGGCTTGCGGTCTATGTTGTCAAAAAGGGCGAGGACCTTGAGAGTTTGGCAGTTGACCTCACAAGCAGGGCGTACAAGAGCTATATTGACGAGTCTATGGCAAGAATCCGTTAAACCGCGTTAAATCCCATTTTTCTTAATTCCTGTTTCCACATCAGGCCGATTTTCATCAGGTCGTTTGAGAACTTGGTTGAAATCTTATACGTCTTCTTATACAAATCGTAGTCTATGAGGCCCATTGCCTTCATTGGAGTCAGTATCCTGTCGTAGAACTGCCTCTTATTATAGGAGAGCTTCACGTGCTTGCCCTTGTAAGGAGCCTCCTCAAGGACGCATTCATACTTGCCGTCGTGCAGCTGAGTCGCAAATATGCTCATTTCTGTCTTGGTAATCTCGCCGGTATTGCCGATAACATACTTAATCAGCTCTTTTGCAACTATTTTTTGCTGGTTCGTAGAAAAGATGACGTCAAAGACGTCTTCAGGCAAATTAAACCTGTCAAATAGGATTACCATATAGCTTCTCCAACCGTTCCTTCTACCAACACCCCTACTGTAATGTGATAACGCGAGCGCACTTACTATATAAATGTTACGCTTTCCACTACTGGAACACCTATTTTCCCACCAAAATGTGAAAAAGAAACATTTATATACAAGAAGGATATTAGTATACAAAAATGTGACATTTGTGATACCGTACCTCGACGATACGGTCTCATGTAAAAAACGTGTGACGTTCAAAAAGGAAGGCTCTCCACTGTTTCTTCACAACCACCCCCCAAACCCACATTGGAGAGTCCTTCTTTTTTCCACTCATACATTCATCAAAAAAAAGAGGGAGGAGAGGGAATATGGACTTGCTCGTAAAGAGCGCATTGGCGCAGGAACCGATAAGCCGAGAGTCGTCAGACTTCGGACAGGCTAACATCAAGGTTATTGGCGTAGGAGGCGGCGGCAACAATATGGTCAGCTGGCTCTACAAGAAGGGAATCCGCGGAGCAGAAGTTCTTGCGGTTAACACTGACAAGCAGCACCTGGACATAACAGAGGCTGACAAGAAGTTCATAATCGGACGCGATGTAACACGCGGACTTGGATGCGGAGGCTTCCCGCAGAAGGGAGCAGAGGCAGCCCAGGAAAGCATGCTGCAGCTGAAGGAGACACTCCGCGGCTCAGACATGGTATTTGTCTGCGCAGGCATGGGAGGAGGCACAGGGACAGGAGCTGCCCCGGTCGTCGCCCAGGTCGCAAAGGAGATGGGCGCAATAGTCATTGGCACAGTCACTATGCCATTTAACATTGAAAGGGCAAGAATTGACAAGGCCGAGTTTGGATTACAGCAACTAAGAAATGTCAGCGACACAGTAGTGGTAATTGACAACAACAGGCTGGTTCAGATAGCGGGCAACCTACCCGTTCAGCAAGCCTTTGCAGTAGCGAACGAGCTTATCTCGACGATGATCAAAGGCATCGTTGAGACAATAGCGATACCAAGCCTTGTCAACCTTGACTACGCTGACGTCAAGGCAATTATGACAAACGGAGGAGTTGCGGCAATCGGAGTCGGAAGCTCTGACACAAACAGCCGTGTTGAGGAGGCAGTGCGCGGTGCGCTTTCAAACCCGCTGCTTGACATAAGCTACAAGGGAGCAACAGGAGCGCTTATCCACGTGGTGGGCGGGCCTGACATGACCCTTGACGAAATCAACCGTATTGGAGAGCTTGTCACAGAGACCATGGACGAGGATGCAAACGTCATCTGGGGAGCCCGTGTTGACGACTGCATGAAGGGAAAGATAATGGTTATGACCATTATCACTGGAGTCAGCTCGCCGTGGATCCTCGGAAAGCCGACGGCAAAGGATTTCGCTGTCAAGGCACAGCGCCTGCACGACGACCTCGGAATAGAGACTATCTAAGTCTCTATTTTTTTACTTTTTCTCCATTTTTTTAATTCATCCAGACAGATTTCTCCTATTTATTGAGAGAGAATGACAGAAACACAGTATGCAACAGTGGAGCACAGCCGCAGTCCAACAGTGCTTGATGTGGATGAGACCCAGCTCTATATGCGGCTTCACAGGCATGTTTGCTTGGCTCAGAAGTCAAGGCAGACAGTCAGCGTTGCTGTTTTTGAGACTATCCGCCCTTCAGACGTGCAAAATGTAAGGAATGCCTTGTATGCTGCACTCAAGTCAGAGCGCGGTTTGAAAGAATGGGACAACCTGATGCTCAATGCCAATTTCAGAAATCAAAACCAAAGGACATATCTCCTGCTCAAGTGCATGCCCGGGACAGTGGAAACTGCATTCCTGAAGGCATACAAGGAAAAGATACAGGGCAATGTTCCTGTTGCAATATACATCCATCCTTATGAGCCAGTGATTCAAAAGAAAGAGGCTCCCAAGGAGCTTGGCTGGTGGGAAAGGGCTTGCGGAAAACAGCCGAAAAAAGAAGAGCCTGCAGCCCCGCCGAATTATCATTTACAGTCAAATGCGCTTCTTGAGCTGCTGGACTCAGGGCTAAGCCATGTCAAGAAAATGGTTGCAAGGCGCCTGAGCTTTACTGACCCTGCAAGCATTGATGCGGCTGTTGAAGAAGCAGAAGTTGTAGCGGTCTAAACAGAAAGGCTTTTCTCGACGAGATTCTCAACCCTTTCAAGGTCCTGCTGTGTGACTTTG
>JBGPSD010000003.1:0-96857 GCA_041489925.1 Candidatus Nanoarchaeia archaeon
GAGCGTGGTGAAAGGTACTTGCTCCTTTGCAATATCACACATGTCTCCTGCAATCCCGCGTATCTCCCATTGAGCATGCAAATCCTGGCGCGTCCTTGAGAAGTGATATAGCTCGCGCGTGTTGATTCCGACAAGAGTTCTTCTTCTGTGGGCATTTGTCAGGCAGTATTCAGCAGCCTTGCCGTATCTTTTCTTGAACTCATCATAAAGCGCTGCGCTTCTGTCGCAAACATCTTTCAGCGCGCCATCAGCGCCTGCATCAATCACATTCTGCGGAACAGTGATACCAAGCGAAGGGTCATAATCCTGGGCGAGCAAAGTCATCATCCTGTGCCTCTTGAGCTGCCCAAACCCGCACGAGCTTATGATAGCCTGGTAAACCAGCCAGTTGTCAGTCTCAAACTCCCTTGGCACTTTGTCATGCGGTCCAATATGCTTCAATGAATTGCGAAAGAAATCCACTGCTTTCTTTGAACCCATCAGGTGTTTTGCAAGCCCGTAAGCCGATGAAATATCCCTTTGCGAATTCGCGTGCAGCAGCGCGGCAATGATTTTCTGGTCGCTTCCTGCAGAAGGCATAAGAGTTACTGCCCCTTTCTTGATTCCGTCAACTGCATTATACATGCCGGCGCATTCTGCGAAAGCCTGCGCAACAACATCCCGCAGATTCTGCCTTGTGTTCTTGTAATTGTTGTCGTCAAGCTCCTGTCCTGGGTTTCTTTGTCTGAAAATATCAGTATCAGTGAGCTGGATAAGCGACGGCGCGTACTTTGCGGCTTCGTCAAATACCTTTTTCGCGAATTCTTTTTCCTCTGCAAGCCTGCCATACTTGAGAGTCCTTATTGCGTGCTCAAGGGTTTCGCCGTCATAAGAAGCTCCGAGCTGTGCCTTTGTCGCGAGTGTGAGCACATATCTCGCGTCTTCTTTTGCGCTTCCCTCAAGCAGTGTCAGGAGCTTTTTTCTTTCCTTGTCATCTGCAGCAGCAAGCTTGTCCTTGCTCCGTTCCTTGAGCATTTCAAGTATTTTCTCATTTGTTTTGAAATAGAAGTCATTCTGCAGTGCGACAACCTGCTCAAACTTTGCGAGGTCTCCAAGGGAGAAATCCGCAGGCCTTACAAAATCTCCGTCAAGAGTCACATATCTCTGTGACTTTTCAAGGTAGCCTGCGAGCCTGCGCGCCTCAATTGACTCAACAAGAAGCCTTGACGCGTTTGTTATATTGTAATGGAACATCGCATTGTGCGCTGCTGCGTGGTGGCCCATTCCGTGGATGATTGCCTCGTTTGACTTTCTTGCTTTTGGAACGTCTTCAAGGGCTGCTTCAAGCAATTGGTTGATGTCTTCTGGGTCCCTGCTTATCCTTGCCCAGGCTGCTGCAAGCGGCTCAGGGGTGAACCAGCTTATGCACTTTTCAATATCCGACTGCAGCTGCGTCAACTCGTGCGTTGGGCTTTCAGGACTATTGCTCTTGAAATAAGTTTCAAGCCTGCTTTGTATTTCTTTTAACTTTTCAAGAATTTTAACCGGAGCGCTAAAACCTGCTAATTTCACATCAACCATGTTTCATCCCCC
Organism: Candidatus Nanoarchaeia archaeon; assembly: GCA_041489925.1. Classification (GTDB taxonomy): domain Archaea; phylum Nanobdellota; class Nanobdellia; order Woesearchaeales; family ARS49; genus JAWAAW01. The sequence continues at coordinate 1,573 of JBGPSD010000003.1, forward strand.
ACTACTGTGATAAAGACGACAAAACAGGGCGCCATTAATATAGATTGTTGTGCTCCAAAACATAGCTTTTTAAATTCTTCATAGAACACATATGGCAATGGGCTATGAACTCATCGTAACAGAGAAGCCGAATGCAGCGAAAAAGCTCGCAGAAGCGCTGGCAGACGGCAAGCCGATAAAGGAAAACTTCAAGGGAGTGCCGTTCTACAAGGTCACCCACGGCAAGCACGATATCGTCGTGGGATGCGCAGTCGGCCACCTGTTCGGGCTTGCTGAAAAGGAAAAGAAAGGTTTCAGGTATCCTGTGTTTGACATTGAGTGGGTGCCTGTCTCTGACATTTCAAAAGACGCCGCTTTCAGCCAGAAATACGCAGACGCGCTGAAGAAGCTCGCGAAAGGCGCTGACTCTTACACTGTTGCGTGCGACTATGACGTTGAAGGCGAAGTCATAGGGCTCAATGTCATACGCTACATCTGCCACCGCAATGACGCAAGGAGAATGAAATTCTCGACATTGACAAAGGATGAGCTCATTGAGGCATATGAAAAAGCGTCCCCGCATTTGGACTGGGGGCAGGCAGAGGCAGGGGAAACCCGCCACTTCCTTGACTATTATTACGGCATCAATATCTCGCGCGCGCTTACAACCGCGATAAAGACAGCAGGAATGTTCAAGATAATGAGCACAGGGCGGGTCCAGGGACCTGCTTTGAAAATAATTGTTGACCGCGAAAAGGAAATCAAGGCATTCAAGCCAGTGCCGTTCTGGGAAATTGAGCTTAACGCAGAGACAAAGAAAGAGCCGATAACTGCCTGGCACAAGACAGGCAAGTTCTGGAAAAAGCCAGAAGCAGAAACAGTGATGAAGCATGTCCACGGCGCAAAAGACGCCACAGTGATGTCTGTTGAGCGCAGAAGGTTCAAGCAGAATCCGCCGTGCCCATTTGACCTTACCACTTTGCAGACAGAGGCATACAAGTGCCTTGGAGTAAGCCCAAAGGCAACCCTTGCGATTGCGCAGGCGTTGTACACAGAAGGATTAATTTCATACCCGAGGACTTCATCCCAGCAATTGCCTCCTGCGATTGGCTTTAAGAAAATAATGGAGCATTTGGCAAAGCAGTCGCGCTATGCCCCATTGTGCCACGCGCTTTTGACAAAAGGAAGCCTCCATCCGAACAATGGAGGCAAGACAGACCCTGCGCACCCGGCAATTTACCCGACAGGAATCACCCCTGGCAAGCTTGAAGACCGCGAATTCAAGGTTTATGACCTCATTGTCAAGCGTTTCCTCAGCACTTTTGGCGAGGCAGCGACAAGGGAAACAATGAATGTCGGAATTGATGTTAACAAGGAGCCTTTTGCCGCGACAGGGACAAGGACTGTTGAGAAAAACTGGCACACGTTTTACGAGCCTTATGTCAGGTTGGAGGAGACAGAGCTGCCTGACGTGCAGGAAGGGGAAAAACTCAAAGTCAAGAAGATTCAGCTGCACGACCGCGAGACACAGCCTCCAAAGCGGTACACGCCGTCCTCAATAATCCGCGAGCTTGAAAAGAGGAACCTTGGCACAAAATCCACACGCGCTGAAATCATTGACACTTTGTTCAGGCGCAATTATGTCCTTGGCGAGCCCATAACAGCAACAGACTTTGGAATCCGCGTCATTGAAGTCCTTGAAAAGTACGCGCCGAAGATTATTGATGAGGAGCTGACAAAGCACTTTGAAACAGACATGGAGTCAATCCGCGAGCGCCAGAAAAAGCCAGAACAGGTTCTCTCTGAGGCGCGCCACGTTCTTTTGGAAATCCTGGGCGACTTCAAGAAAAAGGAAAAGCAGGTCGGCGAAGAGCTCAGGACAACATTTACAGAGACAAGGGCTGCAATGACCACAATCGGGCCGTGCCCTGTGTGCAAAAAAGGCGAAATTGTCCTTAGAAAAGGAAAGTTCGGCAGGTTTGCAGCGTGCAACAAGTATCCTGACTGCAAGACCACTTTCAAGCTTCCAGTGTCAGGGCTTGTTGAAGTGAGCAAGGATGTCTGCCAGCACTGCGGCTATCCAATGGTTACAATGATTCGCAGGGCAAAAAGGCCTCAGACAGTGTGCATAAACCCTGACTGCCCTGCAAAAAAGATTCCATTTGAGGAAGGAAAGAAGTGCCCAAAGTGCAATGAGGGCGAATTAGTGCTGAGAAAATCTGTTTACGGCCAGTTCATCGCGTGCAACAAGTTCCCGAAGTGCAGGTATATTGAAAAGAGAAAGAAAGAAGACTCTGAATTCCCTGTAAAAGCTCCAAAATCAGGCAAAACCGCGAAGAAGCCAGCAGCAAAGACATCAGCGCCTTCAGTTGAAGCCCTACCAAAAGAAGCCTCATCAAAAGCACCCTATATAAAACTGGCAGTATCAAAAGAAATATCAGGCGAAGCAAAACAGAAAAAAGTATCTAAGCCGCGAAAGAAAGCTGCGAAGAAATCAGCCTAACTAAACTGCAACTGCCTGTTTTTTCAGCGCTGCGGCAACAGCGGTTTCCAGTTCTGCAAATTCCTTTTTCTTCGGGGGCTCATACGGCTCCACTCCAAGCGCAATCAGGCTGTGAATCCACGCCGCAAGCCTGCGCATACTGTCAATAGCATCAGCCAGAGCCTTTGCCTCTTTTGCCTTTATGTCGTCTATCGCAGGGTCGTTTAGGACTTCAAGAAGCCCGGCCACATTCCTGATGTAAATGATAAGGTAGCTGTCAAGGTCGCGCCTGATGCTTGCCATTGTAGTGTAATGCACCCTGTTTTCAGGCCTCTGGCTCTCAATTGTGCCTGCTGTTTTTTGCGCCTGGCTTGCGTAAATCCCCATGCTGGCTATAATCCCGAGCTTTTGCCTTATCGAGCCTAATTCAACAACAGGCATTTGTGCGATTGCCTGGGCTTTTGGAATCAGCCCGTGCTTTATGAAATAATCCTGCGCGTTTATCATTGCCGCCTGCGCGCTCAGCACGAGCGTCCTTTTTGCCGCAATCCATCCTTTAAGGTTTTCAGCAGCCACAATCTGGTTGAATTTCGGAAGAAGCGTCTTCTCAACCATTAATGCCATATCCTGAATATCATCTTCTGTCTTGTAATAGTTATTCTCAATATTCTGCCACACCTGCACCATTGCAGTGAGAAGGGATTCTGCGTGCCATTCATCTATGCGAACCATAACTGGAGGTAAGAAACAACGCTTTAAAGATTTTGTCCTTTGGAAGCGCAAAAAGGAAGAGGGAAAGTAGCGCCAGCCGCCACAAATTCTTATAAGTGCCCGCAGGTTTACAGATGCAGGTGTCTGGGCGGTATGGACAAAAAAACAATTGACTGGCTTCTTGAACAGATTGCAGAGTTTGAAAAGAAGGAAGGCAAAAAGGGCGCGATTGTTAAAGTGCAGAACAGGTCATTGGGCAGCTATTATGACACCATTGCCGAGAGCGAAAAGGTGGGGCTGAAAAAATGGGACGGCTGCGAGCTTTACCTTGCCCGCTTCACAAAGGGGCAGCTTGAGGTTGAGGCGTGCCAGCAGGATTTGAGGTTTGCACTTAAGGACAAGTCAATATGTAAGAAATTCGGCAGGAAAGCCGTTGTCTGCACAGTTGCATATTCCCGCGCGCGCAACCCTCCGCTCAAATGCAGGTGGCAGTACACAAGAGGATTTCCATTGGGCAATCCATTCAGCCCGCAGGTTACCCTTTGCAACCTTAACGGAAGCTATACGGAAATAGGCGATGCCAGTGTGGAAACAATTGATGAAGTCCTTGAAAGTATGGAAAAGTTCGAGAGGAAAACAGGCAAAAAGCAAATTGCCCTCAAAACCCACAACAAGTTCTTCGCACATTACATCTACAAGGCATGCGCAGAGGACAAAAAGCCAGAACTTTTCACCTGGCAGGGCTTTGACATTTTTATTGAATACATCACAAAAGAACAGCTTGAAATCAGCGCGTGCCTTATTGACGGCAGATACTCAAAATGGTACCGCGGCGAGTTGCAAGGGTATAATGCAGGAACAGTCTGCACTCTTGACTGGGCATACCGTGAAAAGTGCAGGTTCTTCAACTTGACTTCCTGCGGTCCTTGGGGCCAGAAAATCCCTTACTGCAAAAAATGGGACAGGGAGCCAAAGAACACCGGAACATTCCTACCGCCGCCCAACTGTTTGCCGCCAAGGCCGGTCGAAAAGAAAAAATATCAGAAATAAGCGTTGTCTTTTACCCGAGCAAAGCAATCAGCTGGCAGGCGGGGATTCTTCAGGTATTTTCATGTCATACTTCTTGCACTGGCTGCGGATAAACTCAGGCACATTAACTGTCACGCCTTCTCCTTTCAGTTCAATTGTGCACGGTTCCTTGTGCATATCAAGCAGGAGCGCCTGATCTAAGTTCCCTTTCGGCACATTGCTTAAATAAATAGCCAAAACAATTCCCTGCTTGAAATCTTCCAATTTGCTCTGCAATTCAGGCACTATTTTTGCCCCAAGTTCTTTTACCGCAACAAGATAGTCCATGCTTGGATAGTAGGGTATTTCACGCAGGCGCTGTTTCAGCTGTTCATCAGTTATCTTGCCTTCCTTGCGCTCCTTTTGAACGCGCTGGTATTCCGACGGCAACATTGCATGGCCAAGATTAAAGTGCGCAGCAACATCAAGGTCTCCTGCGATTACTTCAAGGCTTGAGCTCAGAGTGCTTAAATCATGCGCTTCCTCTCCAAAAGCCCTGAATGGAAGTTCCTTGTTCAGATTGGCAATATGCAGTATGTCGATATCAATCGTCCCGTTCCGCTTTTCCCAGTGTTTCCCGCGCGTACTACTATATTCGTTGTAAAACACATAAGCTGCCGTTGGGATTCTGAGCAATGGAGGCATTTCTTCAAATATGGGTATTGTTTTTTGTGTGGGAATTCCAAGAGCCATCTGAGTGCGCTGTGCGATATATCCTTTACTGCCAAAACCTGTGCATCCGTCATGTGTATCGCGGACTATCTTGACAAGCACCTGCTGTCCGATATGAGCGTCAATAAGCTGCTGAAGAGAATCTGTATTCTTTTTAATAAGCTCAATTCGCTCTTCCTGCTCTGCTATAGAAGGCATATCCATGTTTCCCCCACCTCAAAAGCAGTAATAATACTGGTCTTTATAACGATTTGTGGAGTGGAAAATAGCTTTCGCTAATCGTCAACAAACCCCGGCAGACGCCCGTGAGGACGCCTGCGCAGGGAAAAAGAGGTGATTGTGATTATCTTCTTCTCGCGCGGTTGATGATGTAAACCCACGCAGGCAGCCGAAGCCACCTGCGCGGGAAAAAGAGGTGATAGATATTGATTTGAGTATGATTTTTTTAGCTCTCTCCCCTTTGACTACCCCCCTTATACACGCTAATATGCATATTATAGTATATAAACCTTTCGGTTTTTATGCTACTAGGGAGTAGTAGCACGATTTGCCGGCAGAGCCCCCTGTTTGCTCTTCCAGCTTGCTTCCTAACCCCCTATAAGCTTATTAATGGGCTTTCTACTATTTAAATATTATGCACAAGAAGGATTGCATCTGCAAGAAGCCTGCAAGGGTGTTTTTCACTCATTTAAGCCCTCTTTGCAAAGAGTGTTTTGCCCTATTATTAAGGAGAAGGGCAAGAAAAGCCATCCGTGACTATGGCGAACTCAAGCCAAACCAGAAAGTCTTTATCGACGGTAAAGGCGCGCTGCCAGTCCTCTTCAAGAGCGCAATAACAGGCCTTCCAGTCAAATACGTTCCAAAAGCAAAGGCAGACAGCGGCCGACTGCGGTCGTCCAGCCTGCGCGTCGGCTCCGCTGATGCTACGCCGACGGCAGAAATAATCATCACAGGCAAGACAGCTGATGACGAAGCAGTTGAATTTCTTGAACATTTATTCGCAGGTAAAAAGCAGAAAAAGAGCAAAGAATTGAACATCTTCGAGAACATAACTTCAGCAGAGCTTGAAAAATACTGCGAGCTAAAAAAAATAATCCGAAAAAACCGGAAGAAATCCGAACTCAGGCAAAAACTTGAAGAACTTGAGCAGCGCTACCCTGGAATTATGTTTGCATTGCAGAAAAGCAGGGAGTCATTCAGCTGATGAAACGCATTTTTATCGTCGTAACATTACTATTGCTCGCAGCCTGCGCCAGAAACATCCCGATAGAAACAGGCCCTGAAATTGAGGCATACTTCTGCGAGAAAGAGAACTGCACAACAATGCTTGCGAACTTAATCAACAACGCAGCTGACGCAAAATGCGCATTATACGACGTTAGCATTCTGGAAATCAGGAATGCATTGAAAAATATTGAGTGGAAGACAGAAGACGGCAAAAGCCCATTAATGCACAACAAATTCTGCATAATTAACAAGAGCGTTGTCTGGACAGGCTCCTGGAACCCGACAAAAACAACAAGGGCAAACAATGCAGTAATAATACACTCACCAAGCCTTGCGAGAAATTATCTTGACGAATACGACGAGCTTCCTGGCGGCAGAAGGCACGTTATCCACCCGAAAGTGAGCTACAACAACCAAATACTTGAGAACTATTTCTGCCCAGAAGACAGGTGCAAGGAGCATGTTTTGGAGCAATTGCGGCCTGCCAAAAAGGAAATTGTGTTCATGCTCGCAGACCTCACTGACGAGGATATTATCAAACAATTGCAAAGGACAGACATCAAAGTAGAAGGAATAATTGACAAGTCTGAAAAAGACGCGATAAAAACCCTGCCATTTGCAAAAACAGGCAATATCCACAGCAAGGTCTTTATTATCGACGGAAACACAGTAATAACCGGCTCTTACAACCCGACAAGAAACGGCGATGAATACAACGATGAAAACATATTAATCATCCACGATTACGCAATCGCCAAGAAGTTCCTTGACGAATACAGCTCACTTTCAGCACTCCAGTAGCTTTATAAAGCCCTCGACGGTATGTATTCTATGACAAATCTGTTCGCAGTTAAGATTACGTATGCGGGAAAGCCCTATGTTTTCTGTGTTGCTGACTCGCAGGCAACAAACTCTCAGGACAGCACAAAGCACAGCGAGCAGAAACTTGTACAGCGCGGGCATAACCTGATTATGGATACAGGCAACGCAGGCATTGCATATGAGGTATATGAAAAACTCCGCGGAAAAGACGGCACTGCTCCTGAAATCGCAGAACTGATTCTGAAGCTTACTGAGGATTATGCAAAGCGCAATGAAGGCAACATAAGAATGCATTCAGGTTTTCTCGTCGCTGGAAAGGACAAAAACGGCGTGGGAATGTATTCAGTATCTGCAATTAATCATGAAAGATCAGTCAGAGGCGTGCAACCTATAGAAAGCAGTTATTCAGACGGCGTGGGCGGATACCATGTGAGGCCTGCATTCAATCGTGATATTGAAATGGGCTACTTGAAGGCGCCTGAGACCCCCCTTGAGGCAATGTTCTTGTGCTTCAAGGCAGGAATCAAGGCAAATGTGGATATCGGTGTTGACAGCAAACTGCAGTATGGCTTTGTCTCTGAAAATGCCGCAAGGCTGCTGATTCCTCCAGGGGTAAACCCTGCTTCTATCGAGGATGTAAACATGATATACACAGGAATTACAGGAGTCAAATTCGAACTGACCAAGGAAAATTATCCAGACCTTATTGATGCATACCAGTCAGAAATAAGGACTGTTTATGCATTCTACCACGCAATGGAAACAATGATGCACAGGCTTGATGCAGTTGACATCAAGTGCAATATGCTCAATACAAAACTTAAGTCAGGAAAAGCAATTGAAGCAGAAGCCAAGAAAGAGCTAGGCGACCTGAGCCCGTTGGACAGGGCAATTTCTGATTACAAGATAAAAATTGAGCATTTGCAAAAGGCAAAAGCAAACTTACAGCCTTTTGTCGACGCATTCCTGAAAGGCGGGCTTGACAATATTGTTCCTGTTGTCAGGGAATTTGACAAGCGGCAGGAAGAAGAATACGCAAATGCTTTGTCCTCGCTGGAAGCCCAAAGGTCAAGGGAAAGAGGAGAAGAGATTCCAGGTCCTATCTAATCACTTTATCAGCTGATGCTTTCTAAGAAGTTCTTTCAGTCTTTCAAATTCAGAGCCTGACTTGAACTCGCTCATCTTCTCAGGCGGCAATTGCTTAATCACATAAAGCGCGATTTTTGCGATTTCCTTCATATCCTGCATATTCTCGTCCTTGACAAGCATCTGCTGGACTTGTTCTGCAGGCACACTTGCAGTGGCTTTTTCGCCCTTGCCAACCAAACCAAGCGACTCAAGAATCCTTGTCAAAGCCCCTTTCTTCTCAACCACATCTTCCTCGCCAGGCATTGTTTCAGGAATTTCTGCAGGGCTGCCCTCCTCATACTTCTGCACTTCCGGAGGCAGTTCTGGTTCTGGCATTTTTTTCTTCCTCTTGAACGCGCCAAATATGTCAGGGAATTTAATTCTTGCCCTGCGGCGCTGGGAAATGTACTGCTCTAGTTCTTTCTCAAATTCTCCCCTTGTCATCCCTCTGCCAGCAGAAGTGTCAGTATTTATTAATGTTGTGCTAGCTAATACACATAGCTCTCACTTTATTATAAATAGAACATCAACTTATCTAAAATATATATCCAAATAGCTATTAAACCCAATTAAATTTATATACGCTCAGCATTAACCAAGCGTATGGACGCATTGCTTACAGGCGCGCTTATAGGCGGATTGGGCGGTTTGCTGAGGTCAATCATAGGGCTTGGCAAATCATTGGCTGCAAAGCGAAGAATCCGCTGGCCTTATTTCTTCATAACAGTGCTCCTCGCAGTAATTATAGGATTAATCCTTGGCGCATTAACAAGCGTGAGCAGGCCGATTGCTTTCCTTGCAGGCTATGGAGGAACTGATATTCTCGAAGGCATTGGAAAAGTAATAAAGATTATTCCGGTGGAAATAAAGTGAAGCGGGCAATAATTGTCCACGGCTGGTCAGACACCCCTGAAGGCTCATGGTTCCCCTGGCTGAAAAGAAAACTGGAAGAAAAAGGAATGAAAGTTGAAGTGCCGGCAATGCCTGACACAGACATTCCGAAAATTGACGCCTGGGTGAAAAAGCTGGAAGAAACCATCGGCAAGCCTGACAAGGACACTTTTCTCGTCGGACACAGCATTGGCTGCCAGGCAATAATGCGCTATCTGGAAAAAACCAGCGCAAAAGTGGGCGGTATCCTGTTTGTCGCAGGCTGGTTCACTTTGAAAGGGCTTGGAAATGATGAAAAGATTGTTGCAAAGCCCTGGCTGGAAACACCAATCAACACAGACAAAGTCAAAAACGCAGCAAAGATAATTGCAATTTTCTGCGACGATGACCCTTATGTGCAGGTAAGCGAGGCAGAAACCTTCAAGAAGCGCCTCAATGCTGAAACAATCACAGTTACAGGCAAAGGCCACTTCTCAGGCGAATACGGAGTCACAGAACTTCCAGAAGCCCTCGATGCATTCCTAAAGCTCAGTCGCTAAAAAGGTCTTCAAATTCTTTTATCTTGCGACGTGCCTTTCCAGCATATATCGCCTCGAGCCAGTGCTGTTTGTCTTTCTTGCTGGCTTTTCTCCAGATGTGCTGGGCAAGGATAAAACGAGCAAGTGCAGACACGGCAATTTCTTTTTTCTTGGCTTCTTTCTTAAGCGCGTTAAGAATTTCAGGCGGCAAACTTGTGTATAGCCTCATTTTCAGTAAATCGGCTTGTAGAATGCCTCATTCGGGGAAATCTGGTCCCTTGACCTGTGGATGACATCCTCTGGCTTTGCGCGGTTTATCACGAGGTTGTCGAAATCATACGTCTCAAGCGGTCCCTTTACAACGCGTATCGGCAGTCCTGCTGCAGGGAAGAAGAACATTTCAATTCCGTCCTTGAACGCAACGCGCGTTGTCTCTACGCTGTTAAGGAAGTATTTCTCGTGCTCCTCGTCTCCGACGGCAAGGCGCAGGTATTCTGTCAGCCAGTCATCAGGCATCTTTATCACAAATTCATCGTATGAAAGGTTGAATGCCTTGTCCATCAGCTTCAGGCTGTCACATTCCCTTCTGACTTCATCGGCAAACCCAAAGCAGTATCCTGTGGCGGTCTTATCAGTACGGTCAAAAATAAGCTCGTCAACAAAAATCTCAGGATACCTCACTGCAGAAAGGACAATACCGCGCTTGTTAATCGCGTTTCTTGGCAGATATCTGATTTTGTCGCCGCGCACATAGAACGTGCCCTTTGAAGTCTTGAACTGGTAAGAGTCAATTGTTTTGTAAGTATTCATCATGTCGCCGACAACTGTTGTCCTGTTTCGCTGTGGAAGCGGCGCTGGATGTGAAATTGCCTCAACAATCCTCTCTTCTTCTGCCTTGATTACCTGCTCTTTTACAGTGTCATCAAGCACCTGCTTTCTTTCAACCTGCACTTCCCCCCTGTCAATAACCACAGGCTCAGAAGGCGCTGCAACAACAGGCTCAGAGACTGTCTCGTTTGGCACTGCCGGCGCCTGCTCCTGCGGGGCGCCGCAGGCTACAAGCATCAAAAGAACAAACAATGCAAGCAGTTTCCTCATATTCAATCAACTCTCTCTTCTATTATATTAATTTTACTCAGGAACCATCTTTTCGTTGAATCCCAGCGAGTTTCTTGAAAGCCTTTCGTAATGGTATTCAATGCCATTGTCAACAACAGCCACAGGAAGCCCGAATGAAGGGTCAATGTAAACGTCAACTGTCCTTGTCTGGGATATGTGCTTAAGGTGCACTGTTGTGCGGTCAGTTGCGAGCTTTGGAGCATTAGCAACAGTCATGAAAAGGTTCTGGTACTCAACAAGCCAGTCCTCTGGCAGCGGAATCTTTACCTGCACGTATGGCATTGCGAACTTCTTGCCAAGCACGTTCTGCTGTATGCACTGCCTCTTGATGTTGTCATCGCGGCCCTCACACACTCCGACTGCGGTGCGGTTCTCAAGGTCAAGGTAAATCGTGTCAATGAACGGCGCGTGGTAAATGTTCTCCAGTACCCTGAATGGTATTATCTTTGCCCTCTTGCCCTCAACAAACCACTGGTCTGTCTTGTAATTGAACTTGTAATTCTTTGCCTCCTTCCTGAATATTACCTGATACTTAGCGATGCTTGGAGGGGCTTCTGGCTGCCTCTCATAAAATGATTTTTCTGTCTCATTTTCCTCAACAGGCTGAATAACAGGAGGCTGAACAACAGCAGGAGCTGTCACGTTTTCCTCAGGAGGATGCTCAACAAGAATATTAGGATTTGCAGCAGGCTGGGGCGCTGGAATCGCCTGCTCAGAAGGCGTGACAGGCACGTCCTCAATAACAACAGGCTTGCAGGCTGCAAGAACAATGACAGCCAGCATTGCTATAATTAGTCCCCAACGCATGCGTTTTGGCAGTAAGGCAGGATTTATAAATCTACGCATCTCCTCGCACGCCATGCCAAAGGAGGAGAAAAGCGCAGGAGTTGTGATTTTCAGGCGCGAAGAAGGTAAAATTCTCTATCTTTTGCTGTTCAAAAAGTACAAGACAGAATACTGGGACCTTGCAAAAGGCCACATTGAGAAGGGCGAGGACCCTATTGAGACAGCAAAAAGGGAGGCAATGGAAGAGACAGGCATCACAGCCCTCAAATTCATTTCCGGCTTTGAGGAAAAACTCAGCTGGCTGTACAAACTCGAAGGAAAGCTTATCAGCAAGACAGTGACTTATTACCTTGCTGAAACGCAGGCAAAAGAGGCAAAAATCTCATCAGAACACCTGAAATCAGGCTGGTTCACGCTTAAAGAGGCAGAAAAGGTATTAAAGCACAAAGATGCAAAGGAGCTTTTGAGGAAAGCGCAGAAATTCCTTGACTCGCATGAAAAACTCTGAAATCGCTGACATTTTCTTTGAAATGGCTGACCTGCTGGACATGCAGGGAGTGCAGTGGAAGCCCCGCGCGTACAGGAACGCGGCAAGGGCTGTTGATTCTGCAGAGGATGTTGAGATAATCCTGAGAAAAGGCGGAAGAAAAGCCCTTCTTGAAATCCCAGGAGTGGGCGAGGCATTGGCTGACAAGATAATAGAGTATATTGAGACAGGAAAAGTGAAGGAATACGAGCGCCTGACAGGAAAACTGCCAGAAGGAGTGCACGCAATGATGCACATAATGGGCGTTGGTCCGAAAAAAGCCTGGCGCTTGTACAAAGAGCTCGGCATCAAGGGCGTTGACCAGCTTGAAAAGGCATGCAAAAAAGGAAAACTAAGAACTCACAAGGGCTTTGGCGAAAAAACAGAGGAAGACATACTCAAAGGCATAGCAACCCTGAGAACAGGGCAGGAAAGAATCCTCCTCGGAAGGGCGTGGGTTATCAGCCAGGAAATAATTAACCGCCTGAAAAAGCTGAAGCAAATCAGTGCAATAGAACCCGCAGGCTCATTAAGGAGGATGCAGGAAACAATCGGCGACATAGACATCCTTGTTATCTCGTCAAATCCTGAAATCGTAATGGACACGTTCATCACAATGCCTGATGTTGTCCGCGTCCTTGCAAAAGGAAGCACAAAGAGCTCTGTCCAGTTGAAAGAGGGCGTTAGCGCAGATGTCCGCGTGCTTGAGCCAAAGAGCTTTGGCGCTGCACTGCAATACTTCACAGGAAACAAGGAGCACAATATTGCAGTGCGCCAGATTGCGATAAAGAAAGGCTTGAAGCTAAGCGAGTATGGCGTATTCAGGAAAAACAAGCAAATCGCAGGAAAAACAGAAGAGGAAGTGTACAAAAAGCTCGGTCTTGAATGGATTCCTCCTGAATTAAGGCAGAATGCAGGCGAAATAGAGGCTGCAAAAAACAAAAGCCTTCCCAAGCTTGTCAGCTATGACTCAATCAGGGGAGATTTGCACATGCACACCGAATATAGCGACGGTGTTAACACCCCTGAGGAAATGATTCAGGCAGCGATAAAGATGGGCTATGAGTATGTTGCAATCACAGACCACAGCAAAAGCGAGCACGTAGCTAATGGAATGGAGCCAAAAAGGCTGGTTAAGTATATTGCAGAAATCAACAAGCTGAAAAACAAGTACGCAAACAAAATCCATGTTCTCTGCGGCTCAGAAGTTGACATTCTTCCTGACGGCTCATTGGATTATTCTGACAAATTATTGAAAGAGCTTGACTGGGTTGTGGGTGCTGTTCATTCGCGCTTCAAGTCGTCGAAGGAGGAAATGACAAAACGCATCATCACTGCGATTGAAAGCGGAAACATGAATGCGCTTGCCCATCCGACAGGCAGGCTTATCGGCACAAGGGAGCCTTATGCAGTGGACATTGACAAAGTCATCAAAGCTGCCAAGGAAAACAATGTCGCCTTGGAAATAAACGCATTCCCAGCAAGGCTTGACCTGAAAGACACGCACATAAGAATGGCTGTTGAGGCAGGCGCAAAGCTCTGCATTGGCACTGATTCGCACAACACAAACCATCTTCCCCTGATGAGGTTCGGCATTGCACAGGCAAGGCGGGGCTGGGCAGAGGAAAAAGACATAATTAACACTTTGCCGTGGAAGAAGTTAGAAAAGTATATAAGGCGATAAACAAGGAGGATAAAAAATGACCTTCAAAGAAGTTCTCAAGAACAAAGTGCCTGCTCATTTGCAGCAGACGCCTGAATTCCCAATAATCATGAAAATGATTCAGGGCGAGAAAATAACAGGCGCTGAAAGCCTGAGGCACTGGCTTAATGTCGAGATGCAAAAGTGCAAAAACGACCTCAAGGAGTTTGACCAGGCAGGCTCAACAATGAACCGCAAGCGCGTGCGCTGCGCAGACAAAATGCAGCTCCTTAACCTCGTCCAGGACAAGATTTTACCTTATGTCAAATGATTAAGAACATCACCAAAGACAAAATTCTCGCGCAAAACTGCAATATCTGCAGGAATTTTCTCACAAGAGGCGTCGGATTGATGTTCAAAAAGAAAATGACTCCCACAGTCCTTGCCTTCAGAAAGCAAAACACAGCAGCAATCCACACTTATTTTGTAAAACACTACCTTGATGTCCTCTTCCTGAATGACCAGTGGGAAGTCATAGACCTTGTGGAAGGCCTGCAGCCAAAGAACTTCTACACCCCAAAGCAAAAGGCAATGTTTGTCGTCGAGCTTCCGGAAGGCGCCATAACAAAATCAAAGACTACAATAGGCGATGTGATAAACTTTAAATAGAGCACAAGAAGTTATTCTCAATAACGGGAGTGTAGTATAACTTGGCTTAGTATAGGGGCCTCCAGAGCCTCGGATCGGGGTTCAAATCCCTGCACTCCCACTTATTTTTTAATGACTTCTGTTAAGCACCCATTCAAGTTTTTTACAATCTGTGCCAGATGACGTTTCTTTTTAGGATGATTAAAACCAACAAATTTGGCGTAATTAGCAATGGAATCCCTATAAATGGTAAGATGATACGAAAAGAATTGCCTGCATTTGTAAGGCCCGCGTAGGTTCGAGTTAATCCCGAATTCGCCCAGTACCTTTTGAACCTGTTTAAGCCCTTTTTCATTGACCATATTGAGCACAATCCTTTTTTGCGGCACAGAAACGTGCGCTTCATCGTCGAAAAAAGCCTGAAGCCACGCAGTTCTTACTTCACTGCTTGCAGAAATGACTTCTTCTGGAATAAACCACGTGAAAGACTTTAATGCCCCTAATCTTGTAACCATTTCATAAATCCATTTAGAAGAAACTTCGTATTCATATTTCTTCTTTGGCACCACTTTTCTGTTAAATTCTTTTTTGACGTCATCAGTAAATTGTTTAATCAAAGCAGGCTCGGTATTTACGTATCGCACATACCATCTTGTTTGAGTTTTCTTCTTTCTTGGATGTGAAATCAGCTCTTTTTCAGACCGCTTTTGCTGGTAAACACAAGAATAACCGTCACCAGCAATATGCGCCACAATCCTTGCAAGCTCAGGGCTTATCATCCAATTCCAAGAAATCTTCTGCTTTATAACCCGTGCGCGAGCCTGTCCAGTGACCAGTGTGATTTATTGGCGAGAAAATCCGGAAAGTTTGCGGCTTATTCAAGCCCAATCAGCTTCTTTGCCTGCTTTCTGAAGAATATCAGTGCGAGCACGATAAGGATCAATATTGAGTATCCAAGCACTCGTCCTGCGTTTCTCTTCCACCAGGTTGGAATCCTGTCTGGCTCAACAACAAGCTCAACAGGGTTGCTCCTGACTATTCCGCCCTTGCCGTCTTCTGCTGTGAACACAACGCGCTCTGTTCCATACCAGCCATAATGCGGTGTAAGAATTGCGTTGCTGCCTGAGAACATTACCTCAACATTGCTTGTCTGAGTCGAGCTGAATGTCAAAACGTCATTGTCAGGGTCCTTGAAATACTGGCCCAAATCAAGTGTTTGCTGTGTGTCCTGCTTCCATATCTGCGCAGGGATTCCGATTGTAGGAGTCCTGTTAACCTGCACTATAATCGCGATTGAAATAAGCGCTATCAACGCAACAATGATGAATATCGTGGGCAAAACCCACTTTGCAAGCCTGCTTTCCTTTTGCGCTTTCTTGCCTGGCTTTCCAACTATTGCGAATTCGCCAAGGTTCTCTGCATCTGCAACAAAGTAAACATACTTGTCATCTGTGCTGACAGGCTCTGCGACTATGCTGTTCCACCTGTCTGTGCCAAGGTGGTAAAGCCTTACTGAGCTTGGCGCAACATTGTGCCTGAGCATCCAGGATTTCCTGACCTTGAACCTTACGCGCACATCAGAGACCATGTCCTTTTCAACATTGGCGTCAACCACAAATGTCTGGTAGACGCAGTCTGAATATGGCGGCACAGTCGGCTTGCAGCGCTTTGCTGTCATAACCAGCTTCTCGACGACAGTGTTGAGCTTGAATGTGACTTCAGCAAGCCCTTTCTTCCACTTGGTCTCAAAGTGCAATACCTTATTGGCAAGTGCAAGCTTCCAGCTCCTGTGCGCAAACTTGTTCCTTCTTATGCGGTGCAAAATAAGTATGATAAGCAGTACAATTATTCCAAAGATTACTGTCTGGGCGCTGAGCAGCTCGCTGTAAGTCAATCCCAGTGCGATAACAGCCAAAACAATGAGCAGCAAGACAAACTTCAGGAGCCTCTTTGCAGGTATCCTGAAGCCCTTTACAACTTCATCCTTTGATATGACGAGGTTTTCCCTGCGAAGCTGTTTTTCATAGTCCTTCTGCGCCCTCTGCCTTTCTTTTTCAATTTCCTTCTGGCGCCTTTCCTCTTCCTTTGCCTCTTCCTCTTCCTCGCGCTTCTTCTGCTCTTCAAGCGCTTTCTTTTCGTCTTCGCGGGCTTTCTTCTTTGCTTCCTTCTCAATCCTGCGCTGTTCCTTCAAACGCGCCCTTTCAGCCCTTCTTTCTGCCCTTCTTGCCTTTGACTCAGGCGAATTATAGCTCTTTATGCCCTTTATTACAAGAACCAAAAGAACAATGAGGACAATTATTGCGAGTATTGTATAAATAAGGTATTCTGCGAACAATTTGTCAGCGAAATTCGGGTTTTTCAAAACAATGCTTAATTCCTTTGTGTATTCCTTTCCTGTTGCCTCAACTATCGCGGTAAGAACAATAGGATAGCTTCCCTGCGGAGTTGTTTCTGTCGGCTGGATGACCAGCTTTACGTTTTCGCTGTCGCGCGCTGCAATCGTGACCTGCTCAGGCTGGACTGTGATAAATGTGGCTCCTTCAAGGCGCAAAAGGTAAGTTGTGCTCCTGTCGCCTGTGTTGACAATCTCAAGCTGTGCTTCCTGTGGCTCAACAACAGCGCGTATCTTGTTGACTCCTGTTGCAATCTCAGGAATGTCTGAATCATTTATGTGCAAATACATCTCTATTTCTGCTGCAATTTTGCTTTTCTCGGTTGAAACGCGCAATACAGGAGTGAAGTCGCCTGAGAGTGTGCAGTCCTGTGAATGCACTGTGATTGTGATTGGCGCGTTTTCGCGCGGCTCAAGTGTGAGTGTTTCGTCGCTAATCGCGGTTTCCTGAGGTGAACCGATGACGTTCAATTTGTATGTCTCTGCAAAATCAGCAGGGTTTGAAAGCGTAAAGTGGAAGTCTGCAGGCTCGCAGGGCATAATTTCCTTTGAAAACGCGACAGGGGTAAGCAAAAGGTTGTTTGGAGTCTGGACAATTATTTCCTGCGAGAGCATAAGCTCAAGCTCATTTGTAAGTATTGAAACATCAAGCAATTCATCCTCTGCGTCGCAGGGGATGCTGATAAATTCCTGCACAATCTGGCTCTGGCCCGGGTTAAGCGCGAATGATTCAGGCGAGAAAGTAACCCATTCCTTTGCATTTCCCTCTGCCACAAGCTCATAAACGCTTGGAACGTCGCCCGAGTTGGCGACAGTTACCTGCCCCTCTGCAGGGCTGCATGCGAATGTGAGAATCCTTCCTGTTCCTGATGCTGTAAAATCCTCTGCTGCGAGAACTGAAGATATTACAAGCAGGAAAACCGCAAACCATGTCCAAACGTTTCTGCTTGTCATTTTGTCTGCTCCAGGTGTGCCATGTGGTTCAGCGCAGGGCACAGGAGAAAAAATGAAAACTCACAAGCTTAGTAATAAGCCTGCGGTTGCTGATCTTGCTGTGGCTGTGCCTCTTCTCCCTCGTCACCCTTCAGGCGGCTGAATCCGATAACCAGCCCGAGTATAACGAGCAAAACCACGAGCACGATAAGGCCCCACTCGAGGACTGACCTTGCTGCGCCCTTGCCGCCCTTTGCGACATTTGCTGTCAGCTGGATGTTCTCAAGTGATTGTCCGTTTGTGCTTATGGCTGCAGTCACAACCTGTGCTCCGACAGGCGCATCGCTTCCTGCTGTGACAAAGACATAGACAGTTTCTGTCTTGCCTGCGTCAAGCACGAGCGTGCTGGTCGGAGTTATCTTGACTGTTGCCCAATCGCCTGCCTCAACAGCTACGGTGTAGGACTTGCTTGTCCTTCCGGAGTTTGTGATTGTAAGCGGGAAAACCGCAGTGCCGCCCTGTGCGACGTTTTCAAGCTGGCTTCCAACCGATATGGTTGTCTTCGCCTTTGCTGTAGGGGCTGCTGAGCCGTCTTCGCAGGTGTCGTCCGCAAGGACTTCCATCTGCTTGACAGAGCGCTCCTTGCTGAATCCGTCGTCGTATGAAACCTCAACCTCGACGTCATAGACGCCTGGCTTTGCGCACTTTGGTATCCTCAAATAGAGCTCCTCAGTCTCCTTTTCCTCGTCGTTGTTCGGGACTTCATCAATGTAGTCCGAAGCTGTTACGCCGAGCTGTGGGATGCTTGCTGTTACCTTAACGTCAGTTTCGTCCTTTTCTCCCAGGTTCCTGACACGGATAACTCCGAGCAAGGCGCTTCCTGCCTTGATCTTTGTGTCCGGGTTGAATGAGATGTCACGGATCATCATTCCGTGGCGCGGGACGTCAATCTTGATGTTATAATTCTGGGTAAGCTCCTCAGCGTTGCGGTCTGAGAATATCAGGCGCAGCTTGTAGGAGTCTTCCTCAAAGAATGTGTGTATCGGTATGCTGAGTGTCTTGCGGTATGTGACATTTGCGTCTGCGTCAAAAGTGCCTGTTGCGTCTGAGGCAGGCATAATGTCGCTGTGCTCATCGCCGCTGAAGAACGCCTGGATTTCCATATCGTTGACGTCCTGTGAAGGCGTGAAAACAACCTTGACTTCTATCTTGTCGCCGCGGAGGACGTCAAAGCGGTTTGATGCATCTGCGTGCACCTCAACGTCGTCAACCTTGACCTGCTCAACTGATATCGGCAGTGCAAATACTGTGGTTGCCAGTGCTATTGCGAGCACAAGCATCAATGCGATTTTGAGTGGATTCATCTTCAATATACCCCCATTGTTTTTGTGGTTCCTGGTGATTTGGAAGTTCAGCCCGTTTATAAAGGTTTCGCTTTTTTACCTATTCTGCAGTAGTGAAATACTATCATCTACTGGTAGTCAATTACCTCGATTTCGCGGTGCACTATGCGCTGTGCGTCCTCGTTGTAGACCTGCAGCCTTACCGAGTATGTGCCCTCATCAATTTCCTCAGGCAGGTCAAGCAGGACTGTGCTTGTGACTTTCTCGCCGGCTTCAACATCCATCGGGCCGATTGTTGCCCTGACAGAAATGTCCGGTATCATTATGATGACCTTTGTGTTCTCAAGGTCATGTGTTCCCGTGTTCTGGAAGGTTATGCGCAGCGCTACCTGGTCGCCAGGCAGCTCCTCGTACGGGTTGTGCATGAAAATATTGTGTATGAAAATCTTGAGTGACTCGTCGCTTTCAGGCGAAGGTGATGGTGAAGGTGTCGGAGTAGGAACAGGGCAAGTGCCTGTCTGTTCGCATGAAACAGGAGGAATTACCGGAGGAGTTACCGGCGGTATCCTTATGTCATCGCCAGGCTGGTTTCCAGGAATGTCACCAAAAGGCCCAAGGTCATCGTCAAATGGGTCAAATCCGCCTGTGCTTGCTGAGCCGATTGACTGTGAGCCGGTTGCTGTGGCAGTGGTTCCGCTTGAGCCGCCATAGCCTGCGCCAGTAAAGCCGCTTAAGCCGGCGTCGGAGAACCCCTCGAATCCTGCATCAGAAAATCCACCAAATCCTCCATCTGAAAAGCCGCCGAAGCCGCCGTCAGAAGATCCGCCGAATCCTGCGTCGCTCGCCATTGCAAGGAAAGGAACGGCAATTATGACAAGCGCGACAATCGCGCTGAACATTGCCAGATTCCATTGCTTTGCTTTCATGGCGTACGCTCTATAATCCTGATAAAAATGAAAAATTATTTCTTCTCAGCTGGCTTTGGCAAATTATATCCCTTGCAGGTTTCACCAATCAGCCATGCCTCGTCAACCTTGCCCCTTTCATACATGCGTGACTCTTTGTCGCGCTCGGCAGTGACAAGCTCAGTGAGGCGTTCTTTGGTAAACCAGCAGTTTGCCTTGTCAACAAGCTTCCCAACTTTCTCGTCGAAAACAACCTTCTCCCCGCCTTTCGAGCATAGAGGCAACCGTACTGCATATTTAGTCAGGTTGACTATGCGTCCGCCGCCTGCGTTAACAGGACCCTGTGTGACAATCCCGCCTTCGAATTTCTCTACAGGAACGACTTTTGACATAATCTTGTACGCATCTTCGCCGTAAATCTCAACAAGCTGTTCGCCTGTGACAGGTCCGATAAGCTCTGTTCCGGAAATTCCCCAGTTTGCAGGCTGGTTGCCGAACTTTGCAGTGTCACAGCCTGTGAATCCGAGGTAGAACTTCATGTTGTTACAGTTGCTGTTCTGTGCTCCATTGAGCATTTTGACAAGATGGTTATAGTGCTCGTGTGCAGCAACATCCGCCTTTGCCGGCTTTGTGTTTGAAACTATAGTGTAAAGCCTTGAGAGCTCAGCAGCTTCTGAAGCATCGCGCTTTCCGTCTTTGTCAATCTCGAGAACCCTGTTCTCAATCTGGCTGATGTATTCGCAGGCCATTGCCTGTGGCGCCTTGGCTTGCTCTGGCTTTGTCTCCTGGCCTGCACAGCCAGCAAGTGCAACTGCAATCATTCCCAATGTTGTTCTTATGCTCATCTTCTGTTACCCCCTACATATTGTTCAAAAACATCACTATGACACTACTATTGAGTAGGTATTTTTAAAGCTTCGGGTTTTAGGGGTTTATTCATCACGGTACACTGCAACCCCCCTTCGCTCAAGGTCTGCCAAAGTCTTTTTTGTTATCGTATCTTTGTAATCAATCGGATTACGGAGTATAGAAATTTCCTTGAGCGCCTTTAAGTTGTCAAAACCCTCAAGCCTTTTTATTTTATTATCGTCAAGATCCAGCTTTTTCAGCTGCGCAAGATTGCTCAGCCCTTCAATCTTAACAATCTGGTTTTTGCTTAAATCAAGATATTTTAACTGCGTCAGATTATCAAGACCCTCAATTTTAACAATCGCATTCTCATTCAAGTAAAGGTATCCCAATTTTGATAGTTTATCAAGACCGCTGATTCTGCCAATCTGATTTTCTCTTAAATTAAGTTCGGCTAATTGTGTAAGGTTGTCAACGCCATCTATGCTGGTAAGCGAGTGACCTGCAATGTCAAGCTTTTGCAAATAAGCCAGGTCTAAAATCTCCCAGGGCATTTTTTTAAGTTCATAAACAGAAGAAGGCGTGGATAATTCTAATGAACCCACATGATTATCACGGATATTGATATTAACAGAGAGATTTCTGGAGTTCTTAATATGCTCATACGCCTTGTATTCGTTCCTGAAGAGTGTCTCGCTACTATCGTTGATATTTGCTGAAACCAAATCATCTGGTGAAGGCAGTTTTTTATATTCTGAATTTTCCTTTTCCAGCTTTGAAGTCAAATCTTTATTTTCTGTTTGCAGCAAATTCACTGTTGCTTTAAGCTCGTTTTTCTCTTTTTCAACCAGGCTTTTATCGTCGGAAATCTTTTGCGCAAGTGTCTTGTAGGTTGACAGCTGCTGCTCATACTTGACTTTTTCACCAGAAAGTTTTTGCATAGCTGATTCTTGCTTTGTATTATAAAAGTACAATAAGCCAGCCAATCCAAATACTTCACTAACTGCTAAACATGCGAGTGCACCCAACATCGTCCTCTCCTTTCTAACGCGCTTTAGCTTTCCCCTTAGCTTATCGCATTTTGAGCATGAATTACCGTCAGAATTCTCCTCTTGGTTAGCGCCTTTTAGCTTGTCACAGATGCCTATTAGCTCCAGCAAGCTTTGGACTTTCATATTCGTTTAACTGAAAAAATGTAAAAATAAAATTATTTCGCCTTTTTGCCCCAGTACAATGTAACTCCAGGCATTACGCGCCACTCATTGTCCCCTTCCTGAGCCCAAAGGTAGCCGCCTGTAACTGTTGCGTCAAGCGTAACATTGTCTCCGCTTGCGAGGCGCCAGCCGAATCCGACCTGAGGGCCATAGCGCACGTCATCGCTCTTGCTTCCCTTGACTTCGCTGTCAAGCGCCTGGTAAACTCCGAGCAGTTCGACAAATGCAGGGTTTCCGCTTATGCTTGTGTGCCACCTGACACCGCCTTCTGCTGTTATCTTATCCTGCGACATTGAGTCTCCATACTTTTCGTTCATTCCTGAAACGCCGGCTTCTGCTGAAACTTCAGGGCTGAGCATGAGCCTTCCTTTTGCGCTTGCGCGCCAAGCATCGTAATCGCCGTGGAAGTCTCCTGTTGCGTCTCCCCAGTTCTTTGTCCCTTGTAAGAGCACAAAGTTCTGCTTGTTTCCTACTCCGAAGTTTTCAGGGTCGTCAAGCTTTCCGTTTGTGAGGCCAAGCTTTCCATTGACAAATGCTCCCTTGTTTCCAAATTCAAGCTTTGAGCCGCTGTCAAAGTCAACAGTGTAGCTGCGGTCCTCATATCCGCCGTTTCCCTCGACAAATGCAAGAGTTTGCCCTGAAAGCGGCAAATACATGTGTGCTCCGCCCCAGAACCTTGCTCCTGTTCCGTCAACATTATAGTCTTTGTAGTGCTCGCTGTCAACAAACCCATTGCCGTAAAGGTTCAATCCCCAGTTTCCTGAGTCAAGTATTGCCTTTGCAGTCGCGCTGTCACCGACAACGTGCGGGTCAGCATATGCCTCGTCGTGCAAAATTGCCTTAAGTGTCAAGTTAACATTTCCGTCGCCAGAAGTTGCTGGCTGTGTAACAACCGGCTGCGGGCTGTATGGCACAGAAGAGTTCTGGAATGCAATATATTGAGACACCGGAACATATTCTGCTGGCTTTTCAACAGCCGGCGTTGGAGCTGGCTTTGGTGCAGGAGTTACTGGAGCAACTGCTGGAACCTTTGGAGCTTCAACGGGCGCTGCTTCAGTTGTGCTTGGCAAAGGAGTAGACATTCCCCTTGCCCTTGCTGTCCTGTACTCTTCACATCCGCTGTCTTCAGGCATTACTGAATCTGATTGGCTTGTTCCTGTGAACGGCCCTTTTGCAAGGATTACGTCATCCAAGCAGTGCTGGCAGTCATATTCATAACCTGTAGAAGTGTCAATAAACTTTGGAACATCAACAGTTGTTGCAGCAGGCGCTGGGCCTGTGGCTGGCTTTTCAGCGAAAGGATTCACTTCAGGAACTTTTGTTGGCTGCTGCGGTTTGTCAGCCGGTGATTTTGCAGATTCAGTCACTGCTGTTTTAGGCTTGTAATAATTGTAGACTGCTACGCCCGCACCCAGTGCCAAAGCAGTAATAGCCGCAATGTATACCTTGCGAACGCTTCCAGCTGCCCTGCTTGGAACTGTGTGGAAATAGTCTCCTATCCTGCTGAGCAATCCTTTCTTTTCAGAAGGATTTGTGTCAACAATTTCTGCCGGCTGTGCTTCAACTACAGATTCAAGGTTTTCAGGATTTGCAAGGCTGTCTGCGAGTGTTGTGTAGAGATTTTTTGCACGGCTCTTGAGGCTTTCATAGTCAACCTTTGCGCGCTTTTCCTTGGACATCTTGATGACATTGTCGTAAAGCTTTACCGCAGCAACAAGGTCGTCGTACTTTGCGTTGCTTCCGTTTGCGCGGTGCTCGAGAATTTGGAGTTTGTTTTCAGTGTTGTAGCTGAGTATTCCCAAATCTTTGATTTCAAGATTGCTATCTGCTGCCTGTTTTATCTCGTCTTTAGAAAAGTTATTTCGTTGAAAGCGGTAGTTTTCCATGTCAGGTTACCCCTATTATTAGTTGGCAGGGAATATCGCCGGCTGTTTATAAATCTTCGTATTTATCACTACTTTACAGGAGTAAAGCATTTGTTCGCAATCTTTTTAACACAGCGCCAGCTCGCAAACCCATGCGCATCGCTATCGTCGGGGCAGGGCCGTCTGGCAGTTATGCAGGCTTCCTCCTTTCAAAGGCAGGACACAATGTCACAATCTATGAAGACCACGAAAAAATAGGCGAGCCAATAGCGTGCACAGGGATTGTGACAAAAGCGCTTTTCGACCTTGTTGAATACAGCAAAGACTACATTATCAACGAGCTTGACGGCGTTGACATAATCGGGCCAAAAGGCGAAAAACTGCGCATTCCGCTGAAAGAATACGTGCTTTGCAGGAAAAAGTTTGACAATTATCTTGCAAACAAAGCAAAAAATGCAGGCGCAAAAATACTGCTCAGCCACAGGTACACCGGAAGGGAAGGCAACACCCTAATTTTCAGGCATAACGGACAAATAGTCAAAAAAGAAACAGATATCCTCATCGGCGCAGACGGTCCTTTAAGCAAAGTCGCTGAAACTTCAGGGCTTGGAAAAAACAAAAACTTTTACGTTGGCCAGCAGGCGACAATCAAGGCAAAATATGACCCGAAAATATTCACAGTCTGGTTCGGCAGCATTGCCCCTGGATTTTTCGCGTGGAGCGTGCCTGAAAATTCAGAGTACTCGCGCATTGGCGTGGCGACAACAAAAGACAAGAACTGCGCACAATGCTTCCAGCGCCTGATGAAAATGTCAAAAGGAAAAATCACAGCAAGGCAGGCAGCACCAATCCCGTTGTACAACCATAAAAGAAAAGTGCAGAATGGCAGCACTTTCCTTGTCGGCGACGCAGCAGGCTTTGTCAAGGACACGACAGGCGGCGGAATCATCACAGGAATGCTCTCAAGCAAAGCCCTTGCTGAAAGCATAATCAGCAAAACAAGCTACGAAAAGAACCTCAAGAAGCTGAGAAAAGAGCTCTGGCTCCACAGCAAGCTCAGGAGGATGCTTAACAAATTCTCAGACAATGATTACAGAAGGCTTATCAGGCTGATGTCAAACCAGAAAGTCAGGCGTATATTATATAGCCACCCGCGCGAATACCCATCCAGATTCCTCCTCAAGCTCCTGCTCGCAGAGCCGCGTTTAATTTATTTTGCGAAGCACGCATTTGCATAATCCCGCGAAAGCTTTTTAAGCAAACCACATAAACAGCGGGCACAGGGGGATTGCATGCCTGAAGACGACGAACTTTCAGTTGATTTTGGAAAAGTTGGCGATTGGTTCAAGAGAAAAAAGAAGCCCGAAGCAGAGCCAAAGCCAGAACACCAGCCTTCATTGCTCGCTGACAAGCACGCAGCAGCGCCGCACGAGCACCCGCCTGCAAGCGTTGAGAAAAAGGATGATGAGCTCAGCATTGATTTCTCAAAAATAAAATCCTGGTTTGCAAAAAAGGAGCATGAACCACAGGCTCATCAGCAAAAGAAGGAAGACGATGATATCTCGATTGACTTCTCAAAAATAAAGTCCTGGTTCACAAAAAAGGAGCATGCCGGCAAAGATGATGACAAAGAGGACCTTGGATTTGATTTCAGCAAGCCGTGGGCATGGATAAAAGCCCACCCCATCCTGATAATACTCGCAGTTCTCCTGATAATGCAGTTCGTTCCAAACAGGATTGATATTGGCGGCAAGGACTGGTACATGCCGTGGGGCGGGGTAAGCATGCGCCTAAGGAGCGAAAGCCTGCCAATGACAGACGGCTGGGCATCGAACCACGTCACAACCCTGCTCAAGAACCAGCTGGTTGACGCGATTAACAAGCAGTACCCAAACCTTCCTGACGAAAGAAAGCAAAAGCTGGTGAATGATGAATGGGACAAGGTATACAAGGAGCAGAAAGCCCAGATTGACCAGCAAATAGCTTCTGTCAACCAGCAGATAAAGGAGTTCTGGATGTATGAAGCAGACGGCGTGAAATACACTTACATGCCTGACATTGACCCTTACACATACCTCAGGTATACCAGAAACCTGCTTGAGAAGGGCACGTATGCTGACGAAGTGAGGGACGGCAAATTAATCGACAACCATATGGTCGCGCCCTTGGGTGGCGGGATAAGCCGCGAGCTGCAACCATACACTCTTCTGTGGCAGTACAAGATAATGCACATTTTCAGCCCGAAGATTGACCTTATGCAGGCAGCCTGTTATTTCCCAATAATATTCATCCTGCTCGCGCTGATTCCTGCGTTCTTCATCGGCAGGCGCTTTGCAGGAATTTCCGGAGGAATCATCACCGCAACAATGGTAGCAATACTGCCGTCAATTATTGTGAGAACAGGCTGGGGCCACGCAGACACAGATGCTTACAACATTTTCTTCCCGCTCCTGTTGACCTGGCTTTACACGCTGATGATTGACGCAGAAGACCTCAAAAAGATTGTTGGATTGGGCGCATTGTCAGGGCTTGTTACGGGAATTTACTCTTTTGCCTGGCCTGGTGGCTGGTGGTATGTCTTTGATTTCATACTTGCTGCATTCGGCATACTGGTCATAAGCGAAATTGCAAGGAACATCAAGCACAGGCAGAAGCTGATTGAAATAATAAAGAAGCGCGCAATCCTGTTAGTCACGTATATAGCAGTTTCAGGAATATTTGTCAGCCTGTTTAGAAGCACCTCTGAGTTTTTCAATGCCCCGCTGGCGCCATTGGGATTTACAATCATCAAGGCAGCTGCGCACGTGAGCCTCTGGCCAAATGTTTACACCACTGTCGCAGAGCTCAACCCCACAGACCTTAACGGAGTCATCGGCTCTATGGGGGGATGGCTGTTCTTCTGGATTGCGGTTGCGGGAATGGCAATGCTCCTGATAAAGCGCTCAAACAATGAGTGGAAGTTTGATCTCAAGTATGCGCCCTTGTTTGTGCTCTGGTTCATCGCAACGATTTACGCAAGCCTTAAGGGAGTCCGTTTCACATTGCTTATGGCTCCTGCATTCACAGTCGTGTTCGGAATTGCCCTTGGCAGGATTTACAACTGGCTGGTCCGAATCAGCATAAAAGATTTGCATTTGAATGCAATAGTGGCTCATGCAGTGATGATTGTTATTGTGGTTCTGATGCTGTCAGGGCAGGCAAAAAGTGCCTATGACTCCTCAGGAAGCGACATTCCAATAATGAATGACGCCTGGTGGAGCACGCTCACCGCGATAAAGGCAGACTCAAAGCCTGACGCAATAATCAACTCGTGGTGGGACTTTGGCCACCACTTCAAGTATGTCGCAGACCGCGCTGTCACGTTTGACGGCGCATCGCAGAACACCCCGCAGGCGCACTGGATTGGGAGAACGCTGGCAACTGACAATGAGACAGAGGCAGTCGGCATATTAAGGATGCTTGACTGCGGCTCCAATTCTGCATTCGATGTGATTAATGCCCAGTTCAATGACCCTGTAAAATCAGTCAATCTTCTCCGCAAGATTATCGTGGTTGACCGCAAGGCAGCGCTTGCAATACTCGCAAAGGACGGGGTTAATGAGCAGGAACAGGTATTGAAATTCACCCACTGCGACCCGCCCGAAGACTACTTCATAGCATCAGGCGACATGATTGGAAAGTCAGGCGTCTGGAGCCACTTTGGCTTCTGGAACTTTGAAAAAGCAAAGCTGTGGACGATCCTGAAGAACCAGCCGCAGGAAACAGCAGTGCAGTCAATGATGAGCGAGTGGAACTACACCAGCGAACAGGCAGAGCAGGCTTACTTTGACGTTCAGGCATTGGCCAATGAAAACGACGCAAACGCGTGGATTTCACCCTGGCTGGGCATACTTGGCGAGGCAGTTGACTGCGCAGCCCAGGACGACCTGATTGGCTGCGGAAACGGTTTCATAATCAACACCTCCAACAATGACGCGCGCATCAATACCGGCCAGGGGGTTGGCAAGCCAAGGGTTGTCATCCAGCCGACAGCAGACGGCGGATTCTCTGAAATCAAGTTTAACGACTCAAATACCGCGGTTGGAGTGCTTCTCTATCCGACAGGACCAGGCGCTTACAAGGCGGTGTTAGGCTCTCCTGAGCTTTTGACAAGCATATTTGCCCGCCTTTACTTCCTTGAAGGCCACGGCTTGCAGCACTTTACTGCATTCAGCCAGCAGAGGGAATTAACAGGCGGCGGAATCTACACCTACAAGGTCAACTGGGCAGGCAACGCAACCAAAGTTTTCAGCGGCTTTGAAGCCCTGAAGGCTGCGAAGGAAGAAAACAAGACGAACAAAACAGAAAAGAAAGTTGAAAAGGGCGCAAAGGAAGGCGACACAGTGAGCGTTTACTACATCGGCTCCCTGCTTGATGGCAATGTGTTTGACAGTAGCATAAAGGACTGGAAGAAACAAGGCATCGTCGCGAATTCCTCATTTGACGATTATGAGCTTACAGGACCGTTGTCATTCAAAATAGGCGCAGGCCAGGTTATTGCGGGCTTTGATGCAGCAGTGCGCGGAATGGATATCAGCGATGAGCAGATTGTGCAGATTCCGCCCAAGGCAGCATATGGCCTTGACCCCAAGGCTCACGCCCTCGGCAACCAGACACTAAGATTCAAGATAAAGATGGTCCGCATAGAGCCTGCCGCAGCCAATTAATGTGATTTCTTTATCCATAACCTTAATAAACCAACCTTTGCTCGTTTCCGTCTATGGGGAATAAGGTATTTATCGTAATTGCAGCGTATAATGAGCAGAATTCTGTACCCAAAGTCATCAAGGAGCTTCAAAAGGCAGGATACAAGGATATTGTGGTTGTTGATGACGGCAGTAAAGACAAAACTTTCGAGGCAGCATTGAATGCAGGCGCAACAGTACTGCAGCACATCATAAACCGCGGCCAGGGCGCTGCATTAAAAACAGGTATTGATTATGCATTGGAGCAGGGCGCTGACATCATCGTGACTTTTGACGCTGACGGCCAGCACCGCGTGGAAGACATTCCGGCAATGATAAAGCCTGTTGCGGGCGGAAAGGTTGACGTGACATTTGGCTCAAGATTCCTTACAAAGAAATCGCAGGAAAATGTCCCTTTTGTCAGGAAAGCCTGCCTCAAGGGGGGAATCCTTGTGCTTTGGCTCTTTTATGGCGTCAGAATGACAGATGCGCACAATGGCTTCCGCGCGCTCTCAAGAAATGCCGCGGAAAAAATCAGAATCACATCAGACCGCATGGCTCATGCCTCTGAAATAGTTGAGGAAGTCCACCGCCTTGACCTGAAATACAGGGAAGTACCTGTGGTCATCCGCTATACAGAGGAAACCTTGAAGAAGGGGCACGGCTCTTTCATGGAAGGAGTCAGGATACTTTACACGATGATTATGAAAAAATTCCTTTTGAGGTGAAAAAATGAACATATCAGTCTTGCAGGTTATTGTTGTTGTGTTCGCACTGTTCGCATGGAGCCGCGCAATGCTCAGGCTGCGCGACAGGCATATTTCATTCAGCGAGTTCCTTTTCTGGACCATAATCTGGGCTGCGGTCATTGTCACCTCAGTATTGCCTCAGACTGCTGATGTTGTTTCAAAGTTCTTAGGCATCAGCAGGCCGATTGACCTTGCGGTGTACGTCAGCATCCTCTTGCTGTTCTACCTAGTATTCCGCATTTACGTGAACCAGGACAAGCAGGCGCAGGAAATGACAAAGCTCGTGAGGGAAATTGCAGTCAAGCTGCCAAAGCAAAAATGAAAATACCCTTAATGCGCTGGATTGATAGGGTTGTCGGCACCATGCTGATAATCCCCATCTGGCGCATATCATTGCCGTTTCCAAAGGCAAAGCTTGAGACAAAGCGCATTCTCATAATCAAGCTCTGGGCATTGGGAGAAAGCCTGCTGACCTTGCCGATGATACAGGCAATAAAAAAGAAGTATCCAAAAGCAACAATTGATGTCCTTTGCAGAAGCAGGGTAAAGTCTGTTTACTCAGGCCAGAAATTCATAAGCAGCATAATCAGCGCAGAGCCATTGCATTGGATTGCACTAATTCCCCGGCTCAGGAAATACGACATCGCGATTGACTGCGAGCCATATCTTAACATCTCAGCACTGCTTGCGTGGTGGCTTGGCAGGCGCAGGATTGGCTTCAGCCACGGAATCCGCAGCCTGCTTTACACTGACAAAATCAAATATAATGACCAGCAGCACATCACTCTCACTTACATGGACATGGGCGCCCCAATCGGTGTTTCAGGTGTCCCAGAGCGCCTTGTCCCTGTCGCAACCACCCCTCAGGACGAGAAAAAAGTCCAGTCCCTGTTCAAAGAATGGGGAATCAAAAAGACTGACAAGGTGGTGTGTATTGCCCCAGGAACTGCAGAGTCATCAAAAAGCAGGATTTGGCTTGCAAAGCGCTTCGCAAAAGTCGCTGACGCGCTTGTGAAAGAGTTCCTTGTGAAAATAATCATCAGCGGAACAAAAGGGGAGCGCGGTTTCGCAGAGGAAATCGCGAAAAACATGAATTACACCCCGATAATTGCAACAGGAGAGACAAATGTCAAGGAATTCGCAGCAATGCTCAAGCGCTGCGCATTAATGATTGGCAATGACTCAGGGCCAATGCACCTCTCAGCGGCAATGGGCACGAAAACAATAGGCCTTTTTTGCCCGAACACGCCTGTAAGATGGGCGCCTTATGGTCCTGGCAATGATTACGTCTACAAGCCTGTGCTTCCAAAGCCATGCATTAACACGCACCTCGGCCAGATGCCTGAGTGCAAGGGCCACAATCACATGAGCTTAATAAAGAGCAGTGATGTGATTGAAAAAGCAAGGAGAATGCTACATGCAGGACATAATTAAGAGCGAAATTCAGGGCTCAATCGCCACAAAGCAGGAAGTTCTTGCAAAGCTGGTCCCTGATTTGGAAAAAACCGCAAATATCCTGATTAATGCCCTGAAAAACAACAATAAAGTCCTTGTCTGCGGCAATGGCGGCTCAGCAGCAGACGCCCAGCATTTCGCAGCAGAGCTCATTGTCCGCTTTGAGACAGAGAGAAAGGCGCTTCCTGCAATTGCTTTGACAACTGACTCAAGCATTCTTACTGCAGGAGCAAATGATTATGGCATTGACACTCTTTTTTCGCGCCAAATAGAAGGATTAGGCAGCAAGGGCGATGTCCTGATAGCAATTTCAACCTCAGGAAACTCGCCCAATATCCTCAAAGCGATAGAGGCTGCAAAAAAGAAAGGAATGGAAGTCATTGGCTTGACAGGCAGGGATGCTGGAAAGATGAAATCCCTGCAAATCAACAACATAATCATCCCGTCGCAAATCACAGCAAGAATCCAGGAATCTCACATAATGGCAATCCACATCTGGTGCAAATTAATTGATGGGGCATTTAGGCAATAAACTTTTAAAGCAAGGTATTGATTGGTTTATCAGGAGTAAAAATAATGGGAAAGATTGTAACGCGCGAGGAACTTGCAAAAATTGTTGCTGACTTGAAAAATCAGGGTAAAAAGATAGTTACCACCAACGGCACTTTTGACCTGATGCACATAGGCCACGTGCGCGCATTGCAGCAGGCAAAATTATTTGGCGATATTCTTATCGTTGGCGTCAATTCTGACAGTTCAGTGAAGCAGTACAAAGGTGATAAGCGACCAGTAATACCTGAAAAAGAGAGGGCAGAAATGATTGCCTCAATAAGCTGTGTTGATTACGTGACAATCTTCAGTGAAAAAGACCCGCGCGCACTACTTGAAATTGTCAAGCCAAATTTCCACGTCAAGTCAGGCGACTGGGCTCCAGAGAAGATGATTGAAACAGAAATAGTCAGGAAGAACGGCGGAGAGGTCAAGATTGTGCCGTTCATAGGCAACTTCTCAACAACCAACATTATCCACAAAATCCGCGAAGTTTACAAGGATACGCCCTGATAGCGACACCTTTTTAAACACTACTATTCTGGCTTCGTCGGGGGAGTGTCAAGAACCGCCAGTAATGGATACTATTGTAGCGGTTCTTGAGCATGCTCGGAAACTCCGTGCTCATCCAACAGGATGAAGCAAATTGTTTCCGTGCAGGAGTTTCCGACATATGGATACTGCGATAATTGACAAGTTCATTGAAAAGACAATTCTTGTCCTTGGCGATGTTATGCTCGACAGGTATATCTGGGGCAATGTCGCGAGGATTTCGCCTGAAGCCCCTGTGCCTGTTGTTGAAGTGCAGAACGAGACCTATGCCCCTGGCGGAGCCGCAAATGCGGCGAACAACATTGTCACGCTTGGTGGAAAGGCAGTGCTTGTCGGAATGGTCGGCGATGACCTTCACGAGGAAATTCTTGTCAAAGAGCTCGAACAGCGCGGAATTGCCTCGCAACTGGTGCTTGACAGCCGCCCAACAACCACAAAAATAAGGGTTATGGGCATGAAGCAGCAGCTCCTGAGGATAGACTACGAGCACAAGCACCCGATTGATGAGGAAACAGGAAAAAGAATCATTGACGTGATGAAAGACACCCCTTCTGACGGGATAATAATCTCAGACTATGCAAAAGGAACTATCACGCAGCAGCTTTACAATGACATACTCCACCTTGCAGAGGCGCTCAAAATCCCTGTTTTCGTTGACGTAAAGCCAAGGCGCCAGATAAATTATGCAGGGGCGACTGTTGTCAAGACAAATACCAAGGAAGCCTGCGAACTGGCAGGAGTTGAGGAGCACAATGGCGACCAGATTGAGGAAATAGGCAAAAAGCTTGTCCAGGACCTGAAGTCCAATGTAGTAATAACGCAGGGGGCAAAGGGAGTGAGCATTTTCAGCAAGGATGGAAACATCACTCACATTCCAACAAAGGCAAAGCAGGTCTTTGACGTGACAGGCGCAGGAGACACTTTCCTTGCCGCGTTCGCACTGGCATTTGTAAGCGGCGCAAGCCTGGAAGATTCTGCAACAATAGCCAACCACGCAGCAGGAATCAAGGTAGGCAAGGTCGGAACTGCAAGCGTCACTGCAGAAGAACTAAGGCAGGATTTGGAATGATAAAGCGCGCAATCACCAAGGCAGGGGCAATCATGCTTATTGCAGAAATGAGGCAAAGAAAATGAAAATCTCAGTTGTCATTCCTGCATACAACGAGGAAAAGCGCCTTCCGAATGCGCTCAGGCAGGTTCAGCGCCACCTTGACCGCAAAGGAGGGGATTATGAGATACTCGTGGTCAATGACGGCAGCAGGGACAGTACTCAGAAGGTTGTAAAGGAAGCGATGCAGAAGAACAAGCGCATCAAGCTGCTGGAGAATGGGCGCAACCGCGGAAAGGGATACACTGTAAGGCACGGAATGCAAAAGGCCAAGGGTGACTGGGTGTTGTTCACTGACGCAGACATGTCCACTCCAATACGCGAGCTTGACCGCTTCATGGAGCACACAAAGGACCATGAAATCATAATCGGCTCGCGCAACCTTTCACAGTCGCAGATTACGGTAAAACAGCCAAAATTCCGCCAGCTTGCAGGCAAAACATTTCCGTTTGTGGTTCGCGTCCTTCTTGCCCTGCCAATAAAGGACACGCAGTGCGGGTTCAAGCTGTTCAGCAGGAAAGCTGCAAAGGAATTGTCCTCAATGCAGCGCCTTGAGCGCTGGGCATTTGATGCAGAGCTGCTGTTCATTGCAAACAGGCGCGGCTATAAAATCAGGGAAGTGCCTGTGGAGTGGGCAAATGATCCCGCAAGCAAACTTAATATCGTTGGGGATTCCTGGCGGATGTTCTGCGAGATTCTCCGCGTGAGGAAAAACGCGGCACTTGGATATTACCCGCCCAGATAAGCAAATGAGAAAAGAAATAATGCTCGGCATTGGCATTGCTTTGCTGTATTTCGTGGTCCTGCTCATCCAGCTTCCTGATTACGGCATTACCTGGGATGAGCCAATACAATACTCCTCAGGGCAGGCGTACACCGAGTACTTCAGCGGCAAGCCGCTTGTTGTTGGTGAAATCTCAAACATTGCAAACTACGGCCCTTTCATGGACATTATGGGCTCATACTCCTACATTATCCTGAGCAAGAATCTTGGGCTGATGGACCCGATTTCAGCGCACCGCGTGCCCACTGCATTCATGGCGGCGATTGCTGTTCTTGTTGTTTATTTGTTTGCCCTGCGCTATTACAACCTTTTTATTGCGATAATCAGCGCATTGGCGCTCGCCTGCTATCCTCATTTTTTTGCGCACGCCCATTTCAATGTCAAGGACATCCCTATGGCAGGGATGTATACATTAGTGCTTGTCTTGTGGCACGAAGCCACCCTGAGAAAGAGCTGGAAGTGGTCAATTGCTGCAGGTGTTGCGCTCGGGCTTGCCGGCGCCACCAAGTTCAATGCCGCATTCATCCCCATTGTGCTGGTTTTGTGGTGGCTGGTGGCATTCCGCGACAAGCTCAAAGTGGACGGCAAGTTCGTGATCCCAAAACGGTGGGACATTATTGCAGGATTTCTTGTTTCAATCCCTGTCGCAGTCCTTGCCTGGCCGTGGCTGTGGTTTAGCACTGTTGAACACGTAAAGGGCATCATTCAAACTTTCTCAAGTGTGGCTAAAGGCTTTGTGGTATTTTACTTTGGCCAGGGATATTCGTCTGGTGTTGATGTTCCATGGCATTATCCATTCGGCTACCTGTATGCTGTGACGCCGGTGATACTACTGATACTCGCGGTTATTGGGTTCATCATCGCGGTATATGACACAAAGACACTGAAGAACCGCGCATCAGTACTGGTTTTGCTGTGGTTTCTTGTCGCAACGCTAAAAATCAGCTTCTCAGGAATGGTTTATGACGGAATCAGGCAGTTCTTTGAGGTCGTTCCTGCGCTTGCCCTGTTCGCAGGCATGGGCGCATGGTTCTGCTTCAGGCTGTCCCGCAGTTTTACTAAAAACATTCTTTCAGCCGGCAAGTCGCAAGCCGCATTTGGAATCATCCTGCTGCTTTTGCTTTGGCCCACGCTTAGCGCAATGCACCGCCTTCATCCGTATGAAAGCAGTTATTACAACGGCTTCATTGGCGGCACGCAAGGCGCTGTTGGCAATCTGCGCGTGAGCTACTGGGGAGAGCCTATAAAAGAAGGCGCAGAATGGCTCAACAAGAACGCAGAGCGCAATGCGCGCATCAATGCGCTTGAGGTGCCGAATCTCGTACTGTATTATACGCGGCCTGACCTTAGGGTTGGAATGGGGGATGGCGGCGATTACATAATTACGCTGAACGCATTCCCTGCCCAGGCGCTGCACACAGTGTATGCCGATGGAGTGCCTATCCTTAATATTTATAAAGCCAATCCGAATGGCAACTTCACTGATTATAACGTAGAAGATGGCATTGACATCTTCTACAAACACGAGATAAAAAAATGATAAAGCAGATTGTAAGGACAATCACGATAAAACAAAAGCCCGTGCCGGTTGTAAACCCCACAAAAATCTGCATTTTCAAGATGGGGGCAATAGGCGACATAATCCTGACAACGCCAATGGTTCACGCGCTGAGGCAGCGCTATCCAAAGGCGCGGATTGACTACTGGGTCGGGCAGTGGGCTTCAAAAGCCCTCAAGGGAAACAAGGATGTAAGCCATGTTTTCGTTTTTGATGATGCCACATTCATCAACAAGCGCGTTGACCTGGTGATAGCGCTCGCAAGGCAGATTGCGGCCCAGCGCTATGACGCAATGTTCATACTTGACAAGCACTGGTCATTGGGCACATTTGGCAGGCTGTGCAATGTGCCAATAAGAATAGGCTTTGACCGCGAGGGAGAGGGGTTTGCGCACACAATCACTGTCCCATTCGGCCCTGCAAAGCACGAAGTGGATTACTACCTGCAATTGGCTTACAAGGCTGGAGCGAAAAAAGTTGCCCAGCCCAAGCTTGAATTCGAGCTCAGCAATGAAGACAAGCAGTTTGCAAAGAATTTTTTTGCAGCCCACAATCTCAACCCGAAAAAAACAATCGGAATCATCCCTGGCGGCGCAAAAAACCCAGGTCAGGAACTGCCGATAAAGAGGTGGCCTGCTGAATATTACGCCATTGTCGCGCAGGCTTTGGAAAAAGAAGGATGGCGGATAATACTCATTGGAAGGTCTCCTGGCGATGATGACGCACTGCAGATAATGAAGGAAACAGTGCCAAATGTTGTCAGCGCAATCAGCAACCTCACATTGCAGCAGTCAGGGGCATTGATGCAGAAATGCAGGATGATAGTCTGCAATGACTCAGGACCCCTGCATATGGCGGCTGCAGTGGGCACGCCGACTGTCGCAATCTTCGGCCCGACAGACCCAAAGCGCTGGGCTCCAAGGGGCAAAAACCATTTGTGGATATGGAACCGCATTGAATGCACCCGCGCAATGATGTACGGTAAGTATGACTCTCCTGGATTGAGGGAAAATATCCTTAAAGTGCAGCCAAAGCACGTTCTCAAGGCAGTTCATAAGCTGCTGAAACAAAAATGAACCGCGAACAAATTATTGAAATTGCGTTCCTGCTTATAATTTTTGGGGGCTTGCTTTACATCGGTCCAGGAGAGGTTTTCCAGCACAAACTAATTCATGAAAAGTCAGTGCAGTTCGGCGCAACAGACGGCTTCCTGTACGTCATGCTCACAAGGCATGTTGCAGAGGCAGGCAATTTCCGCTACAATCCTTTCTACAGCGTTGCAGGCTTCAATGACTCAATCGCATATCATCCGCCATTAATGATGCACATTGCAGGGGCATTTTCCCGCCTAAGCGGCTTGGAGGCGCATGATTCAATTTCGCTCATGATGGCGCTGTGCGCAATTTTCGGCGCGTTTATGATTTACTGGCTGATAAGGGGCTTTAACAAGACTGTCGCGATTCTTGCCGCCCCTCTTTTCGTGTTCCTTTACATCAACAAATTCATCATAGGGTATGCCTGGGGTGAGGCGCTTCTTTATGGCGGCAGTTTTTTCCTTGTCGCGCTGTTCTTTTTGATGAGCAAGCCCGAACTTAAGCATTGGTGGGTGCCTGCAGGAATACTCATAGGGGCTGCAATGAGCACCCACACCAGCGAGGCAATATTTTTTTACGGCTTTGCTGTCTTTTATATTGCCATGAAATTTTTGCTGAAGAAGCTTACAAAAAGTGAGCTCAAGTGGCTTCTCAGGCAGCTTTGCCTTGCAACAATTCTCGCACTGGCTCTCTCATTTAACTATTTAATAATATTTTATAACGGCTATTACCAGATTACCGGCGGATCATACACATCTCTAAGGGCAGTGAGCCCTGAGGAATTTGAGGCAATACGTGTTCCGCCATTGAATGACTTCAAATGGTTTGCAATGGCTGCAATCATCATAGGCGCAGTGGTTGCCCTGCTTCTTGCGCGCAAAGACCCGCATACAGCGCTCCTTGCAGCGGGATTCATGTTTCTTGTTGGGCTTACCAACTATGTCGGTCTGCATTACCGCGCATTCCAGACCCGCTTCCTGTGGCCGATATACCTTGCCTTGTTTTTTGGACTGGCGGTTTATTTCGTGCTGAAGCAGGTCCGCGTGGGAGGCGTCATTGTTCCTGCAATAATCGGGATTGCCATTGCTGCATTTTTCATCCATTCATACTACATCCAAATGCATCCTGACATGATTTATGACGGCCAGTGGGAGGGATTCAAGTGGGTTGAGAAGAACACCCCTGAAAGCGCAAGGACGCTTTTCACATACGGCGACGGTTACAGCCAGAGCCTGAGGCTGATTCAGCGCCAAGTTTTCCTGCTTGACCCGAATGACCTTATTGCAATTGCGCAGGAAGGAAAATTGCGCCGGATGATCAGGGCAGACCCGATTCTGGTGAGCGAGATGTACCTGATTTACCGCAAAAGCCTGTTTGACTTTGGCTTTTACGGCAGGGAGCAGAACCTGACAATTTTCAACGCGCCGATGGACGTGTGCGGGTTTGATTATTATGTGGTTGACCGCCAGAGCGCGTATGCGCCGCAGCTCGCGCAGATTGCCGCACAGGTGGCAAGCGTGATTCTAACACACAATGCAACTCCTGTCTTCCAGAATGACCAGATTGTGATACTGAAAAACAACAATGTGGGGGGTGAATGCCTTGGCGAACCACAGTGAGGCAAGACCAGCGGAACCGCAGTTACGCGCTGCCTTGCATAATAAGACACAAATAACTCAGGAACTGAAATGGCTCGCCCTTGGCTATGTGGCGCTGAGCATTGCATTCTTTGTTGCATTCCAAAAAACTGAAACCGGAGCCCTGCTGCGCGCCACGGCAAGCATTTACTGGATGTTTGTCCTGCCTGGCTACGCGCTCTCGTTGTGCTCACGTCAGGGCTTTGTGGAAAGGTTTATAATAGGGGTATCAGTGCAGGCAGCTGTGTTTGGTCTTGCAAGTTATTATGCAGGACTGCTCGGCTGGCACGTGGCAACGCACGGCTTGGTGCTGCCATTTCTGAGCATAATAATCGGAATAATACTGTGGTGGAAGCGTGAAAAAACTGACAATCGTCATGCCGGTGTTTAACGAGGCAAATACAATCCGCACAATACTGAAGCGCGTGCAGGATGTAAAGCTTCCTGTCAAAAAGGAAATAATAATCGTTGATGATTTCTCAACAGACGGCACGCGCGGCATCCTGAAAAGGCTAAAGGGCGTCAGGGTTTTGTACCATACAAGGAACAGGGGAAAGGGCGCTGCAATACGCACAGGGCTTGAGCATGCCACAGGAGACATCATCACAATCCAGGACGCTGACCTTGAGTATGACCCCCGCGATTACGCAGTCCTTCTTGAGCCGATTCTTGCAGGCAGGGCAAAAGTGGTTTATGGCTCAAGGTTCAAGGGGCACCTGCTTAGCAGGGAAACACTGACAATCCCGACCCACTACATAGGCAACAGGTCACTTTCACTTGTGACAACCTTGCTTTACGGCCAGTGGGTAAGCGACATGGAAACCTGCTACAAGATGTTCACGCGAGAGGTCCTTAACAAGCTTCATCTGACTGCTGAGCGCTTTGATTTCGAGCCTGAAATAACAGCGAAAATACTGAAGCTGGGCCACAGGATACATGAAATACCAATCCACTTTCACCCGCGCGACTGGAAGCACGGCAAGAAGATAAACTGGCGCGATGGCATCAAGGCATTGTACTGCCTGGTCAAATACAGAATAATGGACTGAGCATGGCAGAAAACACTGGCAAAGAGACATTGGAGCGCATAAAGCCAATGCGCAATTACAACCGCTGGATTTATGAGAGGATTGCGCCTTTTGTCGGACAGCGCGTGCTTGAGGTGGGCTGCGGCATTGGCAACATGTTCCAGTTCTTCGCTGACCGAGAGCGCGTTGTCGGAATTGACATTGACCCAAAGCAGGTTGCAATGATAAAAAAAGCATTCAAAGGAAAGGAAAATATTCGGTTCGCTGTTGAAGACATTGAAAAGATTGATGTTAAAAAATATGCGCGCGAGAAATTTGACACAATTATCTGCCTTAATGTGCTTGAGCACATAAGGAATGACGCAAAGGCATTGCGGATTTTTCAGAGGATTCTCGCCCCTGGCGGAACCCTTGTTCTGCAGATTCCGGCGCACAAATTCCTTTACAGCACCCTTGACAGGGGGCTGTCTCATTTCAGGCGCTATACGCGCAAGGGTTTGCTTTCAAAAACAATGCGGGCAGGCTTCACAACAGCACACTGCTCTTACATGAACATTTTCGGCATTCCCGGCTGGTTTGTCAATGGCAGATTATTACGAAGGAACATCCTTCCTGCCGGGCAATTAAAGGGTTTTGACAGGCTCCTGCCTATCCTGAAGCGCCTTGACCGCGCATTCAACCGCGTGGCAGGATTATCAATCATTTACGCAGGGAGGAAGCAGCATGGAGCGTAACGACCTCTTGTGCATCATTGCCATTGTCCTTGTAGCATTCATTGGGCTGTTCGCAAGGTATGCAATTTACGACGGCAAAATCACGCACGACTTCCCGATCACAGTAAATGCAGGAGACCCCAACTCGCGCTTGAGCGAAGTGGAGGGAATTCAGGAAAGCAGCAGCGCAAAATACATCCCGCCATGGTCAACCGGCGAGGCTGACCTGCTGATGATTGAGCCGCCGCTCCATCTTGTGATAGCGGCGCTGATGGCAGGCGCGTCTGGCGCTCAAATTTTTGACATACTCTATTTTGACGCAGTGATTGCAGGCATAGGAGCTGCGCTGTGCTTCTTCATTGTCTTCTCGCGGATATTGAACAACAGGGCGCTCGGGCTTATCGTGGCAGTTCTGCTGGTGTATCCGCTTGAGCAGTTTTTCCATTATCAGATAAACATAGGGATGTACGCAACCTTTTCTACCATTTTATTCTACCCGCTTGTCCTGTTCTTCCTGCATGAGCTGCTGAAGAAGCCGTCCTGGACCAATGTCATCCTTGTGGCGCTGCCGTTCGCATTCCAGTTCCTGATGCACTCAAGCGAAGCGCTGGTATTTGGAATGGCAATCGGCCTGTATCTGCTGATATTCGAACGCAAAACCGTTGGCTGGAAAAAGGTCATTGGAATTGGCGTTTTTGTCCTGCTGTTTACACTGCCGTACTGGCCGCCGTTCGGCATGAATTACCTCACAGGCGAAGGTCACGGTGTTTCCCTGTTTCAGGGCAAAGAAATCCTGCCGCCAACTTATGAACCGCAAATTTTCCTTACAAATGTGCTCCATCCCGCGTTTTACCTGCTTGCCCTGCTCGCGCTGGTGTTCACCTGGAACAAAAAGGATTACCGCCTTCTGAACTTCCTGTTTGTGTTCTATTTTCTGGTCATATTCGTGCTTGCCAAGTTTGGCATTGGCGCTTATCCAATCACCATGCGCGCGCGCCCGATATTCTTTATTTACGCATATCCCATTGTCGGCATAGGAATTTTCATTGTTGCTGACACAATAAGGCGCCTTATTTCGCTTCCGCGCAATATTTTCATTGGGGCAGTGGTTGTGCTACTGCTTATTGCGCAGGGGCATTATGCAATAAACACTGAGCCTCTTGCCGGAACCCTGTTCACTCCTGACATCTACAAGGGCTTTGTCTGGATACGCGATAATTCGCCCAAGGACGCAAGAGTGCTTTGCATGGGCTGCAACCAGCTGGAAGGCGGCCGCTCCCACAGGATAGCAGGGCAGGCGGTCTATTGGGAAGAACCAAGCCTTCGGATGCTCGTGAACATCGCGAACAAGAACGGCACGCAGCTGCACGTCCAGCCTTACACTGCAACATACACTGACAAGAGGGTTATCAGCACCGGATTCTTAAGATTTGCCAACAGGGGATACCTGCCTGAAGAACGGCCGAGCATATGCTCGTATAATTACATTGCATTCAGAAGTGCTCCTGAGCAGGTCGCGCCTGTGTTCACAGCGATTGCCAAGAACCTGATTGAAAAGAATGCCACGATTGTGTTTAGCACTCCAACAATGCTCGTACTCAAAAACAACCTCAAGGAGGGCTGCATATGAAACGCGTGCTGCAAACGCTTGGCGCTGCTTCAGCAATAATCCTTATGCTGGTCTGGAGCTTTACCCGGACTCCGGGAGAGGCATTTGGGATTACCATTGCAGCAGTGATGCTCTGGCTGGTGCCTGGCTATACGCTTGTGCATTTCACTGTTAAAGACCTGAAGGAATACGAGAAAGTGGTAATTGGCATTTTCATGGGCTATGGATTGACTGCCTGGCTTTTGTATTATCCTAATTTTTTCGGTTTGCCGACAGTAAGGCCCATCTTGGGATACCTGATTGGAATTGCCTGCTTGGCAGCGCTCCTTTTAATTGAAAGCAGGAAAAAATAATTCAGTTCTTTGCTTCCTTAAGCTTTAGATAGTCCTCAAGGAACCCTGTTACTGCATTTGAAGTGCCTGCGTGGTAGCGCGACGCCTCAAGCAGTGCAGGAGAGACTGTTGGAATCGCGTTTACAGGCTGAGCGACCTTCAGTACGGCGCGATAAGCCAGCTTTTTCATCTTAAGGGCTTCATTTGCATCTTCTGCTGCTGCGCTTTCCCATTTCTTTGGCAATCGCACGCTTCCAAGGATAATGCGCAGTTTTGAGCCTTCAAGCTGGCGTGCAGTTTCATTTACCTCCTGTGCAGACAGGTCAATTATTTTGCTTAAATCAGCATAATCAGTGAAGGTTTTGTTGGCAATCCCCTGTTCCACATATTGGTCAAGAAGCCTGCCCCAGAATATGCTGAAATAGCTTTCCCTAACCGTCGGCAGTGCTGCCTGCTTTATTGTTGCGGCAATGTCGCGCGCCTGCTCATATCCAAAACAGCAGGTGATATTCAAGGCAACACCTTTTGAAGCAAGCTCTGCCATGACAGGAAGAGTGTCAATGTATGCGCGTTTTCCTTCAGGCCCATCAGTGACTTTGACTGAAGAAGGCGGGTTTTGCATTATTCCCGGACTGCACCGTTCTGCAGTGCGCTCATCAAGATAGAATGGCGCAGGAATCTTCACGACAATCCTGTTTTTGTCCCACTCATGAAACTTTTGCGCATCCTCAACCATTTTTTCAGGAATTATTGAGGTGACTTCAATGCTGAGCACTTTGCGTTCCAATACTTTCAAAATGTCCTGGCAGTGCGACTCGTACTTTTCCTCAGGGATTCCCATCTTTGACATCAGTGATGGGTTTGTTGTCCCGCCTGAAATCAGGTTTTTGTGCATTTTATACGCTTCAATGTCCGGTGTGTCCAAAAAAAGTTCAACTGTCATTTTTATCCCCCCTAAGTCTGGTGTTTCTCTATCAGTTCCTTGAGCCTGAAAATCATCAAGTGCTGGATATCAGAATGAAACCCTTCAACAAGAGGTGTTGAGTCCTTTGGCACAATTATTGTTGCGTCGCAAATATCCTTGAATGCCCCGCCGTCAAATCCTGCCATTCCGATTGCCTTGCCTCCGTGGTCTTTGACATATTGCATTGCCTTTGTGAGGTTCTGGCTCCATGTTCCTGCATTTCCCTTGCCTTTGCCGCCGTGCACGCTGATTCCCAGCACAACGTCGCCGGGCTGCATGAAGTTCTCTATCTGGCCCACAAACACGTTTTCCCAGCCTTCATCATTTGTCCATGCTGTTGTAAGCGCGGGATTCTCAACAAGGGACATTGCCTTGAACCTCTTCTTGCCTTTGCACATTGTGGTCTTTGCGAGGTCTGCGGCAAAATGGCTTGCTGTTGCTGCGCTTCCTCCGCAGCCCATAACAAACACGTGGCTTCCGCTCCTCCATGCCTCAAACAGGATTTCGATTGCCTTATCGATCTGTGCGCGGTCAATTTTAGCAATTATTTCGCCAACTTCTGCCAGGTAATTGTCAATGTGGCTCTTGTTGTCCGGAAATGATTGTGTTTGCTCCATTTTGCACCTCAGAAGGCCCTGCCGTCATACACTATGCGGCTGCCTTCAAAATCAAACTTGAACGGTGTCTTGACAAGCCCTTCCTTGCCAAGAACGCCTGCAATCCTGTCGTGGTTGTCTTCGGCATACACCAGCAGGAATCCCCCGCCTCCTGCGCCGATAACCTTGCCGCCGAGCGCGCCGTTTTCCATTGCAAGCCGGT
This sequence comes from Candidatus Nanoarchaeia archaeon, assembly GCA_041489925.1. Lineage (GTDB taxonomy): Archaea > Nanobdellota > Nanobdellia > Woesearchaeales > ARS49 > JAWAAW01. The sequence continues at coordinate 44,968 of JBGPSD010000003.1, forward strand.
ACCATTTGTCTATTGCCGAATTTGACATCTTGTTAGTCAGCTTGCGCTTGAGCTCCCAATGGATATTCATCCATTCCCCAAAGCGCTTCAGTTCGCCGCGCTCAAAGCACTTCAGGCTTTCATTGCCTATTTTCTGTATTTCGTGGTAATAGTCAAAAATTGAATCAGATTTCTCGCTTCCGGAATCTTTCTCTGCTTTCTGCTTTTGTTCTGAAAGAATTTCGTTTGTTGACCTGCTTATTCCTGTGAAGAACAGCATAAGGTTGCGTTCGAGCAGCTTGACATTGTCGTGCGTTATGTTCACCGGCGACACTGTCACGCGCTGGTTTTTGCTTATCTTGAGGCTGCTTATGTTGCCAAATGCTGCTGCATACTGGTCCTGCTTGCCGCAAGGCTCCTTTAATACGCCCATTGTAATTGTTGAGGCGTCTTCTGCAAGCTTGTACTTGGATACAATCTCGCCGTTATAGTAATAGAGCGCGTTTAACAATCCCACAAGGAAGCTTTGCGAGGAGCCCAAACCAGTTCCTGCATTAACATCTGAGACAGAGTGGATTTCAATTCCTCCAGTGATGCCGACAAATTTCAGGGCTTCGCGGATAAGCGGATGCTCTATCTGGTCAACACTGTCCGCGAGTTCTGTTTTTGAATAGTTCAGCTTTATCTTTGAATCCATGCGCGGGCTTACTGTGATGTAGATGTACTTGTTTATCGCAGCAGTGACCAATGAGGAACCAAACTTTTCACAGTAGAAAGGCAAATCTGTTCCTCCCCCACCAAGTGAAATCCGCATCGGAGTGCGTGAAACCAGCATAAAACGCAGAAAAAGTATTCTATATAAAAAGCTTCCTAGACAAAGCTTATAAACTGGTGGTGTTACTTCTGTTCAGCAAATAAATTATCATCAATCCTGCGCAATGTGTACAATGAGCCAGCAAGCAGCTCTTTCTTCTTGTCAAAAGTTGCAGGGTCATCCCACACTGCACTCAATACTTTGCCAGTGATTTGCCTGCCAGCCTCGCTGGCAAGATAAAGCGCGAGCTGCGCTGCTTTTTCAGGAGAGGTTCCTCCTGTTTCTTTCTGTCTTCTGCTTGCTTCAAGAAAATCAATGCCTGCGGCATCGCCTGCGGCAAGCACCTGGTCAAGCAGCCTGGTGTTTACTGCGCCAGGCGCAATCGCATTTACCTGGATGTTATATTGCTTGAGCTCATTGGCAAGCGCTTCTGTGAATCCGCATACTCCAAATTTGGAAGTGACATACGCAGAAAGATTTGGCTTCACAGAACCTCCCACTCCGCCTCCTGCAAGCGTGATTATTGTACCATGCCCCTGCTGTTTCATAAGCGGAACCGCGGCATGTGCAGCATTTACAGTGCCCATGAGATTGACATCAATAGCTTCCTTCCAGGCTTCAGGAGTTGCCTGGTCAAAAGCGCCAATGGGGCCGTATATTCCTGCGCATGCAACCAGAACGTCAAGCCTTCCTGCGCGCTGATAAATCTCTCCGGCAACAGCCTTAAGCCTGCCTGCATCACGGACATCAGCAACAAATCCCTCGCAATTGCCGCCAAGCCCGCGAATATCCTCAATTGTGCGCTCAATGTCTGGTTTTGTGCGCGCACAAACATACACATTATCCCGCGCTTTTGCAAATGCGGCAGCGACTGCCTTTCCTATTCCCTGGCTTCCGCCTGTAACAAACACTGCCTTACCTTGCATAGTCCACCCCAATGCCATGATATTCCAAATGCCCCTTGACTTTGTCTGCATAAGAGTTGGTTGTGTCAAGCATGACAGGATTGCGCATCAGCTTTGCAATCGCCGCATAATCAATGCGGCTGAACTCATCCCAGGGGGTTGTAATAATAATTGCGTCTGCTGCTATTGCAGCTTCCTGCGGGCTCCCGCAGATGCTGATATTCGGGTGAGTTGCGATTTTGCCGCGGATTGCAGGGTCATAAGCGCGCACGCTCGGGAGTTCGCACGCAATCTGGTCAATGATTTGCAATGCGAGTGAGCGCTTAAGCGTGTCTGTGTTTGGCTTGTACGTGAGCCCGAAGAAAGCAAGGCCCTTTCCTGAAAGCGTGCCGAGAATTGAGCGCAGCCTGCCAGGAACATAATTCAGGCGCGCATTTCTCGTGTCGAGCACGGCATCAAAAACCCGTGTTGGGACTGCGTGTTCCCTTCCCAGACTGCGAAGCATCTGGATGTCCCTTGCCAGCGTGCCGCCCCCAAAACCAAGGCCCGGTGCAATTGGCGCTTGCGGGCTGACGCGCTTTTCAGTGCGCAATGCATGCATAACATCAAGGGCATTTGCCCCTGTCTTCTCGCAAAGGTCGCTTATTTCGCATGAAAAGGATATCATCGTTGCCAGATAGCTGTTTAGCGCGTGTTTTGCCATCTCTGCACTTTCAAGGCTCATGTAAAGCCGTTCCCCAGGAATGCCTGCATAAAGCTCTTCAACTCTTTGCCTGAGCTCAGGGGAAGACAAGCCAAAAACCGTCCGCTCAGGTGAAAGGAAGCGCTCGATTGCCGTGCCCAGCCTGAGGTTTTCAGGGATGTAGCACAAGCCATTTTCTTTGTTTTCTTTGCGAAGCCTGTCAAGCAATCCGCGCGAAGTTCCTATCGGGACCTGGCTGGACAGCAAGACAATTGCACCACCAGACAAATAATGCAGCATTTTGTCAAAAAGTATTTCCACAGGGCGTATGTCTGCCTTGTCTTCCCCATCAACAGGGGTGTCAAGCGCAACATATGCAAAATTTGCTTTGGATACTGCGCTTGCAATGTCTGTGGTAAACCCAATCATGTCCTGGCCGGCAGCAGCCCTGATTGTTTCTTCCAGGCCAGGCTCAAATATTGGAGGCTTGCATTGCCGCAGGTCAGCAATGACTTTTGCATCATTATCATAACCAATAACCTTGTGCCCGAGCTTGGCAAAACATGCAGCAGTAACACATCCCAAATGAGACATCCCAAGAATGCCTACGCTGCTCATTGCGCCCCCCTGTGCCCAAGCGCGTATTGCACTGCTTCTAATAATGAACTGGCGGTGTATTCTGGTGTTATTCCCACGGTTTTGAGCCGCTGCTCATCGCGGCTCATGCTTCCAGAGCCAGCCACAAGAATCCCTCTTGCTCCGGCTGCTTGCCCTGTGACTATGTCTGTAAGCGAGTCGCCAATCATCCAAGACATTGCCAGGTCAATACTGTGTTCTTTTGCTGCACAAAGCAATAGCCCTGGCTTTGGCTTTCTGCAGCCGCACACAATTTTAAGTTCAGGGACTTCTCCTAAAAAGCCTTTTTCAGGATGGTGCGGACAGACATAGACTGCGTCAATTTTTGCAGGCGCGATTAGAGCCCTCATTTTTTCATGGACGCGCTCCATGTCAGCAAATGTGAAATATCCTTTTGCAATATCTGGCTGGTTTGTTGCCACAATTGCAAGATAGCCTGCATTATTTATTGCATGGATGGCCTCAGGCACGCCCTCCCTGAGCTCAAACTGGCTTTCGTGCTTGAGGTCAGGGACATAACGGTTTATTGTGCCGTCGCGGTCAAGGAAGATTGCGCGATTCATGGGAATACCTTCCCCTTTTGGGCAACTTCCTCGGTTAATTGGTGATATTTATCCATGTTGTTTACATCCCTGAAAAATCCAGTACCGACCATTCCATACACCGGAAGCTTTTTAGCAAGCAGGCCGGGAATTAACTGCTTTGCAAAATCACACTTTTCGCCCTGGGGGATATGGGCGAATACATCTGGATTTATGACGTACATTCCATTATTAATGAACGTCTGTCCTGAGCTATATTGCGCAAATTCTTCTTCAGATGGTTTCTCACGGAAGAGTGTGACCCTGCCTGTTTCGTCCAGAGTGATAAGGCTTGTGCTGATGTATCCTTCAGGCCGCGGCCTGACCACGATGGTGAACATGCTGCCTTTCTGCTTGTGAAAATCAACAAGGTCATCAAGGCAAATTGAAGCAAGGTTGTCGCCATAATGCACAATGCTGGCGCCATTGACAAGAGGTTCGCAGAGCTTTACCGCTCCGGCTGTTCCAAGAAGTTCAGGCGGCTCGTGCGAATAGCGCGCATTTATGCCAAATGCAGCGCCATCCCTGAAGTAATCCTGGATTTTATCAGCGAGGTGGCTGACACAGAAGACAATGTCAGTGTAGCCCTGGTCGCGGAATTGCTCAATCTGATGCTGGACCAAAGGCTTTCCGGCAATGTCAAGAAGGCATTTGGGAATGTCAGGCAACTGCTCTTTGAGCCGGGTGGCAAGGCCTCCTGCCACAATTAATATTGTTGGTTTCATCGCAGCTCCAGTATTTCAGGATGATTTTTGAGCCATTGTGTTGTGCGGCGAACGCAGTCTGGAATGCTGAGCGTCGGCTTCCAGCCAAGATTTTTCATTTTGGCAATGTCAAGATGTATGAACGGGCTGTCTCCAACCCAGCCGCGCTCTCCTCCAGCATACTTGAAATTCACATTGCTTAGCCCAAGCTCTTCGCACACAATTTGCGCAATGGGAGTTACCTGGATGTTATCATCGTGGCCAAGGTTGTAAGTGTTTACCGGCTCATCTGATGATGCCACTGCATTAAGCATGCCGCGAACTCCGTCCTGGACGTAGAGATAGGATTTTTTCTGCCTGCCGTCACCCAGGATTTCAAGCTCCCTGGGATTCGCGCTGAGCTTGCGCATAAAATCATAAACACACCCGTGCGTATAGCGCTCACCCATGAATGACACAAACCTGAATATGTATGCCTTCATGCCATATCCGATTGCATATGCGTGGGCAAGCCCTTCGCCTGCAAGCTTTGATGCGCCATACATTGAAGTCTGCACAGGAAATGGCGCATTCTCAGGTGTTGGGTGGATGTTTGGCTCGCCATACACGCTTCCTGTGGAAGGGAAGGCAATGCCCTGCACGCCATTCTTGCGCATTGCCTCAAGAACATTGCTCGTGGCAATTGTATTCTGCTCCAGCACGGTCTCAGGATGCTTGAGGTTTTCCTTTACATCTGCGTGCGCAGCCATATGGAACACAAAGTCAACGCCTGCAAGCATATCATCAAGTGTCCTGCGGTCAAGCAGGTCAGCATGAACAAATTTGATCCTGTTCTTTGAAGCTTCAAGAAACTCGCGCCGCCCTGTGGAAAGATTGTCATAAACAGTCACTTTGCACATAGGAACAAGGGCATCAACAAGATTGCTTCCTATAAATCCTGCTCCACCAGTAACAAGGACGTGCTTTCCATTCAAATCCATATGAATCCCCCTTTGAAGAGGACCTGCAGGGTATTTTTAAACCTATGCAAGCACCTTTTTAACTTGCAACTTACTCGTGCGGATTATGACTTATTATGTTGGAATTGTGGGTTGCGGCCGCATTGGCAATAGGCGGGCTGAGACTCTAAAGAAGTTCCCGCAGGCAGAACTGACCGCGGTTGCAGATGCTGATGCGCCGCGCGCAGAAAAGCTGGCAAAAACATATGGCGGCATTGTTTTTCCGGACTGGCATTCAATCACGCGCAATAACTGCATAAACACTGTTCTTGTATGCACTACCAATGACCTTCTCGTTCCAATTACAATAGATGCGCTCGCAAACAAAAAGCACGTGCTTGTGGAAAAGCCTGCTGCGCGCAATCTGGGAGAGCTTGAAACTGTAATCGCGGAATATGAAGCAGCAGGGAAGCGCAATCGTGTCAAGGTCGGATTCAACCACAGATTCCATCCTGCATTCAGCAAGGCAAAGGAAATCATCGCAACAGAAAATATTGGCGAAATCATGTGCATCCGGGCACGCTACGGGCACGGCGGGCGCCTTGGGTATGACAAGGAATGGCGTTCGCAGCCTGAAATTTCAGGGGGCGGTGAGCTGCTTGACCAGGGAGTGCATGTAATTGACCTTGGGCGGTATTTTGTGGGTGATTTTTCACGGGTCTCAGGGCAGTGCTACACCCTGTTCTGGAATGCGCCTGTGGAGGACAACTGTTTTGCCCTGCTTGAAACCCCAAAGGGGCAGGCGCTGCAGTTCCACGTTTCAACAACGCAATGGAAAAACATATTTTCCATGGAAATCTTCTGCAGGACCGGCCAGCTGAATATTGACGGCATGGGCGGCAGTTATGGAAAAGAGACACTGACATTCTACAAGATGAAGCCTGAGATGGGCCCTCCTGACAGGCAGGTATACGAATGGGATGGCCCGGACAAATCTTGGGAACTTGAATTTGCAGACTTCCTGGATGCAATAGAACACAATCGCGAGCCGAATGGATCGCTGTATGATGCGCGCGCCGCCCTGAAGGCGGTCAAGGAAATATACGCATCAGGCAGGCGTGGGCTAAACATTTAAAAATAGAATTAGGTGTTCCCGACGAAATGACAAAGCAGCACGACTTATCCGTCATAATCCCCACATACAGGGAAGAGGTGAATATCACGCGCTGTATCATCGAATCCCTGGAATTCTTCAGGAATAACCCGCGAATAAGGGAGTTTGAAATCATTTTTGTTGCTGACAATGCAGGCGACCGCACGATTGACATAATCCGCAAGCACCTTCCGGCAAACCCTGAGATCCGACTGCTTGTGAACAAAAAGCGGCTGCAGAAGGGATTCTCTGTCAGGCGCGGTGTGTTCGAGGCGAAATACAGCACAATCATGTTCTACGATGCTGACCTGAGCACTCCGCTTTACGAAACCAACAAGTTCCTTGACCGCATCAGCGATTATGATATGGTAATCGCATCGCGCGGTTTGAGGAACTCAAAGGTCAAGAAAAAATGGTCCAAAATGTTCTTCAGCAGGGGATTCTCTTTCCTCAAAAAGACTTTGTTGGGCATTGACTTCACAGATACGCAGTGCGGGTTCAAGATGTTCACGCACAGGTGCAAAGAGCTTTTTGAGAAACAGACAATTAGCTCAAGCACATTTGATTTGGAAATCCTTTATCTTGCAAAGAACAAGGGCTTTTCTGTCAAGGAGCTTCCAGTCACATGGATTGACAGCGACGCGAGCAATTTCACTACTTTGGGCAATATCAGACAGTGCTTCAAAGACATATTCCTTATCCTGAAGAGGCACAGGTGGAAGCATGGGTGAACGCACCTGCCGGCTTTGCGGGCATCAGGGCACACGCACCATCCGGAAGCTGAAGAAGCACACACTCCAACAGTGCATGCAGTGCAGGATTATTTTCCTGGACCCATTCCCTGATGACACTGAAACAATATATCGCGAGGACGCGCTGAATAATGCTGAATATTACGATGCCAACCGCGCGCACGACCTTGCGAGCTTCGGCAGGCGGTTGGCGATTGTACGCAGGGTGACGCAACAGGCGCGTGGAAGGGTGCTTGATTACGGGTGTAGCACTGGCAATTTCATGGAAGCCGCACGCTCAGCCGGCTACTCTGTTGTTGGCAAGGAGCTTAACAGGGAGTCAATAAAGCTCTGCAAGAAAAAGGGGTTTTCAGTCAACACAGGAATCAAGCCAGGCGCATACAACATTGTGCACGCCAGCGATGTCATCGAGCACGTGCGGGATATCAATGCATTCCTGAGAGAGCTACGCGGCCTTGCCAAGGACAACGGCATTGTAGTTATTTCAACTCCAGATTATGAAAATTTCTTCGCGCGCCACACGCAGGTGAAGCCGCGCGAGCACCTGTACTATTTCACGAAGGCAACTCTTGCCGAAGCCCTGCACAAAGCAGGGTTTGACGTCCTGTACATCAAGAACTTCAGCAGGAAGCGCTCGCTGGACTCGCTGCTGTGCAGCGCAACCACAGAGCAGCGCCGTGTCCGTTATCCGCTGAAGCTGTTCCGCGCGCTGCGCCTTGGCTTCATAATCAACCCGATACTAAGCCATCTCCAGGATGACATCCTGGCAATCGCCCGAAAAGCATGATACTAAGAAAAACAACCCTGGTGCTTGCAGCCCTGCTGCTGATTTTCTTCGTGCGAGGCTGCGCGCTGAACAACTACCAAAGCATGACTTCAGATGAGCCGCCAAGCTTTGCAATGGGCGCAACATACTGGCTGCAGGGCGACTTTTCTTATTCGCCGACACACCCGCCGCTGAAAAGCTATCTCACGTACTGGTTCACGCAGCACCTGAACCCTAACAACACAGTGCATCGCGAGCAGGGCGTGGATGAGTTCCTCGCAGGCAGGCTCTACCTGTTTAAGGAGAACAATGCAATCTTCCAAAAGCTCATCTGGTGGGGCAGGCTTCCGTTCCTGCTGGTTGGTTTGCTCGGTGCAGTCTATGTCTACCGCTGGGCAAAGGAAGTGAGCGACCGCAAGTCCGCCTTGTTCGCAACAGCACTGTACGTGTTCCTTCCCACGATTGCCGCGCTGAGCTCGGTTCTCATCAATGATATCCTTGTCTCGACGTTCTCGCTGATGACTCTCTACTATTTCCGCCACTACATTTCCTCAGGCACGTGGAAGGATGCGTGGCTCACAGGGCTCTGCCTTGGTGTCGCGCTGCTCAGCAAGCACACTGCAATCCTGCTGGTGCCGTTAATGCTAATCATCGCGCTTGTCCTGCTGTTCAGCGGCCACCCTGTGCCGATGCTTCCAAGGTTCCGCAGGGAGAATGAACAGGGAAAGGGCAGGCAGGCGCTTGCTGTTGCGGCATTCTTCGTGTTTATCGGGCTGGTTTCCGGAGTTGTGCTGAATGCAGGGTATTTCTTTGACGGCACTATGACTCCGCTGCGCGACTACAAGTTTGACCAGCATTTCTTCAAGACATTCAACAATCCCGCAATCAGCTGGATGCCTGTGCCTCTTCCTTACTGGTATTTCAAGGGCCTTGAAACCAACCAGATATTCTCGAAAGACGCGCACTACTTCCATGGAAAGTTTGTGACGACCGAGGACTGGTATTTCTTCCTGTTCAGCTTTGTCACCAAGACGCCGCTCGCGCTGCTTGCAATGCTCGCCATTGGGCTCGCGCTGTATCCAAAACTGAAAAAGGGCAGGGCTGTTGATATGGCATTCATTGCAATGGTGATAATCGGAATCATCGGGTTCTTCAGCATTGAACAGTACAAGCTGGGCATCAGGCACGTGCTGCCTGTCTATCCGTTCATATTCATTTTTGCGGCATTGGTTTGGCATTATGCGCATGCTGAGAAGAAAAAGGCGCTGCGCTACACGCTCTATGCGCTCTTTGCATGGTATATTATTGCCTCTGTGCTGGTGCATCCATACTACATGTCATATTTCAATGAGCTCATTGGCGGCTCACAAAACGGCTACAAGTATTTCCTTGATTCAAATGTGGACTGGGGCCAGGACCTTAATGCAGTGAAGGCATGGATGGATGAAACAGGGAATTCTGAGATAGGGCTCAGCTATTTTGGCAGTGATGTGCCTGAATTGCGAGGCATAAAATCTCACATGATTCCCTGCGAGCCGGCTCCTGGCCTGCAGGTGCTTTCTGTAAATAACCTGTTCGGGCAGATTTTTACAGGCCAGCCAAAGGAATGCTATTCCTGGCTGCGGAAAGTTGAGCCGAGTGACCGCATAGCATACAGCATTCTTGTTTTTAATATCCCGGAAAAGGCAAATCAAAGCATTGCAACGCCATCCTGACCTTCCAGCTCTGGCATCAGAAGTTTGTTGCAGGGAGTAACTAGGATTTTGTGGGCTTTGGCAGGATTTCTTCGTATTCGCTGAAACCTATGCGCTTTATTTGGGCAATATTTTCCATCCCTTCCAGCGAGACCAGGTCTGCGCCGAACGCTGCCCGCAGTTTCTCAAGGAATGCTGCGAATTCCTGTGTGGTGCGCGTATAAACATTGATGCGGAAGTGCGCCATGCTGAATGTGCGCCAGTAGCGGCTGCAGTAGCGCAGTGAAGTGAATACTTCGCGTGCCTTTGCCTCGTTCTTCCGGATGTTGCGGATATTCAAGAGCAGTGTGCGCTGCGTGAATCCAAGCTTGGCAATGGATGAGACAGAATCAAAGCGGCTGATGACCCCGCTTGCAATGAGCCGCGCGATTTTGGCGCGCGCAGTTCTGTAGGAAATTCCTGCTTTTTTTGCAATCTCAAGTATTCCCGCACGGACATTCTTTCCAAGAAGAGTAAGCAGTTTGCGGTCTGTGGCATCAAGCGCAACAGATTCCTGCAGCTTGGCAGCCTTGAAGTACGATGTGAATGAAATGCGTTCTGCAGGGATTTGCGGCAGTGGCTCGTTTTCAGGCACAAGCATTCCCCAGCCTGGCCCCTGCTCTTCAACGATGAACAGGGGCTGAAGTTCGTGGATTTCAGGAAACTGTGTGTTGAGCAGGTCTATAAATTTGCTTAGCTGGCTGTTGTTTGCATAAAGCACGGTAATTATGTAATCCCAGCCCCCAATAACCTTTAGCACAAGAACTGCGTTTGGCTCGCGCTTAAGGAATTCCTCAAATTCGCGGATACGCTCGCCAGTGCAGCCATGCATCCGCAGGTAAAGCTGAATGTGGACCAGCCCAAGCGCATTTGGGTTTATGTTCAGCGCTGCGCCCTGAAGAATGCCCTGTTTCTGAAGCCTGCGTATCCTGAAATTAACCAATTCGCGCGGCAGCCTCAGCGCTTTTGCGACAGCAGTATTTGAAAGCCTGGCATTCCTCCCGATTAAGTACAAAATCTTACCATCTATTGCGTCAAGGTTCATTTTTTATCAATTTATGTAGAAAAAGTGTTGTTAAGATATAAATTTATTGCTTTAATAATGCCCTTCTGGTAACATGAAACAAACTATAGACAGAACAATTGCGAGGATTTGCGCACAAAATTCCCTTGAGGCAGGCAGGGAAATCAGGAACGCAATCCAGAACCTTAGCCTCAGGGAGCGCTGGCATACACAGCAGTCAATTCTAAAGCGGTCATCGCAGTCAAGGGCTGCAGACGCGGTTGGCGAAGCGATTGGGCTGCGCCACCTCGAGCGCCTTGCCTGTGCGACAGGATACAACATCCAGATGGTTGTGGGCCCCTCAGAGACTTATCAAATTGGAAAGCAGAAGCGGCCGGAAAGCATCTATGTATTTTTTGACGCGATTGACGGAACATCAAAGGTGGTGGGGCTTGGGGGAGCACAGTATCAGGCAAATGACGGCAACTGGGGCATTGGGTTTGCGTTCACAAATCCCACGCACAAACCGCTTGAAGATTTGATGATTGACGATTTCGTCAGCGCTGCAGTCATATCAGGAAACCCGCGCGTGCAGGAGTGCGCGCCGCAGGAGGTTTACGCAATAAAAACCCCTGAGGAATGCGCAGCTTATGACTCGTCAGGCAGGCAGGTTTATACTACCACGCAGAACAAGCTGTGCAGGACATTTGCTCATTTTGAATCATTCCAGGCATTTGACCGCAAAACCACAGACCGCGATACCGGGTTGCTCGCCACAAAGCTTTATTCCGGGCTCATCGACAGAAACTCAGGAGGCGCATTTGACGTGCTGCGCACATACGGCAACCTGAGCGCGTTTATTGCTGCAATGCTGGGCTGGCGCGATAACAAACTGCCTGAATCCCAGGGCGGCGTATTCATTGTCCTTAATGAAAACCTCTGGAACATGATTCCCTGCACAATCATCAATGAGGCAGCGGGCGGAATCTCAACTGATTTGTGCGGAAAATCTCTTTCCAGGCGGGCGCTGAAGGATGGCAGGGCTAATGTGATGCACGCTGCCAACCAGGAATTGTATAAGCAGGCGATGCAGTGTGTGCAGTATGCGCAAAAGGCAGTAAAGACAGCCTGATACATCTTGCGCAGAAGATTTAAATAGAGCACCCGAATAGACCGGACAAGTGGTTTGCCATGAAAATAGTAATAGTAATGCCTGCTTACAATGCGGCAAAAACAATTGAAAGCGTATTTGACCGAATTCCAAAGGATTTCTGGCACAAGATTGACCATGTTCTTATTGTAAATGACGGCAGCAAGGACAACCTGCCTGAAGTTATTGAGCGCATCAGGAAAAAATACCATAAAATCGGCGTGCTTACGCACCCGCAAAACCGCGGCTATGGCGCAGCCCAGAAGACAGGCTTCACAGAGGCAGTTCGCTTAGGAGCGGATATCGCGGTTTTGCTGCACTCAGACGGCCAGTATGCGCCTGAGATTTTGCAGAAGATGGTTGACCCGATCGAGCAGGGGGTTGCAGACGTTGTGCTTGGCTCGCGAATGCTTGGAGGAATGGCGCTCAAGGGAGGAATGCCTTTGTACAAGTATTTGGGCAACCGCGGGCTGACAATGATAGAAAATCTTGCATACGGCATGCGCATCTCCGAGTACCACACCGGCTACATGATTTATTCAAGGAAAGCGCTTGCAGCAATCACTTTCACAAGGCTAAGCAACACTTTCCATTTTGACGGAGAGATGATCATGATGTCAGGCAAGAAGAGGCTCCGCATCAGGGAAGTGCCCATCCCGACAAGGTATGCCGAAGAAAAATCAAACCTTAAACCAATAAAGTACGGCATTGACGTGCTCAAGATAATCTGGAGAAACTGGACAGGAAAATATGACTTCTAAATATTTGCTCCGCGGTCTTGGAATCGCCCTTGTCATTTTGGGAAGTGTGGTCAGCACTGAATGGATGCTCGCGCTCATCAAATCTCTCATTAATCCCGCGACAGTCATCAGGCCTGAATGGGTGCAGGATTTGGCGCGCGTCAAGATTGTGGCAATAATCGCAGGAATCCTGCTGGTCTTAGGCACATTTGTGAATCTTTCATTTGAAAAGGTGAAGGTGACTGTACCGCGGAAATTGCGCCTGCAGAGGTTTGTCGCGGTTATGCTCCTGCTGGCTTTCCTGGCAGGTGCATACTGGGCGTTTCGCCCGATTGATGTCAATGTGGGAAGCCTATACATTGATGATTCTTTTTATTTCCTGAAAATCGCGGAAAATGTTCCCAAGTATGGCATGGTGACATTTGACGGCACAAATCCCTCAAATGGGTTTCAGCCATTGTGGCTCATTATTCTGATAGCATTGACTGCAGCAATTCCCAGCAAGATTGCACTTATCACAATCGCCACTCTCATACTTGTACTGGGGCACGTGCTGACTGCGTATATCCTGTATCGCATCTGCGCAATGTATGGTTATGAGCGGGCAGGGGCTGTGCTTGCATTGTTCTGGGCTTTCAACCCGTTCATTCTCTGGACTGCTGCTTCAGGCCTTGAAACAGGATTGTACCTGTTCCTGCTGAGCGCAAGCCTGTGGTATTATCTCTGCCACAGGGATTTCCTTAAGCCAAAGCAGAGCGCAATTCTCGGCTTGCTTCTTGGGCTCACATTCCTTACGCGGCTTGATGCGGCAATTTTTGCAATTGCCATTGCACTGGATTATCTTTTCCTGAATCGCAAGAAGTTTGTTGATGCATTCCTGCAGCTGGTGCCTTGCGGCATTGTGCTCATACTGTTCACAATGTCCTGGTTTTTGTTCAGCTGGTGGCACTCGCATGCTCTCACTCCTTTAAGCGGCGCCACCAAGGCATTGGTATCATACGTTGGCTATTATACAGGAATCGCGGACTTGGTAATCAAAAGGGCGTTCACTACTCTTGCGCTCATCAAGGAAGGGATGGAATTCATTGGGTTCTGGAATTTGCAGGGATTTGTGTATGCTGCGGCAATTGCAGCATTATGGCTTGCCGCAATGGTTTTGCTTGCAAGGAAGACCCGCATAAATACCCGCCCAGCAATTTTCCTGTGCGCGTACTGCGTGATGCTTTTTGGCTATTATATTTCCACAAGCGTGGATATCAGGTATTTGATGCCCATTGTCCTGCTGTCAATGCTCGGCACTGCGCTGTTGCTTGCGCATACATACCGTGCGCACCCTGCGAAAAATGCAGTGCGTTGGATATACCTTGCAGTTGGGCTCTTTCTTGCTGTAAACATTCTGGTGAGCGCAATACAGGCTGCAAAAACAGGCCAGCTTAGCGGCGAATGGAATCCATTGCAGTACACAATGTACGAGGACGGAATTGGATGGATGCGTGCAAACACGCCCCCTGACACAGTCATCGGCGCATTTAATTCAGGAGTGTACGGCTATTTCAGCGGCAGAAAGGTTGTGAACCTTGACGGCGTGATTAATGACAATGCATACCGCGCGCTAAGGGACAATCGCATGTACGCGTATATCACGGAGCAGAACATTTCATACATCCTTGACTGGGAGTATGTTGAGGATTATTATTTCAACAGGTTCGGCGGCGACACAAACATGTCTGCGCACCTGACGCGCGTGGCTGTGCTGCCAAAAAGGGATGAGCCGCACAAGGGTTTGCCGCTTATCGTGTATAAGGTGAACCAGTGAAAAACATTCTGAAGAATCCACGGGCGTGGTATGCGGCATTGCTTGTTATTTTTCTCGCATTCCGTTTGTTTACGGCCAATGAAGCGTATTTTATCAGCGGTGATGAGGCAAAGTATCTCAAAGGCGCGCTGACATTCCCAAAATATTTGGTGTGGAACAACCAGTTTGATGTTTACAATCCGCCTGTGCTTTCAGCGCTGTTTGCGATTAACGGCTGGGTGTTTGGCGACCTGTTACGCGGCGCACAGATTGTTGAACTGTTCTTTGCAATCCTTTTTTTCATTTACTGCATCAAGCTGTTCAAGCTTCTGGGAAAACCCGACCCATGGATTTGGATTGCAATGCTGTTCATCTCGCTCGCGCATGAAATGATAATGATGGCATATCGGCTTTACAAAGAACAAGTATACGTTGCATTGTTTGTGATGATGCTGTATTATTTCCTGCGCGCACTGAGGGGCGAAAACAGGCATTATATCACCGCTGCAGTGATAGGCGCGGTTACTGCATACACTGCAGACCACATGTTCTTGTTCATCCCAATCATGGCGCTTATGCTGGCAGTATTTTGCACGAAAAAAACAAGCGTTATCAAAGCGCTTGCATGCATTGCATTGATAAGCATTGTCTATTGCAGCTGGCTTGGCATCCGTGTCTGGGTTTACGAGACAAATGACTGGTATCCTGTCGGGGTTGACGGCACCCCTGAATATGTGCGCGATTACGGCCTGCGGCAGATTTTGTCGCCGCCTGCATTCCCTGACACTATGGCGCTGACAGGGTATTATATTGGCATCCGCCCTGCCCATGCTGCAGCGTATCTTGCATACTTACTGAATCTGGAACCCGGGCTGATTCCTACAGACCTCACATATGATACTGCGCAGGCATTGCTCGGTCTCAAGCCGGTGCTCCTGATGATTCTTTTATACATCCCCCTGATTGCAGTAATACTTTTTGGGGCATGGCGGTCCCGCAAATCGCTCTTCACCACGCATTTGCATTGGAAGTTTTTGCGGGGAAACATCCCTTTTTTCTTTGCCGCCACATACCTGATACTTAACATATTCATAATTTACAGGGGGTTCTCAAACCGCTATTCTCTCGGAGCAATGATTCCGCTGGCTTTCTTTCTCACAGAAGGAATAAGCGCACTTGCACGCAAATTTAAGCTGGACTTTTCAATGGCTGCCAAGGCATTAATCGTAATAGCGCTCATTGTCCTTGTGCCATTGCACCTTGCTTCACACAGGACATTTGTGCTTGCAATTCCGTTTGAGGCGGATGCACAGAATACTGCGCTGTTCCTTGCAGGCCTTCCCGGAGATGGCATTATGGTGCAGGCAGGATATACACCGGAGATTACTTGGCTGACACACCCTAAACGGGTGCTTTCGCTCCCAAGAACTCCGGAACATTTTGAATCGCTCATAAAAAAGTATGATGTTCATTACGTGGCATTCGGCGAACGATACTGGGCGGCACCCACTCCGGAAAACAAAGAAAAAGTCTGGGATTATGACGCCATCGATTATATCAGGTCAAATCCTGCGCAGTTTGAATTGCTCAAAACAATAACTGAGCAGTATCAGGCATCTGACGCAGACAAACTGTACGTCTATCGGGTGCGTTGAGCAACAATAACAAATTGGAATGCAAAAAGTGTTTTCCAGCAGCGCGTGGCAAAATACGACAACGCGTGAATGAATCCCAATGGCCTGCGCAGCGCAAACCACTGCGAAATTGTCGGCAGGGGGATTGGCGTGGGGATTATTTCCTTGATGCGGTAACCATTCTCGGCAAGCAGCCGCTTCATTGTCTTAAGGGTATAAAACCTCAAATGCGTCTTGTCCATGATTCCCCGTTCTGTATATTCAAATCTTCCGAACAACAGGTTCAGCCTGATCCAGAAATGTGCGACATTGGGTATGGACGCAATAAGTCGCCCGGATGGCGCGAGATTGCGCTTGAGCCTGCGTAGGAATATATCAGGCCTCTTGAAATGCTCAAGCACATCTGCACAAATAATGTAATCAAATGTGCGCCTGGGAAGCGGCATTGTTTCAATATCACCCACAAAGACTGCGGAACAATATTTCCGCGCTTGCCTTGCAACTGCAGGATCAATTTCAATTCCGGTTACGCAGCAGCTTTTGCGGGCGAGTGCTTCAGCAAGATACCCTTGTGCGCATCCAACATCAAACACAGATGAGGAAGGTTTTATTGCTGCAAGTATTCTGCCATGGCTGCTCCAATTGTCTGGCTTAAACCGGTAGGTAAACTGCTGGGACATCGCCTGCAATAATTCATGGCAGGTTATAAATGTTATTAAGCATATCCGGCAGCCAACCGCACTTAAAATGCAGATAATGCGAGCACAAGCTTAATAAATAAGACCTGATAGGAGGAGGCATATGGGGAAGTGCATACTGGTTACTGGCGCAGCGGGATTTATGGGCTCGCACCTTGTGGACGCGCTGTTAGCTGAAGGCCACGAGATCCACGCGCTTGATGACCTTAGCGGCGGTTATCGCGAAAATGTCAATCCCAAGGCAGTGTTCCATCAGGTGGACCTGCGGGATGAGATTTCCACGCGGAAGGCTGTTGAGAAGATAAAGCCAGAACTCATCTATCACCTTGCTGCTGACGCGACAGAAGGCAGGAGCCAGTTTTTGCCTCTGGACTGCACACGCCGCAATTATCTCGCTTACCTCAACCTGCTGGTTCCTGCCGTCAAGAACGGGATGAAGAAAATAGTCCTGTTTTCTAGCATGGCGGTGTATGGCGCGCAGAAGCCGCCGTTCCACGAGGGCCTTGAGCCCAAGCCGGAGGATATTTACGGCATTTCCAAATTCGCAATGGAAGAGGCAACAAAGGTGCTCGGAGACATTCACAAGTTCAAATGGACAATTCTCAGGCCGCACAATGTGTACGGTCCGAGGCAGAATATGGCAGACCCGTACAGGAACGTGGTCGCCATTTTCATGAACAGCCTGCTGCGTGACAAGCACTTCTACGTTTATGGCGATGGCGAGCAGAAGCGCTCGTTCAGCTACATCGAGGACCAGACGCCGTGCATTATGCGCGCAGGATTTTCAGAAGAGTGCAACAGCCACATCATTAACATAGGCCCGACCAAGGAATACACGATTAACGAGCTTGCAAAAATCATTCTCGATATTACTGGAAAGAATCACCTGAAGCAGCAGCACCTCCCTTCCCGGCCGCGAGAGGTCAAGGATGCGTGGTGCACGAATGACAAGGCATGCAGGATGCTCGGCTACAAGGACCGCTTCAGCCTTAATGAAGGGCTTGCGCGAATGTGGGAGTGGGCAAAGCAGCGCGGCCCGATGCAGCCAAAATACATTGATGCCCTTGAGCTTGAAACAGATGAAGTTCCTGCGACCTGGAGAAACAAGCTCATCTGAAGCGCTTTACTTCTCGCAATGACGCGCGGGCATATCAACTAGTGGAAATCGTGACATTTATAAAGCTCAATGCACGGACTAAAACAGGGTCATGCAAATGTATGAGACGCGATTGGTTTTCAAGCCGTTCCTCGCGGCAATTGACACTGTTGGTTACACAGGATTCTGGTGGCGCAAGCTGAGGAGAATGCCCGAGCCAAAAAAGATTCTCTGCATACGCATTGACCACATTGGTGATGTGCTGCTCACAACTCCTGCATTCCGCGCGCTGCGGAAGCGCTTCCCCAAGGCGCGGATTGATGTCCTTGTGCGCTCATTCTCAGAAGGCATCCTCACAGGCAACAGGAACATTGACAGGGTTATCGCGTTTGACGCCCCCTGGCTTGGGCTGCATGGCAGGCGCGCAACTGCTGCTGAAACAAGGAAAAAGGCGGATGAGCTGGCAAAGGAAAAATATGACATTGTCATTGACTTTCATGCAGACCCCCGGAACATTCTGCTCGCGCGCAAACTCGGCAAATACACTGTGGGCTATGGCATCCGCGGCTTTGGCTTCATGCACAACAAAGTGGTGCAGTATCCTCAGCAGGCACACCAGATTCAGCGGAATCTGGCACTTGTGCGCGCGCTTGGCGCAGACAGCTCTCCTGATATGGATTTGCCAGTTTCCGGCGCCGCGGCAAGGAAGGCGCAGGCGCTCCTGAAAAAGGCAGGCAGACGGAAGATTGTCTGCATTACCCCTGCGAGCGGTCGCAAGGAAAAATACTGGCTGAATGAGCGTTGGGCTGCTGTTGCAGACGCGCTGGTGGAAAAGTATGGAGCACGCATCGCGCTCACAGGCGGCAAAGGCGACCTTGGAGACATTGATGCAATAATAAGCGCAATGCAGCGCAAGGATGCAGTCATCAATCTCGCTGGAAAGACATCATTGCAGGAATTGTGCGCTGTGATAAGGCGCTGTGCCCTTTTTGTCGGGCCTGACACAGGCCCTGCGCATATTGCGCGGGCTCTCAAAGTGCCCCTGCTGGCTTTGTTCGGCCCTGAAAACCCCCGCAGGTGGGGCTACTCAGAGGGAAATTACAGGAGTATATGGAAGAAAAGGATGAGCGATATCACCGTTGATAATGTTCTTGGCGAGATTGCAAAAATGAAAGTGCTTCGCGCAGTTCGGGAATGAACTTTACCAGCGCAAAGCCTTAAAAGCCGGAAGTATTCACGCTCAATGATGAAACGACTCAACATAGGATGCGGCAATGATGCCAGAGCGGGCTATGTCAATTTGGACGTAAACCCCTGCAAGGGTGTTGATATCGTGCATAACCTTAACAAATGCCCTTACCCGTTTAAGGATGGAACATTTGACGAAATTATTGCGTACAGCATCCTGGAGCACGTGCAGGATTTAATCAAGACCATGGCAGAGCTGCACCGCATCTTAAAGCCAGGAGGCAAGCTGGATATTATCGTGCCGCACTATAACGGACCGCTTGCATGGGGCAATCCAACGCATTTGCGCACATTCTCGCATGACACGTTCAGGTTCTTTGTAAAGGGCCACGCGCAGGAAAAGTATGCTGAGCCAGAATGCCTGTTTTCCAAAGCAACCATCCGTTACCGTTTTGGCAAGGGATTTGCAGTCTGGAACTGGCTCATTGAGCCGCTCGCGAACCTGTATCCGGGGCTGTATGAGAACACACCATTGAGTGTTTTCCCTCTCGAGGGCTTGCGCATTGTTCTGGTCAAGTAAGCTTCACGCCAAGCTTGCCAAGGAAGACAAACCAGTATAGAAGAAAGTTATAGAGCGCGTGCTGGAAGGATGTGCTGATGTCTGCCTTGGTGAAAAGCGCACGCTTTATCAGGTAATAATATCCGAGGTAGAGGAAAAACCATAGCGGTGCCTTGAAAAGATACCAAATTGATGGTTTGGTCGCGAGTTTCTTTTTCAGGAGCTGGTCTGCGTGGATGCGCGTGATACGCACGTCGCGCTTGAGGAACATGCGGAGCGTGCCGCGTTCGCCTTCCTGCAAATGGATTATGCTGTAGGGTGTGTCCACAACCTTGCCGCGCACGAGCACAGCCTCGTTAGGAAGCCCGCGGAAGCGCGTGATGGCGCTTTTGCGGAAGAGGATGCGTTTTTGCGCCTTGGAGAAAAAGCCCTTGGTAACCTTTTTGTTTCCGTACTTAATGGGCCAATGGACAGTATATGCGCCAACATCCTTGCGCGCTGTTAGTTTTTTGATATTTTTGCGAAGCAGGGGCGTGAGCCTCTCGTCCTGGTCAATCCACAGTATCCAGTCGCCGCTTGCTTTGGCAAACGTGAAAGGCCGGTGTGGCTCTGCCTCGCCAACGAATGGCCTGACATATACTTTCTTTGTGTATTCCCTACAGATGGCAAGCGTGCGGTCTTTGCACGGCCCGTCGTGCACAACAACAATATCGTCAACAACGCATTTTATGCTTTCAAGGCATTTGCGGATTAGCTTTTCCCCATTCCAAACAACAAGGCATGCTGAGATTGTAGCCACGCAGTAAAACTCGGATAGACTGTATTTAAAGATTATGGACGTATTGCGCCAATCCTGAAAAAGTGAATGTTTTTAAATGCCTAAACCGCAGGTGAAGTTATGTCCAAAACGTGCATTCTTTGCGGCTCGCGGAACACAAAATTACTGTTCCTTGGCCATGACCGGATGTATGGGGTGCAAGGAACATTCCGTGTTGTTAGATGCAGGCATTGCGGACTCAGCCAGCTTGACCCGCAGCCAAGCGCCCAAGAGCTTGCGAAGTATTATCCTGCAAAATATTACGCTTATGGCAGCTACAATCCAAAAAGGAATCAGGAGCGTTTCACAATCTTCCTCTACAAGCTTTTCTTCGGTGAAAAGAAAGGAAACCTTTTGCTGCGGCTGGCTTTTCTGCCATTCAAGCACCTGCTTCGCGGCACCCGCATTATTCCTGGCGGAAAAATCCTTGATGTCGGCTGCGGAAGCGGCTCTTTCCTGTATAAGATGCGCGCTGCAGGAATGGACGCATATGGGGTAGAACCATCTCGCGAAGGCTGCGCTCAAGCCAGAAAGCTGGGGCTCAATGTTAGGCAGGGCACACTTGAAGCGCAGAAATACCCGCCCCGGTTCTTCGATATAATCACGCTAAACCACGTTTTCGAGCACGTTTCCCAGCCAGTGCATACGCTGCGCGAACTGAAACGCATCCTCAGGAAGGGCGGCAGGCTCATCATAGCTGTACCTAATGCGCACTCGCTCGCAGCATTCATGTTCGGAAGGAATTGGGTGCAATGGGATGTGCCGCGCCACCTTGTTGCACACACGCCAAAAACAATGCGGCTCGCTGCAAAGAAGGCAGGACTGCACGTCAGAGGAATGCGGTATGTCTCATTCCCCGGCCAGTTTCAGGGCAGCATTGCGAATGTGCTCAACAAGCAAAAGCTGGCTGATTCCAGGATTAACAACAGCAGGCTGCTCTACTGGCTGTTTATGCCATTTGTCTATGTGGTGGACTTCCTGCACATGGGCGACGTTATAGAAGTCACTTTGACGGAAAAAAAGAAATAATTACTTTGTCTTGTACTGCAAGAAATGGTCTTTTATCCACATGATTTCTTCCATAGAGGATACACGAAGCAAGAACAGCAGGCAAACATACAAAAGTCCGCCGCTGATAACTCCAATGAAAAACTCAAACCAGGGATTAAGTTGCAGTAGTGATTTCTCCGCCGCGAGCACGGCAATGAAAGCAGCTGCTGCGACAAGTGTCTTGCCCCACACCAGCCAGTGAGCCCTTAGCTTAACAGCGCGCCAAATGCTTTTTGAGCTTAATGCCAGCATCAGAAAATAGCTGGCAGTTGTTGCTAAAGCGGCACCAATAAGCCCATAATGCGGAATAAGCAAGAAATTAAGCGCCAGGTTAACAATTGCGCATACAAATGTCAGTCTTCCGCTCAATTTTGGCTTTCCAAGACCGAACAAAATATTCAAGTTAATGTATCCTATTGTTCCAAATACCGCCCCCACTGCCAGAATTTGAAGTGCGGGGGCTGCTGCCAGGAATTTGTCGCCGAAAAGCAGTCTGATAAAAATTTCAGGAAATAAAACAAGTGCAGCCGCAATTGGGACAACCATGGCAAAAATGTACGTGTGCAAGAGTTCAACCCCTTTTCTTAGCTCCTTGTATTTTCTGCGGGCCATAAGCTCAGAAGCAAGAGGGGTCGCAACCACCGCTGCTGCTGTAGAAAAATAAAATACAAGAGTTGCTATTGGCTGAGCAACCTGGTAAAGCCCCACATTTGTAAGATTTGTGAGATAAGCGAGCATAAACGAGTCGGTATATTGTAAAATATTGTTGCCGAAAATCGTGATCATTGCAGGAAGGCCGAAGAGAAGCAGCTGGGAAAAGTTGCTGGAAACAAACTCAGCCCTTGCCTTCCAGACGCGTGGAAACACCTTTGCGACAAAGATTGCAAAAAATATGGCAAAGCTGAGCGCATACACCACCAAGTACGCATATGCCGGGGCAGCTATGCCAATACCCTGCCCCAAAAACAAAAGCGTGAACAGGATAACCAGCAAATTGCGCGTGAAGTCTTGAGATGCATACAAAAACATCCTCTGAAATCCCAACAAACAAATTCCCACAATGCCCTGCGGGAATGAAATGAAAAATATAAAGGCAAACAGCACCATCATAAATATCTTGTCGCTATGAAAAACGTTTTTCATCAGCGCAGGTGCTGCAACAACAAGGACTGCTGTGATTATGCCTGCAGAAACAAGCTGTATAAGCGCACTGGAAAGGATTAGCGATTTTATCCTGCCCCATGATTTGGTGACCTCAAGTTCTGGAATGAACTTGACAAGCGCATAGCTGAGCCCAAAGTCCTTGAACAGCCCAAGAAGGTTGATGAATGAGAATAATGCAAAGAAAAGGCCATAGTCCTCAATGCTGAGCCTGCGTGCCAATAAAAGCCGGAGTATGTAGCCGGCTAATGCTGAGAAGAGCGATAAAACAAACACTGTTGCCGTGCCATGAAGGGCGCGGCGGATATACGACACCATATGCAATTTCTCAGGAATAGGATATATAAAGATTATGGATGAGGCGGGCAGCGGCAGATTACCAAAACATTTTAAAACACTCCTTCAGTGCCTCTCTCTTTGTGGAAGAACCTCAAAAAGGCAGGTGGAACTGGCAGGTCAAGGCGGCGGTTATTGCTGTCCTTGTTTACCTCGGCATTGCGCTATCGCTTTATATGAAACTAAAGCAGCTGCCAGGCCCTTATTATGGCGGAGACCTTTATTCACACCACGGATTTGCGCTGAACTACATTGCTAACGGCTTCTGGAGCGACCCTTATTTTGTAGGGCATTATGCCTTTTATCCGTGGCTTGGCAATTATGTTTTCATTGCTCTGAGCCTTTTGCCCGGAGTCACAATGTTAAAGGCGGAAATTTTTGTCGGGCTTATTACAACAACACTGTCTGCAATTGCGTATTACTTCCTGGGAAAACAGCTGTTCAAGTCTGACACCTGGGCCCTTGTGCTCATGCTTTTCTCTCTTGTTTCAAGGGGCATTCCTGACGGCGCTCCAAACCTTCTTCCGTGGATGATTACAATTCCATTCTGGTTTGGCTTCTGGCTGAAGGCAGAGGAAACAAGCAGGATGCGCGACAAATTGCTTGCAGGGCTGTTCATGGGCTGCACTGCATTGGCGCACGTTGCGTTCTTCCTTGCAGGCATGGCAATATTTGCATTCACAATTGTTGTCAACACATTGCTGCAAAAAGACAAAAAAACAGCAATTGCCAGCGCGTTCAAGACATATGTTCCGATGCTTGCAGCTGGTTTTGTTGTGTCATTGCTGTTTTATGGCCCGATTATTGTCAATTATCACGCAAAAACCCTTAATCCGCTTTTCCAGTACAATGGCCCTGACATAGGCAATCTCGGGCTTGGCTGGGTGCTCAAGACGGTTTTCAATTCAACGCTCAATTTTTCATCGCTTGTGTCATCTGTTTTAACACTCCTTTCATTGCTCGGACTTGTTGTTTGCGTGCTTAATTTCAACAAAAAGGAACCGCGCTATGCCGTTCTTTGGTATATTGCCGGCTTCCTTGCGCCAATGCACCACCTGATAACAAGGCCTTTGCTTGGCAAATGGGTTTTACCTTCTCACTTGTTTGGAATTTCGCTTGCCCTTCTGGTGTTTTCAGTCTATGGCGCGCGCACAGTTGCACAGTTTGCAGAAAAAAAATGGCCGAACTCAAACGCCAGGAAAATGGTGCTTGCAGGCATCCTTGTCCTTGTGGTTGTGCTGTTCATGCAGCGTTATGGCGAATACAGGGCAAACAGGTGGGTCCAGTTTGGCGAGCAGTTTGACCCGACAACACAGGCATGGTTCTCAATCGGCAAATGGATTCAGCAAAACACAGGCATAAATGATGTTTTCCTGACCAATGACGAGTCCTGCTTTGCAATGAATGGCTTCACAGGGCGGAAATGCGTACTTGTCAGGAGGACTCACGCGAATTACTTTGTTGATGTTGAACAGCGCTATGCTGACGGCATTGTAATGCTGTATGGCAACAACAGCACGCTGACAAAAAAACTCATTGGTGACTATGATGCCAAATATGTGCTTGTTGACGGCTATATGCAGCAGTATCCTGTCTTTGTTGATGCAATATTTGAGCAGTACCTTGCTGACAACAACGTGACATTCCAGAAAATCAGGGAAAGAAAGGATATTTCAGTGCCTGACTCAAAGGTATTTGACCTTCTCGCAGTGCCTTTCCAGCCTTTCAACAAGGAGCTGGAATCAAAAATGAGTATTGCGACATCTGCAAACATAAACGACATGCCTGCAATACTGGTTTACAAGGTAAGCAGATAAATCCATAAGCAGCGGCCAACAGCGGTTTGCGGGCTTGCGCCAAGCGCAAACTTTAAAAACTGCCGTCGGGGTTACTGCAATGACGATGAAACAGAAACAGCTCACATTCCTTATCACCGGCGGAGCAGGATTTCTTGGATACAATCTTGCGCGCTATTTGCTGAAAAAGGGCTGCAAAGTCAGGACAATTGACCTTGGCCCGTTTGATTATCCTGACGTAAAAGGAGTCCAGCATTTTCAGGGGGACATAAGGAACAAGGAGATTCTCAGGAAAGCAGCAACCGGAGTTGACGTGATTGTCCATGCAGCAGCAGGTTTGCCTTTGTGGAAGCCTGCTGAAATAAAGTCTGTGAACATTGACGGCGCAAGGGCTGTGTTTGAGGTTGCTGAAGAGCTTGGAATAGAGCGCGTTGTGCACATCTCAACAACCGCGGTTTATGGAATTCCTGACCACCACCCTCTTTATGAAAATGACCGGCTTGTGGGTGTCGGACCGTATGGCGAAAGCAAGGTTATTGCTGAAAAAGTGGTGGGATCTTTCAGGAACAGGATGTGCGTGCCGATTCTCAGGCCGAAATCATTCATTGGCGCAGGGCGCCTCGGCGTATTTGACGTTCTTTTTGATTGGGTAAGGCGCGGGAAAAACATCCCAATGGTCGGCTGGGGAAACAACTTGTACCAGCTTTTGCACGTTGAGGACTTGAACCAGGCAATCTGGCTTGCCTCAACAAAGCCGGCAAAGATTGCGAATGACACTTTCAATATCGGCGCTGAGAAATTCAGCACGATGAAAAAAGACTATCAGGCATTGCTTAATTATGCAGGCTTTCACAAGCGGGTCATAGGAACTCCGCCTTTCCTCGTAATAAACACGCTCAGGGTTCTTGAAAAGCTCAAGCTCTCGCCCTTGTACAGGTGGGTTTATGAGACCGCTGACAAGGATTCTTTTGTCTCGATAGAAAAAGCAAAGAAAGTGCTCGGCTTCAGACCAAAATACAGCAATGTTGACGCCCTGCTTGACAGCTACAAGTGGTATTTGCAGCACTACAAGGAATATCAGGGCAAATCAGGAGTCACGCACAGGGTCCCGTGGAAGCAGGGCATCTTATCAATAGTCAGATGGTTTTTCTAATGTGGAGAAATCATTTCTTTCGCGTACTTTGAGCACGGTGAGTGCCAGGTTTTCCACATTGCTTCCCTGAATGGCGTGTACCTGACTCCAAACTCATCCCACCAGTTCTCAACAGAGAACTCGTCTCCTGCAACCAATGCCTTCATCTGGTCCGGCGTGAAGACTGTCTTTCTGAAAACAAAGCTGTAAACCCTCAGGCAGAATCCGAAAAGCCACAATGGCAAAGGAACAAACAGCCTGTGCCATCCCCGCGTCTTTGCAATTATCTTCAGCAGGTCAATATATGGTATTTTTTCCCTGCCGATAATGTCGTATATCTTGTTCTCGGGCTTTCTTTTGGTCAGCTCAACAATGATATTGCACAAATCATTGGCAAACAAGGGCTGCCGCACGTATTTTCCAGAGCCAGGCACAGGGACAATTGGTGTTTTTTCCATAAAACGGGTTATCCAGCCAAGGTGTTTTGCATCAAAGCAGCCATACATAAGCGGCGGCCTCAAAATTGTGTGAGGAACTTTGCTTTTGCGCACAAGCTCCTCGCCAATGCGCTTTGTCCTTGTGTATTCGTCTTTTGCGACAGAAATGACAACAGATGAGCTGATGTGGATTAAATTCTTCACATTGTATTTTTTGCAAATCTCAAGCACATTGCTCACTCCCTCAATGTTGCTTCGCTCAAAAGGTTTGGCTGACTGGGCTGCAATCTGGGCGTGAAGCTCAATCACGCAGTCAGCGCCTTCAAATTCCTTTTCCCACTTTCCAGGATAGCTGACATCTGTCTGGACGCAGTTTACTTTCCTGTTGAGGCGCTGCAGGAGGTTTATGTTAGGATTCCTGTCTATTGCTGTTATTTTGTACCCCTGCCTGACAAGCATTGGCATCAGGTTCTGCCCTACAAGCCCTGCTGCACCGGTTACAACAATTTTCATCATTTGAAGTCCTCGAGGACGTATTGCGCTGCTTTTTCACCGCTGTCAAGAGCAACATCCATATTTCTTATTTTCGGAAATGTTACCTGTATTCCTGCATTGTACAATCCTGCGACAGGTGTCCTGTATTTTGGCGCGTACTTTGCGTAGTCTTTGTCATAAATCGGCTCTGCGTACTTGTCTTTGAACACAAGGCAGAACTTCACGTCCATTTTCGGGAAATATTTTCTCAGGACGCCCAAGTAGAGGTCCTTGATTTCCTCGTCTGACTTTGGCAAATCCTCTGCACTGCCGCCATAGCGGTCAACCCAGGTGATTTTTGTCTTGTACTTGTCAATGAGCAGTGAGTGCTGGTACATAACGTGCACGCGCTCGCCAAAGAAATTTATCCAGTAATTTTCAGGGTCAAGCACTTCTTTTGTGCCGAAAAGTATTCCGACAACAGGGGTGTAATTCAGTTTTTTGAGATTGTCAGAATATTCTTTTGGCAGTCCTTTTGTGAAATGCGCAAATTCCTGCACAGGGATTGTGTTAATCAATGTGTCATAGGCCTCGTTGTGCTCTTTTCCGCCAACTTTGTATGTTATGACCTTTTTCTGGACGTCCAGGCTTGTTGTTTCTGCTTTCCTGATGATTTTTCCGCCCTTTCTCAGCACATCCTGCTCAAGCCCGTCAATCACTCCCTGTATTCCGCGGGTTGGATAAGTGAATTTGTCATTGAACTCCCTTTCCTTCATCCTGTTGGCAAACTGCTTTGCTGAAATCTGGCTCAGCGGGATATTGAACTTGTTTCTTGCGTACAATTGGTAGTGCATTTTTTGCGTTACAGACTTTCCGCATGCCTTGTTCAGCCAGGTTTCTGCGTCAAGGTCATCAGGAAGCTTGTCTGGGTTGAAGAGATAAGAGACATAAAGCCCGAAAAGGCCAAACCGTATCTTGTCAACAAGATTCAGGTAGTTGAATCTGAGATATTTCCATGGCTTGTTTATGTTGTAAACCTTGTTTTTCCACGCAATCGCGAGGTTGATTCGCTTCCACTTGTTGTTGCCGAGCAAATCATACCGCGTCAGGTACTCAAGGGTTTTTTTGTTTGTGCGGACAATGTGGTGGTTGAAAATCGGTATCTGCTCGCCGTCAACCTCAACGCTCCTCGCCAATCCGCCAAGAAATGGCATCTTTTCAAGTATTGTGACTTCTGCCTTTCCAGAGTCAAGCAGTTTGTCAGCAGCTGCTAATCCTGACAATCCACCGCCCAATATTATTGCTCGCATGGATTTGTCGATTGGTGAAGAATTTATAAAACTATCGTAGTTATCGTCGGAAACACAACCAGCGGCCGACGGGGTCGTCCAGCTTGTGCCGCGTTCCGCTCAGCACAAGCAGCTGCCAACTGCAGTTGGCCAGGTTATGCTTCATTTCATTCAGCATAACCTTAATAAACCCCTTGAAAGTCGTCAAACACATGGGAATCATCGATTACGTAAAGCTGATAAGACCCCAGCAGTGGTACAAGAACCTGCTTGTCTTCCTGCCGCTCATATTTGTGGGCAGGCTTATGGAATTGAACCTTGTCTGGCTGGCATTTCTCGGATTTGTGAGCCTTTGCCTGTGTTCCTCATTCAACTACATAATAAATGACATTGTTGACAGGAAAAAAGACAGGGCTCATCCTGAAAAGCGCACAAGGCCGATTGCCGCAGGAAAAATTCCAATAATCACCGCGCTCATTTGGGGGATTTTACTGCTTGCCGCAGGGCTTTATCTTGCATTCAGTCTTAACAGGGATTTCTTTTACGCAGCAGGATTTATCGTGGTTCTCACGCAGCTTTACTCATTCCTCCTGAAGAAGATTGCATTTGCAGATATTCTCACTGTCGCGATTAATTTTGTTGTGCGCGCAATATCAGGAGCGTTCATTATTGGTGTCGTGATTTCACCCTGGCTTGTGCTCTGCACGTTCTTTTTCGCGCTTTTCCTGCTTTCCGGAAAGCGATACGCAGACCTTGTCCTGCTTGGGGCAAAGGCTGCTGAGCACAAGGAAACACTCAAAGTTTACACAAAAGAGGTCGCGAATGCATTAATGATTGTCGCGACTGCATTGCTGATTGTTGCGTACGGCGCTTTTGCACTGCTTGGAACCCACCCTCAGCTCGCGTTTTCCCTTCCGTTTGCCCTTTTTGTAATTTTCAGGTATTTCTCATTGATTTATGTTGGCTCGCCAATCGCAAGGCATCCAGAGCTTGTCTTCAGGGACTGGAAAATGCTTATTGGAATGCTCCTTTGGGCAATTGCAACATTCATCGCGCTGTATGTTTATCCGAAATGAAAATTCCGCAATCAGCGGCCGGCACTTGCAAACGCGAACGTTTGCAAGTTCGCCGACAATCTGCGGATTGTCGGGATGATGTCGTCCAGCTTCCGCTGAGGCGCAAGCTTTATAAAGCACCCATAGTGTTTTCTCCTCGGACGGTCATAGGGGCCTGGTCCCACCCGATCCCATTCGAACTCGGCAGTTAAACCGGCCTCCGTACCCGACTGTACTGCATTACGCGGGAACTCGGGTAAGCTGTCCACCTTTTTTTTATTATGAATCACTTGCACAGAAAACGCCAAATCCAAATAACGGCTCCTTACAGTCGCATTACCAACGATAGTGGAAGTTCTTTTAAGAAAACAGCTTCAAATCTCAACAACAATATCCGCAGTCGCCTCGTTAATCTCCTTAATCTGTGAGAACTTCGCTTTTACTTCCTTCCAGCTCAATTTCTTCTTAGCTTCGACTATCTCATCAAGCAGTTTCTTGATTTCCTGGTAGTGCTCGTAAATGTATTCGCCTTTTTTGCGCTCTTCCACTGATTTTTGCTCAAGCTGCGCCAGGTTCTGCTGCTGGACTGCTATCATTGTCTCAACTTTTTGCAGCTGCGTGCTTGTCGGAGCGAGCTTTTGCTCCTTCACAGCTTCTGCAGGAAGGGCAAATATTCTGTCAAGTGCGCTGCCAAAGCTTTCAACATTCTCCCTTTTCTTGGCAGAATAGCAGTCAAATGGTATCGGTGTTGCGTCAGAGACAATGCTTCCTTCGTAAATTATCTGCGGAGATATTTTTTTCACAAGAAGCTCATGCAAAATTCGGAAAATGTCATCAGCGTGCTCTTTTTTCACAGGCTCTGCAGCAGGAATTCCGCATCGTACGCAAAGCTCTTCTGCCAAAACCTTGCCCAGACCGAACTGGACAGCAAGAGTCTTTGAAATATTTTCCTTGCTCTCTGCAAATTTCTCTGCAAATTCCCGTGAGTCAAGGTGGAATGTGTCAATGCTTTTGGGCAATTGATAAGCCTTGCCGCGCTGCACCCTGTCATTAAGCGCCAGCACAGTAATCACAATGCCTTCTCCGTCGCAAAGCACAACATTTCCCCTTCCAAACACCTCGAGATACAGGATAAACTGCTTTTCAGACCTTGTTACGTGTATTGCGATTATTCTTTCAGAACAAACCTGCTCTATTTTGCTTATCCTGCTGTTTCCTATCAGTTTCCTTAGCTGAGCTGCAAAAGGATGTATCTGCTCAGGCGTCGCAGGCCTTTGAAGCGGAGTCCAGCACTTGCCTGGCTCTGCCTGAAGCATTATTTTCGCACCAAAAGTGATAAGGATTCCGCGGTCTTCGAGCACATAAATCTTGTCAAGCCTCTCATTTGCCAATGGCTGAAGCTCTTGCAAAAGAAAATGCAGGTCAAAAGCGGTTATTTCGGTTTTTGTCATGAGCCAATGCCGATAAGCGATACTCCGATGATGATTAATGCGATTCCTGCTATCTTTGTTGAGTTAATTTTCTCACCAAGGAACTTCGCGCTAAGTATCGCCACCCAGATATAGCTCAATGAAACAAGGGGATAAAGCACTGAAAGCTCCCCTCCGCGCAGTGCAGGAATGAATATGAATGATGAAAGCGCATAAAGCACGCATCCAAAAATGACATAATAGTTTTTCAGTAGAATCATTGGGTCCTTGAGGATTTTGCGCGGGTTAAGAGTGAATGTCTTGCTTCCTTTCTTGAACAAAATCGGTCCGAATGCGCCGACCATTGTTCCAAGAATGACCAGCCCCATTGCCCAAAGTGCTGTTGTCATTTTTTCACCCTCACATTGCCCACACCAAGGACAGTGATGCCAAGAACTATTGACAGTATCCCAAGCCATTTGAATATGGTTATTGGCTCAGCAAAGTAATGGTTGGAGAGCAGGGCGACCCAGACATAGCTGGACGCGATAACAGGGAACACAACCGACACTTCACCATCCTTGAAAGACCTTATCAGGACTGCTGCGCTCATGCCGTAAAGGCAAAAACCAGCCCATAACTGCCAGCTTGCAATCATTCCCTGGAATCCGCCCGTGTTTGCCGCAAACTTCCACAGAACCTGCGCCACAGAAGTCAGAATGGTGCAAAGCGCAACCATAATTATTGAGCTTGCCTTTGTTGCCATTATCATTCCTCGTACAAGAGCTGGATTACATATGCGTACGCAGGCCTTGTGATGAACACTCCGATTGAGGCGCCGATTATGGTTGTGAGGGCAAAGCCCTTGAGCAGTCCTGCGCCTGCGAACAGCAATGGAAGCATTGCAACAACAACTGTGCAGTATGCGCTGAATATGATGAAGAACGCGCGCTTGATGCGCTCCCTCCAGTTGTAAATAGTCTTGTCAAGCTCCCTCTTCAGGGCTTCGTCCATTATGACAATCTGGTCATTGACACCTATGCCGACTGCGACTATGAGCCCTGCAATTGCCGCGAGGTCAAGGCTCCAGCCGAACAGGGCGTACATTCCCATTGTAAGTATGATTTCTGTAAGGCTGCAGCCGATAATTGGAAGCGCTATCTTAATCTTCCTGTAGCTTATGACGAGGATTAATGTGACAACTGCGACTGCTATCAGCCCTGTCATCCATGCGTTCTTTACGAACTGCGAGCCAAGGGTTGGGGAAATTGTGTCAATCCTGACTATTTCAAGCTTGACAGGCAGGCTTCCTGTGATAAGCACTGTCTGCAATTTCTTCATGCTTTCAAGGGTTGCGCGTGTCGCATCATCCCTGGTAGTGCCCGAACCTCCGCCTGTTATCGCAATGTCAGTAACAGCCCTGCCACGCAGGTCGTCTGCGATGCTAAGGGAATCCACTTCCTGGTCGTCAAGGAAGAGAATCAGCTTTTCACTCAGGTAGCTTCCGCCCTGGTCTGTGACCACTTTCATATTCTTTGTTATGTCAGCCTGCCTTTGGGCTGCTTCAGGGCTGAGTGAGATGCTGAACATGAAGCTGCACGACCATCCACCCTGCGATGTTCCGCAGCCGCGCCTTGGGTCAATTCCGCTGCATTCTGCAGTGCGGCAGACATATGTTATGTCCTGGCCTCCGCGGAAGACTGTCTGGTTTCCTATTGTCGCCTCAAACTTGCCCTGCCTTGCGAGCAAATCCTTGACTTCCTCCTCTGTTGCCCCTGCAATTTCAACAAGGATGTACCTGTTTGGCTCTCCGAGGAATCCTGGCTTGTCCTGCACGGATGTAACAACAATGTCGCTGAGCCCGTAGACATTAAGGCGCTCCTTGAGGCTGTCAATCATTATGTTGAGCATATCAATAGTGATTTCTTCAGCAGGCCTGAGCAAAACCCTTGTTCCGCCCTGAAGGTCAAGTCCCTTGCGGAGGTTTGTTGTGGGCGCGTTGTCAATCCTGAATCCGAGGTTTTCAACACCGATTGGCTCGAGCGCGGTCGCGTTTACAAGGACCTGCTTTGTGAATGTCTTGTTTACCAGGACAACAGTGCCGTTTATTGTCTCATTAACCTCAATTGTTTCTGTTACGCTCTTTTCCTCTGTCCTGTTGAGCTCAATAACCCTGAATGCCTCTTTTGTTGTAAGCTTGTAAATGCCCTTGTTTGTCTTTACCTGTATTGTCTGGTTGAGCCTGAGCCCTTTTGTGAATGCGTAATAGTCATCAACATTATTGATTGGCTTGTTGTTAATGCTCGTTATGACTTCTTTGGACAGCGGAGTCGCTGTCGGATTCGGGTTTGTGATGCCTGCAAGGGCTGCAGAGCTGTTCTTTGCAACGCTCTTTATCACAACGCCCTTGTTCCACGGCTCTGGCATGAGCGCGAAAACCATGAACAGTATGCAGGCTATCAGGATTATTACACGGATGTTAAGAAGGGCTTTCTTAAGGGTGCCCATGCTGACCCTCCTTCTTTTCCTTGTTCTCCAGGTACCATCTCAGGATACCTGCGTTCTGCACCCATGTGTAAATTATGTCAAAAAGCATTCCGATTGAGATTACGAGCATTATCTGCTTGACAACATCTGACTGTGTGTAAAAGTATCCTGCCATTGAAGCCCCAAATGCTGTTATTGACATCAGGAGCCCTGTGCGCATTGTTCCGATAGTGCGCTCAAAAATTGTCCCTTCCTTTCTTTTCAGGACCTTTGTTGTGAGAAGGATGTCTGTGTCAACAGAGTAACCGATGAGCATCAGGAGCGCGGCAACACCTGCTGTTGAAAGCTTTACCCCGAGCACGTCAAGCATTGCTATTGTGCTGATAATGTCTGAGACTGCGCACAGGATTACGAACAAGCTTGGCAAAAGGTTCCTGAAAGTCACAAAGACAACTATGCTCATGAAAAGGAATGCGAGCGCGACAGCGATAAGGGTCTGCTTGTAGAAGCTCTGGCCAAGGGATGAACCCATAACTTCGATTGAGAACTTGCCTTCCTCCAATGGGATGCCCTGCGCCTTGATTGCTGCGACAAGCTCTGTGTCAGAGACATCTGCGGCTTCTATTATTAGTGCCTTTATCTGCCCTGCCTCTGCCATGCTTCTTACATTAATGTCTGCAAGCGGGAATTGCGATGACAAGGCTGCCTGTAGTGCGTGGATATCTGCCTGCTCAACAGGAATGGTCATTGTGAGCCCGCCCTTTAGCGAAACTCCCTTTGCAATGAACTCTCCTGTCTGCATCTTGTGCGTTATCAGAACAGCTACGCAGGCGAAAAGAAGCAGGAAGCTCAGTATCAGCAGCTTCTTGTAATGCTTGTCATAAATGTTCAGCAAAAATGACTTTATGGTCAATATATCACCGACGAAGAGATTATATGGTCGGTTTTTAAAGCTTGCGAATTAATGCCGCTTTCACAAATCCAAGGAACAATGGATTTGGCTTTTCCAGCCTTGATGTCAGTTCATTGTGAGCCTGCGTGGCAACAAAATACGGGTGCTCTGGAAGCTCAATGAATTCCGCCAGCCTGCCGTTCTCTGACAGCCCGCTGAGCCTCATTCCGCTGTCACGCAACGCCTTGTGATAATCAGGGTTTACTTCATACCTGTGCCTGTGCCTTTCCCAAGCATCCCGCGCGCCGTATAACTGGGCAACAAGGCTGCCCTGCTCAAGCACGGCTTTGCAGGCGCCAAGCCGCATTGTCCCGCCTTTTGCAAGTATTGTTTTCTGCTCCGGCAAGAGGTCTATTACAGGATGCGGCGTATTTGGGTCATTCTCTGTGGTATTTGCCCCGGACAGCCCGCAGACATTTCTCGCAAATTCAACAACAGCAAGCTGAAGCCCGTAACAAATCCCCAGATAAGGGATTTTATTTTCCCGCGCTGCCCTGATTACCGCGATTTTTCCTTCTGCGCCCCTGCTGCCAAATCCGCCTGGCACAAGGACTCCCTGAATCCCTTTGAGTGCATCATCCGCAGACAATTTTCCGTCTTCAATTTCTGTTGTCTCAATCCATTTCAGGCAGACCTTTGCGTCATTATGCGCCCCTGCGTGGGTGAGCGCCTCGATTATGCTTGCATAAGAGTCCTTCAGCGCAGTGTACTTTCCGCAGACGGCAATTGTAACTTCGTTCTTTGGGTTTTTTATCCTGCTGACAAGAGCCTGCCATTCGTCCATTTCTGACTTGTGCCTGAGCGAGAGCTTCCTGTTCAGGATTTCAAGCATTCCCTCTTTAAGGAATACCAACGGGACCTCGTAAATGTTGTCAACATCCTTTCCGCTTATGATGTGCGACGGCTCTATGTCACAGAACATTGCCAGCTTTTCCTTGATGTTCTGGGAAATTGCGTCTTTGCTCCTGCAGATTATGATATCAGGCGTGATTCCCTTCTCCCTGAGAAGGGCTACATCCCTTTGCGCTGTTTTTGTCTTTGGCTCGCCAACAG
This sequence comes from Candidatus Nanoarchaeia archaeon, assembly GCA_041489925.1. Lineage (GTDB taxonomy): Archaea > Nanobdellota > Nanobdellia > Woesearchaeales > ARS49 > JAWAAW01. The sequence continues at coordinate 79,922 of JBGPSD010000003.1, forward strand.
AATGCAGGAAAGGGACATAAGTCAGGTGCACATACACTATGTTTTCCTGCCCGACATCCTTTTTCAATTGTCTTGCAGCCTCGACAAACCAGCTGTTTTCAATGTCACCAACCGTGCCGCCAATTTCAAGCAGCACTATCTCAGGCTGTTCCTGCTTTACCAAAGAGAATATCCATTCCTTGATTTCATTAATCACGTGAGGGAATATCTGTATTGTTTTTCCAAGGTACTGCCCCTGGCGCTCTTTTGAAATTACACGGTTGAAAACCTTGCCTGAGGTAAGGTTCCAGCCTGATTTGCACTGAACACCAACAAAGCGCTCATAGTGCCCGAAGTCCATGTCAACCTCTCCTCCATCATTAAGCACAAACACCTCGCCGTGCTCAATGGGGTTCATCGTGCCCGGGTCGACATTTAGATAGCCGTCGCACTTCATGCAGATAATCTTTCCGTGATTCTTCAGAAGCCTGCCAATAGAGGCAGAAGCCACTCCTTTTCCCAATCCTGAAAGAACTCCGCCGGTAATAACCACAAATTTGGTTAGGTGCATACTAAAAAACTTTTAAGCTTGCTTAAATACTTTTGTAGTGTCCAATACAACTATTACGCAAACGCCTGCCATAATCCTGAATAGAAAGTAAACCCGTCAAAACCCGGGATTGGAAGCATGTTAAGGATGAACAACAGCATGTTTATTTTCTGAGTCAGGAACCAGAAGACAAACCACTTCCTGCTTCTGATATGCCTGTGTTTAAGGACAGCCCAAGAGGAAACCCAAAGGATGAGATTAAGTGCAGGCCCTGAAACCGCGATAAGCGCATGGGTTATTGGGGGCAAAGAGCAATGGGCGCCTGTGCAGTTTATTGACACGTATGCCGGAACGAAAAACAGGAATGGCGAGTGCGCAAGCTTCAGCAGGATTCCGATTCCGAGCCAGGTGTAAGCTGCGTGGAATGTTGCCTGCATTCCTGCTGCCAAAGCCACAAACTTGTGCGCGAGTTCGTGCAGTATGAGCGCAGGGGCTGTCACAAGGCAGGCAAACCACAATGCCTTCCAGTCAAAGCCCGCCCTTAAAGTGCGGGACTGAAAAATTCCCATAAAGATGTAGCCGACTGCAACAGTCATCAGCGCAGCGTCAAAAAGTTCCTGCAATGAAAGTATCATAATAAACCCGCAAACAATGCAGTATATAATATTTACTTCAGAAGTTGTGTTTTCAGCTGCTGGTCAAGCGCGAAAAGCGTGCTGTCAAAGTTCTCGCGGGTTATTGAGGGGAACTGCGCGAGCCTTGCGCCGGCAGCATAGCTGTGCCCTCCTCCGCCAAACAGCTTTGCTATGTCTGCGAGGTTAAGCTGGCAAATATCCCTCTTCCTGAAGCTTATCCTGCCATTCCTGTAAAGCACTGCTGAAACATCAACAGCAGAATGGTTGTCAAGCACGTGCTGTCCTGCGTCAGCTGACTGCAATAATGTTGGCGCAAGGGTGAACCCGAATTGGTAGCCTGCGATATTCTTGACTGCCAGATGCGAAATGATGTCCTTCAAAGCGTGCTCTTTTTTCTGCAAATATTCCCTGTGCAGCTGCTCAAACCTTTCTGACCAGAACACCCCTTTTGACAAAGCCTCAATCAGCTCTTTTGGCTCAAATCCTGACGCAATAAGGTCTGCGAGCCTGGCTGAGTTCTTGTCATTGCGCTCCCAGAATTCAATGTCGTGCGCCAGCCTTGCGAGCTCTTTTGCCACGCTGTCATTCGGCAAAAACCTCTGGCAGGCAAGCTCTGCTGCGCAAACCTTTTCCTTTGGCACAGGCGCATAGTGCAATGGGCCTGAGAGGTCAAAAGTATGAACATGTCTTGCGAGTGTTTCCTGGTCTTTCTCGTCGTGCGGATGGTGGCTGTTCAGGTATGCGATGCGGTTCCTGACTGTAATCGCGCTTAGCTTTGGCTCCATTGCTGCAAGATTGTCAGGAAGGAAGTCAAGGATGAAAATAAGGTCGCCGCTGAGGCTTTGCATTGAATCAAACTGCTCTTTTGCATTTTCAAAATTAAGAAGCCCGCCAAGCCTTACGTCATGCCCCCTTAGGCGTTCAGCTCTGAAGAGAATGGCTGCTGCTGCGAGCCCGTCCAGCTGCTGCGAACAGTAGACGACATGCATGCTGCGGATTAAGGCTTTGCGCTATATAAAGTTAAGCGATAATTCCGTAGAATGTGTAGAGTATCCTGTCTATTGCCCTTATGAGGTCAAGCTCTTTTCCTTCGAGAATCAGGCAGTTGCCGGCAAGGATAACCCTCGGCTGTTCTGCTGTCCTGAGAAGGTACACTCCCTTATCCGCGTCATCGCAGGTGACTATTGAGTGGTTCATGCAGGCGTCAGAGCCGTTGACTGTGCATGCCATCTCAATCCTTCCGCCAAGTCCGCGCACAAGATTTAGCCCGAGCTCTCCCACTCCGAGAGCAATGTATTTCATGTTAGTGGTGTTTTCCCGCGGGTCAAACGTGATGTACTGCGGCAGCTTTCTGAAAGTGATGTTAAGATCAACGCCGCCTACTGAAACATCCTCGACTTCAAGCGGATTGTAACGCATTCCAATGTCATACACCTGTCCTTTTTTCTGCCATTGCGTATGCCACATTCCCTCAACCTTGTTGAACTCAAAGTTATTGTAAATAAGCTGGGCGCGCGGAGGCTCCTTGTGCAAATACTTGTATGCGAAGAAGCTTATCAGGATTAGAACCACTATTGTGGCAATTATTGCGACAGCATTCTGAACATTGCTTGCATTTGGCGTTTCCTCTTTCTTTGCCTGTTTTGCTTCAGTCACTTCATCACCTTGAATCTCTGGTAAAGTATCCTGTCTCCGACACGGTAAATTTCCCTGCCGCTTGACGCAGTTGCAATGATGCACCCATTATTATGCTTTATGGACGTTTCGTTCCCTGACTCAAGTATCAGCACAGGCACTGTTGCTGTCGCGTTTGCGCAGGTTGCTTCTGGAAGCTCATAGCCCGTGTTGTTTGTGAGCCCCCTTTGGACATAAATGTCAGCTGCCTTGCCAAGCGATTCCTCCATGTAAAACAGCGTGTCAGCTATTTCCTGCGCATAAGTCTCCTTTGGATTGTATGAGAACCACAGCACTTTTACGCCGTCAAGGGCAACTCCTGCGCCCTCGTCAAACTGGATGTCCTCAAGCTCGCTCGGGAAGGTGTAAAATTCAACTTTGTTGTTGTTTATTTTTGCCTGCCATCCATTCTGCGTCCTTGTGAAGTCGGTGTCATTATACACCAACTGCTGGGTGTTCTGCTCTGTGAACGTGAGCGAGAAACCTATGACGCTGAGTATCATTATGGCTGAAATGAATATTGACATCCAGGTTTTCCTGCTGAATTCCATAGAAAATAGCCTCTTGCTGTCAATATTTAAAGGTTTGTGCAATGCAAACCTTTATAATGGGGCGCTCTTGTACGCTCATTGATATTCTCAAAAATATAGTTTAGAGAATAGAATCGTTCGGAGTGACAAGATGCAATTTACAGATTTTCACTTGCAAGTCCCTATACTGAAAGCTATCGAAGACCAGGGCTATGCTACGCCGACAACCATTCAGGAGAAAGCCATTCCCCTGATAAATAACGGGCAGGACATAATCGGCCACTCGGAAACCGGCTCTGGTAAAACCGCTGCTTTTGGGCTGCCTATCCTCAACGAACTCGCCCACGGCAATGGAATACACGCATTGGTGCTGACTCCGACCCGCGAACTTTGCCTGCAGGTGTGCGAGGCACTCAACGGATTTGGAAAATACATCCATCTCAGGATTGTCCCTGTCTTTGGCGGGGTTGGAATTGCGCCCCAGCTGAAAGCCCTGCGCACAGCAGATGTTGTCGTCGCGACGCCCGGAAGGCTGCTCGACGTGCTTGGACAGGGGGTTAAACTCAACGCAGTCCGCTACCTTGTACTTGACGAAGCTGACCGCATGCTTGATATGGGCTTTATTGATGACGTTGAGAAAATAATGCGATACACCCCAAGGCAGCGCCAGACGCTGCTTTTCAGCGCAACAGTTTCCCCGCGCCTGCGCTCCCTTGTAAATCATTACATGCGTTCGCCTGTCGCGATTCAGGGAAAGACACACGTGGACACGCACCTGCTCACCGAACGCGCATACTCTGTTCAATCACAGGAAAAATTATCACTTTTGGCCCACTTACTCAAGCACGAAACTCCTGGAATCGCTCTTGTCTTTTGCAAGACGCGGCGCAATTGCGACCGGGTTTCCAAGAACCTGCGGGCGCAAAGAATTGATGCAACCCCCATACACGGCGGCCTTTCACAGGGCAGGCGCACTGAGACCATAGCCAATCTCCATAAACGCGGGCTTGGCGTCCTGATCGCGACAGACGTTGCTTCGCGCGGCCTGCACATCGACAATATCTCGCATGTTTACAATTATGACCTGCCCCAGACATCAGATGATTATACCCACAGAATCGGGCGCACTGCACGGGCAGGCGCAAAAGGGGATGCTGTGACTTTCGTAACACCGCAGGATAACCGCGATTTCCAGATTATAGTGCGCGGTCTCAGAAGGCAGATAGCACCTGCTCCTCTTCCTGCATTTGAAAAAATAGCGGTTGTTGCCGCAGGCCCTTCGCACGGAAGAAGCCGCCAGCAGCAAAACCACAAGCCATTCTGGCAGCACAAGCGCCGCCACAGGTAATCATACCCGCTTTACTTCTTGCCGACTTTCTCTTCCTTGAAAACAAACTTTGCAATCAGGAAGATTACAAATGCCAGTATTATGAAGTATATCAGCGAGCTCAGGAATGCTCCCCACGAAATAACTATGGGCCCCATCTTGAATGTCGCTGTCTGCCACGCCCCGCCTGGAATGAAAGGCGTGATTATCGGCATTACCACGTTGTTCACCAATGATTTCACAAGCTCTGTTGCCGCAGCGCCCATGATGAAGGCAATAGCCAGCCCCACAATCTTATACTCTTTCAAAAAATCCTTGAATTCATGCACAACACTTAACATTTTTTCCACCTCGGTATAAGCCTCCGACGAGAGTTGCACTCGCGACCTCCTGCTTACGAGGCAGGCGCTATAGCTACTAAGCTACGGAGGCAGATTATTTCAGCTGCGCAAGAACATCTTCTTTCTTCTGGAACTTTTTCTGGCACTCAAAGCATATTGTGTGGGGCTTTCCCTTTGCGTCCTTTACTATGGTGCCAAGTATTTTAGCCAGGAATGTCTGCTCAATCCCCTTCTTGCACAGCTCGCATTTCATAATGCTTTCACGTCAGCGAGGATTTATAAATGTCACGTTTTAAAATAGTGTTTATGCCACGAATAGCAATTGTGCACAAAGAAAGGTGCAACCCAAAGGGCTGCGGCGGATACCTATGTATGCGCATCTGCCCGATGAACAGGCAGGGATTGGAGTGCAAGACCATTGACCCTGTTGACCAGAAGATTCGCATAAATCCAGAACTCACATCAGATGCCTGCAGTATTTGCCAGAACCGCTGTCCTTTTGGCGCGATAAGCATTATCAAGCTTCCTGAAGAGCTTGCAAAGCAGCCAGTCCACCAGTATGGAACAAATGGATTTCACCTTTACAATCTTCCAATGCCTGTTTTTGGAAAAGTTGTCGGCATAGTCGGAAGGAACGGCATTGGGAAATCAACAGCGATAAAGATTCTCGCAGGCCAGTTAATTCCAAACCTTGGCACTGAGAAAGAGGCAAGCCACAGCGAGCTTCTCGAATACTTCAAGGGCACAGAAGCGCAGGTGTTTTTTGAAAAGCTTGCGAAAGGGGAAATAAAAGTGAGCTACAAGCCCCAGCACATTGACCAGATTCAGAAAAATGCAAAAGGAAAAGTCAAGGATTTGCTTGATAAAGTCAATGAGACAAAAAAACTCATTGAAGTCGCAAAGGCGCTCGGTATTCACCACATATTGAACAATGACATTGCGAATGTTTCTGGCGGTGAGATGCAGAGGATTGCGATTGCAGCGACTGTGCTTAAGAAGGCAAATTTGTACATTTTTGACGAGCCATCATCTTATTTGGACATAAAGCAGAGAATTAATGTCGCGAAATTCATCAAGGAGCTTGCCAATGAGCAGACTGCAGTGCTTGTTGTTGAGCACGACCTGATTATTCTTGACTACATGACAGACCTTGCGCACATAATGTTCGGAGAAGAGGGCTCTTATGGAATTGTAAGCGTTCCAAAGCCGGCAAGAAACGGAATTAATTCATATCTCGAGGGCTTCATCAAGGAGCAGAATATGCGATTCAGGCCTTACTCAATCACTTTCTTTTCAAGGCAGCCTGGGCAAAAGAAATTTGCCCACAAGCTGACAAGCTGGGAGGAAATGAAGAAAAAACTTGACCAGTTCTCGCTCGATGTCCAGCCAGGAAGCGTAAATGCGCACAGTGTTGTTGGAATTCTTGGAGAAAACGGCACAGGGAAGACCACTTTTGTGAAAATGCTTGCAAATGTCCTGAAGCCGGATGCAGGGAGCGTTGAAACTCCTGTCAAGGTCGCTTACAAGCCCCAATATCTTGATTCATCATCAGAAGAATCAGTCAGCATTGCATTGCAGAATGCTGTTGGCAAGTACGAAGTCCAGCTTATCCGCCCTCTTGACATCAAGCACTTGCTGCTCAAGAACATGAACACTCTTTCAGGCGGAGAACTTCAAAGGGTTGCAATTGCACACTGCCTCTCGCAGGAAGCAGAGCTTTACCTGCTTGACGAGCCATCAGCATATCTTGACGTTGAGCAAAGGCTCGCAGTTGCAAAAGCAATCAAGGACGTTGCAGAGCAAAGGGGAGTCACGATTATGGTTGTTGACCACGACTTAATGTTCCTTGACTATCTTGCTGACGAGCTTATGGTCTTTGCCGGCAATCCTGGAAAAGAAGGCAAGGCAACCGGTCCTTTTGACATGGTGAGCGGAATGAACAACTTCCTCACAGAAATCGACATCACGCTCAGGCGCGACGAGGAAAGCAAGCGCCCAAGAATAAACAAACCCGGCTCAAGGCTCGACAGGGAGCAGAAAGAGACTGGCAAGCTGTATTACACTTAAGCTCTTCCCCTGCTCTGCCCTTTCACAACTCCTGCTGCAATCAAGTGTGCAACTCTCAAAGGTTCTGGGATAAACGCCCTTGTTGAGGTTATTCTAAGCAGTTCTTTGACTGACTTTAGGTCTGTTCCTGCGTATTGGACGTAAACTTTGCCGATTTGTGTTGGCTTTGGCAGTTTTTTGATTAGCGCCATTGCTTTTTTCTTTTTCAGCCAGGTAAGAACGCGATAAATTTCAGCCAAATCAGGATAATCGCGCACAACAACCACAACAGGGCGCCTTGTCAGCCGGTGCAATTTCTCAATATCAATGACATTAAACCCGCCGACAGCAACTCCTTTGAGCATAATTGCCTGCAGTTGTGTCCTGAAACGGCACTTGTTTATCATCAAAGCGATTTTCTCAGTCGCGTCAGTGCCGTCAACAGTTGCATAAGTTGAAACAACACCGTCAGGGAAGACTCCGCCGCGGTAAACAACTCCTACAACAAGCACTTTCTTGTCTTTTCTCTTTACAAAAGGACCATCATCAATTCCAATAACTCTCGCTTCTGTTTTCACAGGCAGAAATAATGGCGATGGATTTATATATTTAGCGTGACGAATGCAATAATATGAAAATTGACAATAAAATATTCTCGCTCTGGAAAAAAATCTCTCCATTAGGCGCTTTCTGCTCAGGATTAAAACAATACGCTGGCAAAGTCTGGATTCCAACAAAGGAAAACGAGAAAAAAGCATTGACAGAAATTGACACGCTCCTGAAAAAGTGCAAAAAAGACAGAAAAGCCACAAAATTCCTGAAATCAATAAGGCGCGGCTTCCTGTTCGAGGAGCCGAATGACCCTCCTGGCGCAGTAATGAGCTATTTGTACAATCATTTCCTTGTTGAGGGCTTTAAGGAAAACCACATAAGGAAGATAGCAGACGGCTGCGGCAAAAGCCTTGACGTAAAAAAATACCTTCTCAAAAAAGACTGGCCTGCTGAAATCAAGATTTTGGCAGTCCTTTCCTGCGATGGCTGCTTTGGAGTCATTGCCACTGCAAAAAACAATGTCAAAAAGGAAAGCACAAAGAAAAAACTTGATGCTTTGGCAGGAAAAGTGAAAGAATGGCGCAATGCAATGCTCGTCGGCAAAATAAAGAAAGGCGACTTCACAGAAGTGTTCCCGCTGTTAAAGAAATACGGCAAGGGCTTCAGGAGGGAAAAAATCTATCCCCAGCTCCTGAAAGACTATTATGACTATCCTGAATCAGCAAAAGAGATTGAAAGCAAGGCATTGGGCTGGCTTGAAGAAGACCTTCCAAAGTTCAAAGCCATTTGCGCCAAGCTTGCTTCAAAGCTGAACTGCAAAAACACAGTTCCAGATATTGACGTGGCATTAAAGAAAAAATACAATGTGCCTTTGAAGCAATTAATCAAGGTGATAGTTGAAACAAGGCGCCTGCTTCAGGACATTGCAGAAGAAAGCCTTGTGAAAATAACCCCTAAATATGATGTCAGGGTTGTTGAAACCCCTTCTTACATGGTTCCGTTCATGCCTTCTGGCGCAATGAGCCCGTTCGGAACATTGACGAAAAAGCCATTCTGTGTTTATTTTGCGACAAATGACAAGCGCGGAAGCCCGAATGACTGTCTGCCTGAGATTTTCCAATTGACAATTCACGAGGAGCACGGCCACTGCGTCAACTTCATGAACAGCTACACAGGATATCTTGGAAAGCTCCGCCTTGTTGAGATTCTTGGCTCTTCTTTGGACACTCCAATCACAGAGGGGCTTAGCTTCCACAGGGAAATCGAGCTTCTTGAGATATTCAGGCATCTTGAACACGAATACATGCCAAGCAAGGCAGAGAAAAACGTCATAAATTTTATCAGCAAATACTCTGATTTGGAAACTTTCAATGATGCAATGGAATATGTTGTCAGGAAATGGCGTGTTGGAAGATTCCTAAGGGCAATTTCAGACAGCAGGGTCAACTCAGGAAAGCAGAACTACGCTGCTTTTGTCGAGTGGGCTCACAAAAAGACAGGATTGCCCAAAAAGCGCATTTACGACCTAACGTTCACCTTCTTTGAAAACCCAGGATACAGTCCGAACTACAGCGTTTTCGGACAGCGTTTGGCAGAACTCCAGCGAAAAGCAATGTCAAAAGGCATCTCGCGAATTGACTTCAACACTTTTGTCGCAAGCAAGGGCTTCCCGGCAAGAAGAATCTTTGAAAAGCAGCTGAAAGAAGAATTCAAAATCTAGTGAAACCTGTAAAGTATCAGCGGCACCTGCGTTTCTATCTTGCTTGTTCCGCCGTGATGGCCGATTAAAGGCGTGTAAAAGTCAAGCATTGTCTTGTTTTTCTTGCAGAATACTATAAAATCGCCCATTCTTTCGCGCACAAGCGGATTAACTTCCCCTTTTCCGAACAATCCGCTTTCAAGCGCTTCCTGCGAGGACACAATATCGCAGTGCTTTGCAAGATTTTTCCTGAAATAATTCTGCACAAATTCCTGCTTTCCTTTCTTGCAGTGCAAATAATTGATTCTCGCTTCTCCTGAAACTGCCTTTAGCGCTGAATACAGCTTTGGATATTTCTGATACCGTATGAGTTTTTCAGGATTTGTAGTGATTGAGCCATGGTCTGCGCTGACAATAAGCAGTGTCTTTCGCGCGCGCGTCAAGCCGAGGCGGGCGAACTGGTTGTTGATGTACGATAGCAAAAGATTGGGTATTATCGCGTCAGGCCCTTGTTCGTGGCAGGCAGTGTCATAATCAGGCAGGTAGCAGTACACATACTCCTTTCCTTTTTTCAAAATCAGCTTGTTCAGCTTCTTGAACATTTCAGGAATTGATTGGTAGGGGACATATTTTGTCCGTGAATTCTGAATTGAGGAGAGCTTTGTTTTTTGCAGATTTGATGGCATAAGTATGACTGACCTGATTCCTGCCTTTTTCAGGCGCTGATAAACTGTTGTAAACGGGTAAAGCTTGCGCAGGTTTAGTTTTACAGACTTGTGTGTCTTTATGCTTTCGAAGCCCAGCATATTGATGACTTTGTTTTGTTCTGGAATGTACTGTGTGTATCCCAATACTCCGTGCTCAACAGGCAAAAGCCCTGTTGCAAAAGATAAAACGCTTGTTGCAGTGGTTGAGGGGAAAACCGCGCTGACTGGCTTGTTCTGCATCCATTTTCTCAAAAATGAGTGCTTTGGAAGCGCCTTGACCTGGTCATATCCCATTGCGTCAACCAAAAAGAAAACAATCTTATCTGCGCCTTTTGCTGCCTTAAGAATTGGCTTCAAAGGCTTGTGCACTGTTTCAGCCCTAAAATGCGCAAGAACTGAGTTTACAATGCTCACAACGCTGTTGTCATAATTTGGAACTTTGAATCCCTTTATCTTCAGCATATTTTCCTCGCGAAAACCAAAAATCCAGTGTGGCCGAATGGCGCTGTTGAGGGCCTGAGTATCTGCCCTTCTGCTTTCCAGGTTCTTTCAATCAATTCGCAGCTCTTGATGAACAAAAACCGCTTGTTTTTCATCAGCTCATTTGTAAAATTAAGCATTTGGGTTGCCTGGATTGTGTAAGCAACAAGGTAACCGCCGGTTTTCAGCGCGTTTTCTGCTGTTTTTATCGCCTTTTGCGGCTCTGGAACGTCAAGGACCAGTAAATCCGCATTTTTTTCGGGAATTTTGTCATAAATGCTTCCTTTTTTTATCATTAAATTCTTCAGCCCGAGGAATTTCTGGTTTTCTTTCGCCACTTCTATGTGCTTGTCGATTATTTCATAGCTGACAACTTTCTTGCAAAGGTGCGCAAGATAGCAAGCCAGTGCCCCAGAGCCTGTTCCTGAGTCAATTGCAAAGCTTTCCTTGTTCACACCTGTTGCAGAAACAATAAGTCCCATGTCTTTTGCTGACATTGTCTGTGGCAAACGCTTGATGTGCCTTAAGTCATCGCCAAAATCAGCGTCAATAATTGTGAATTCCTTTCCAATTGAGGTTTTTACTGAGCTTCCTGGCTTTTTCTTCAGCTCTTTTGCTGTGATGGCTCCGTATTTTGTGTGAAAGTCCCTGCCAGGCTCTGTTACGTAGAACATTGCCTCTTTTTCAACCCTTACTTCCCTGTCCAGTTCAGGGACAAACTGCCGCTTTTCCTTCCTGAGCAGTATTTTCCGGCTTGCCATAACCTGCTTTTGAGCAGTTTGGTTTAAATAGTTTGTCTAAATCCCCTTGTTTATGGAAAAACATTCAAGGCTGAAGTTCCTGCTGTTCATACTGCTGATTGCAGCTGCGCTTTACCTTGTGAAGTTCTCCCCTTACTCTGGAAAATTCACTATTGACTCAATAAGGGGTTTTGTTGACGTGTTTGGGTTTGCAGGCTGGATTGTTTTTATCGCGATTTACGGAATAGCTGCCGCCCTAATGGTTCCTGTAACCCTTATGACGTTTATCGGCGCAGTGCTTTTCGGCCCAACAGAGGGGCTTTTCCTGAACATTGCAGGCTTTTCCCTCGGCGCATCTTTGGCGTTCTTTGTCGCCAGGCGGCTTGGCAGGGATTTTGTCAAGAGTATTTTCGGAAAACACAAAAAACTGCAGAAAATGGTTGAGCGCCATGGCTTCAGCGGGCTTTTTTTCCTGAGAATATTCCCATTGGAGCCTTTTGGAATTGTTAATTATGTCTGCGGGCTGTCAAGCATAAAATTTGCTGATTATTTCCTGGCAACACTGCTTGGTTTTGTGCCTGAAACATTTATCATGACTTATTTTTTCGCAAAGATAAGCGAGCACGCGCTTTCAGGCAGTCTTTTATCCGAGCTTATGACCCCTGAATTCCTTTTGCCTGCAGGGCTTATGCTGCTGTTCATACTTGCAACTCTTGGGTTCAGGTACAGGAAAAAGCTCAGCGCAGCTCTGCCTCGCCCCAGATGACATTGTATTTCTTGTTGTAAATCGAGACCTTTGTGTACTTTCTCAGGTCAGTGTTGGCAGGCAGTGTGTAAGAGTAGCTTCCTGTGTTTGACGTGAGCCCGCTTACAGCCAAGCCTGTTGCCGGGTCTCCTGAGTGTAGCACAATAGTGAGCCCTGGTCCTGCGTCTGTGAAGAATCCGAGCAGGTTTAGCGCAAGCCCTCCGCCTGGAACCCTTGCAATCTGGGCGCGGCCGTGTGTGTTGTGGACAACATCGCGGAAGTCACCCTGCTTAAGTATGACAGTGTCCTGCGCTGTTGTCGGTCCTGCAGAGCCGCTTGTCGGCGCTGAGACTTCTGCAGCCACTTCATAAGCTGACTGAGCCGGCCCTGTTGGAGCTGGCGGAACAGGCCCTGGGGCAACCTCAACAGCAGAAGGCGGCGTTGGTGCTGGAGGCGGGTTTGTTGCGGCATTCGGCCTCGGAGCAACTGGCTGAGCCACTGGCTGGCACCCTATCAAAAACAGAACCAAAATCAATAATGCAATTATTTGTTTCATATTACGCCTCCCTTGAATAAGCCGCGGGAGGGATTTGAACCCTCACATGATCGCTCTGCAGGCGATTGCCTTGCCGGATTTGGCTACCGCGGCGGACAATACTGTGTTGCTGTGACGTCTTTAAAAAAGTATCTCACAAAGCCGTGTTTTCCCTGAAACATTTATAAAGCCTCTAAAACCAGTATGTTTCATGGGCCTGTAGCTCAGCCTGGAAAGAGCGCCTGCCTTCTAAGCAGAGGGTCGCGGGTTCAAATCCTGCCAGGCCCGTATTATTTGTCGTAGAATTATTCAATCCAGTCCTTGTTCCTTATCTTCTCAGGCAGGTATGTGTCAGAAATAAACGTTATTCCGCGCGCGCTTAATGCCTGGATTTCCGCTTTTGAGCCGAATGCTTTCATCATCTTGAATTCTCTCTGCCAGACTTTGTGGTTTTTGAACCAGTCATATTCTGCAATCTGCTTCAAACGCGCAAGGTCGCGGTCATTGAGCTTGATGAAGTTCTTTTTGAGCCCGTATTTCTCTATGTCATCAGAGGTAATGCCGAGATATTTTACATTTGGAATGGCCAAAACCTCTGACATGTGCGCCAGGCTGATTGAGCCGTACTTGATGACTGAGTAAATGTAGTGACCCCAGGAGTCATAGTCTGTCAGGATGTAAATCGGCAGTTTGTGCTCGTTGCTCAGCCGCTGCAATAATCTTCTTATTCCCCTTGTTGTCTGCCCCTGCGAGCTCATTATGATGCATTTTTGCTTGTCCCAAAACCTGTCTTCGTGCAAACGCTCCCAAACAGCTGCTTTTTCCATGTAAAGGACATATTTTGCCTCGACTTTCTTGAATTTTATCTCTTCAACGTTTGACGGAATTGACCATCCGCCAGAACCGAGCCTGCTCCAGTCAATTGTGTCTCCCTTGTCCTCGATAACAACGTGTCCTGCGACAGAGCCGTTCTTGTTCGCGTTCATGTTCAACTGCTCTCTTGAGCTACCTGTGACCAGCTCCAAATCCTCAATCGCAGTGTCTGACTCGCTTTGCTCATCAACAAGGTTCGTGTTTGTTCCGGGCAAAGTCCTTTTTGCCATGTAGAAAACGTCCCTGAGTGAAGCGTGCTTGCTCAAGTCAAGCAATTGTTTTGAAATCTTCGCAACTTCCATTGTCTGGACAAACTTTTTGACATGGCCGACATTGAAGAACAGCCTTTCTGCTGTCTTGTTTCCTAATTCAAGGGTTCTTGTCTTCTCGTTATAGACGACGTTGCTGAGAGCCCTTACAGGAATGTCAATCCTTGGCTGTTTTCCTTTCTTGATTGCATCAACAAGCTCTTTTCCCATATCCTGTAGTTTTTTCTTGGCCTCGCTCATTCGTCATCACTCTCTGCAGAGCCTGTGAGCTTGATTTTGTCTTCTGATTCTTCTTTCTTTGATTCAGCAACAATCGCAGTGTTTGTCTGGATGAATTCCTTGTTCTTTGCGAGCATTGAGTTCAGCTGGGACTCAATTGCTTTCTTGTTCTCGCCGGAAAGAAAAGAAAGTGAATCAGCAACTTCAGGAATATACCTTTCGAAAATATTGACGCGCTCCCTTTCCAAGCCGACGCGCTTCTTCTTGTTGACATACGCGCCGAGCCTTCTTCCTGCTTCCTGAAGTGCGAGCTTGATTTCCTTGATGATTTCAGGATAGTGCGCGATTGCCTCTTTGGCTTCTGAAGTGAATGGCGGCCATACTGACGCCAAATGAACAACAACTGTCAATGGTCCTACTGGCGCCGAGCTTCCGCTCTGCTGCATTCCGTAAGGCTTCCAGTTTGTCTGCAGAATGCTCTTGAATGCCGAGCAAGCGCTTTGCTGGTAGAGCAATGGCACCCTGTTTGCGAACCTCAACACCCTTGCAATTTGGTCTTTAGGCTGCTGTCCTCCATAAGCAAGGGCAACTTCAATTACAAATGGGATTCCGCGGTAAATTTCCGGCGGTCGAGTCACAGCAGTGTAAAATTCTGCTGCAACTTCCTTTCTCAATCCTTTTTCAAGCAGTTCTTCCCCTATTGGCACTATGCAGTCTGTTGGTGGAGAGATGATTTTTGTCTTCTTTATTCCCTCCATTAATTTCTCAACATGCCCGAGTTCGAGCTCGCGCGGCTTCATGTCTGTCTGCAGGCCTGCATTTGAGCAGATTTCCTTTGCTGTCTGCGAGCCGACTCTTGAGAACTCGTTCATAAGGAATGACTGCAATGTCCTTGAGTCAGTCGCCCTTATCATCTTGAGCATTATTCCAAGCTCAACTCCGTACGGGTGGGGCTTGATTTCCTGCGGTTCTTTTGGCAATTTGTCTGATGCCCTTGGGAAAATAACCTGTTCTGCCTTGGGATTTGTGTAAATTATCGTTGCGTGCGGGTTGACAATGGCTGTTTCCTTGAGATAGCTGTCAACGCTTTGGTCTCCTTTCTGATAGCTTGCCTCAATGTCAAGCTCGACTTTTGTTCCGCGCTCTTTTTTCCACTGCACTTCCTCGTCCTTGACTATGTGCGGCTCGTTTGTCTTGGTGTCAAGGTGCAGCTCCATGTAGTGAGCTGGATGCGTGGGATCGATTCTTGTTGTGATTCTCGCAGGCCTTCCTGTTGTCAATTGCGCATACAGCACAGCTGCGGAAATTCCTATTCCCTGCTGTCCCCTTGCCTGCTTTAATGAGTGGAATTTCGAGCCGTAAAGAAGTTTTGCGAAAATGTTTCCTATTTGCTTCCTGACAATCCCGGGCCCGTTGTCCTCAACAATAATCCTGAAGCGCTCATTGCCCATTTCAACTATCTGGATATTGATTTCCGGCAGTATTCTTGCTTCCTCGCAGGCGTCAAGTGAGTTGTCAACTGCCTCCTTGACCACAGTTAGAAGCGCTTTTCTCTTGTTGTCAAAGCCAAGCAGGTGCCTGTTTCTCTCGAAGAATTCTGCGACTGAAACTGCCTTTTGTTTCTCAGCCAGTTTTTCTGCGATTGGTCTGTCAGCCATTTATTATTCACCTGAAGTCTCTGCCATCCTCATATGTTTTCTATTCCTTTCGAGGAACTTGTACACTGTTCCGTGTTTTCTGCCTGCAAGCAATGCCTCGACTGCTTTTCTTGCAGCAGGTATGCCTTCAAGCCTTCCGATAATCCCTATTGTCTTTCCGTAAACGCTAATATTGGTGAAAGTGAGGTCTTCTATTGTCCTTCTTGACTTTCCGCCCTCGCCTATTACTCTTCCGCGGAGCCTTTCAAGCATTTTTGGCGTGGCTGCGTAGTCAGTGAGGCTGATGAATTCAATCCCATAGTCCTGCTTTAGGAGCTGCATTGCGACATCAGGATTAAACCCGCGCCCTATTGCCCTGACTATTTCGCGGCAGCTGTATAGCAATAAAGCGTCCTTGCCTCTTATGTTCACGTCACCCTCTTCCGAATCGATTTTTATCTTTGTCTTCGTGACGTGTTCCAGCTGGCGCTTCAGCTCGCCTTTCTTTCCTATGAGCACGGCGACCCTATCACGGGGTATTTTCAACTCATAGGCAAACATATCAACTTCATTGGAGGTCATAATCATTAGGTGATTTGTTGGGAACGCAACTTGCTTTTAAACCTTGCGCTGAGCGAAGCGAAGCGCAAGTTCGCAGACAAAGTCTGCCGCTACTTGCGAATTGGCTTTCTGCCGGTTATTTGCTGTTTTACTTTTTCATCGTCGATATCCAGCCCTAATTTCCTGAAAAAATTGCAGATGTTTTTTATGTCGCGGTCAAGGTAGTCCTCTGCATTGTGGTTTTCCAGTATTGTTGCCTGGCTCATGTCGATAAAAACCGGCTCTTCGTTATAGTTGAGGATGTTGAACTGGCTCAAATCTGTGTGAACTAATCCTGCCTTGTGGAGTTTTTGCATTCCTAGTATTATTTTCTCAAAGAACTCCTTGGGATTTTTAGGAATTAAGTCTTTTACGCGCGGCGCTGCCTCTCCTTCATCTCCGATAAATTCCATTACAAGGACATTATTCAATACCGCCCTTGCCATCGGCACCCTTACTCCTGCCTCGCGAGCCTTTAACAAATTCCTGTATTCGCGCTTTGCCCACAGTATCACTACTTTCCTTCTGTTCCTGTCAAGGCTTGGAAATCTGGGGTCTGCTCGCAAATACTCATACAGCCGATTGAAGTCAACAACATTTATGCGGTAAATCTTCGCCATCACCCTCTCGCCCTGCGCCATAGCAGAGAAAATATTCGCTTCTTTCCCAATACTAATAGGGCTCTCCAATCCATCCAGATGCCCCTTGGAAATCAGCTTGAGAATAGTGACATTAGTAAAATTGTCAAATACGTCCTTGAATGTCTTCTTTATGTCTTCAGGATGACGGATTCTTACC
>JBGPSD010000004.1:0-94334 GCA_041489925.1 Candidatus Nanoarchaeia archaeon
ATAAAAGAGGAAATTGAGAAAGCCAAGGGCGTTGTTGCTGGAATTTTTGTCGGGCAGGCAAAAAAAGGCGACACTGGCCTCAGTCAGAAAAAGCAGATTGAGATGCTTGAGCAGTTCAAGGACGGATTGTACAATGTTTTAATCTGCACTTCTGTCGCAGAGGAAGGATTGGACATTCCTTGCGTTGATTTGGTTGTGTTTTACGAGCCAATTCCTTCTGCAATCCGCACAATCCAGCGAAGAGGACGCACAGGAAGGCAGGAAAAAGGCAAAGTTGTTGTCCTGATGGCGCAGAACACCCGCGATGAAGGCTACAGGTGGAGCGCGCATCACAAGGAAAGAAAAATGCACCAGGTTCTTGCGGAATTAAGGACTGATTTGAGAAAGAGGTTTCCGAGCCAGCCTCCGCTGA
Source organism: Candidatus Nanoarchaeia archaeon (assembly GCA_041489925.1). Classification (GTDB taxonomy): domain Archaea; phylum Nanobdellota; class Nanobdellia; order Woesearchaeales; family ARS49; genus JAWAAW01. The sequence goes on from JBGPSD010000004.1 coordinate 413, forward strand.
TGAAATATGAAAAGCCAGAACAGCCAACTCTTGTCTTTGCTGACTACCGCGAAAAAGGCTCTGGTGTTTTGAAAGAGCTTGTTGACCTTGGAGTTTCGCTAAAGCTTGAGATGCTCAATGTCGCTGACTATGTTCTTTCACCGCGGTGCGCTGTTGAGTTCAAAACAGTTGAGGATTTTGCACAAAGTATAATCGACGGCAGGCTTTTGGACCAGTTAAAGAACATTAAGCAGAGCTATGACCGCCCTGTAATTATTGTTGAGGGCTCGCAGGACTTGTTCAAGGTCAGGAATATTCACCCGAACGCTATCCGCGGAATGCTCGCGACAATTGCAGTAAGCTACGGAATCCCGATAATTTACACAAAGGACGCAAAAGACACAGCAGCACAACTTGTCGCGATTGCAAAGCGAGAGCAGGCAGTGAGCAAGGAAACATTCCAGCCTCACGCAGAAAAGCGCGCCTCAACAGTTCAGGAACAGCAGGAATACATTGTCTCTTCTCTTCCAAATGTCGGCTTGAACCTTGCAAAAGAGCTTCTCGAACACTTCAAGTCTGTAAAGAACATCGTAAATGCCTCTGAAGAAGACCTGAAGAAGGTGGAAGGCGTTGGCGAAAAGAAAGCAAAAGCGATTAAGGACGCTGTTGAGAAGGAATATCCTGATTAGAACGGCCTGGGAATATTAGTATCATCCCGCGCTATTGTCATCCAGTAATCTTCTTCCAAGAATCTTCTCACTCGTTCAACTTCATTTTCATCAACAGGGAAAAATAAATGAAGATACCTTGGCACCACGTCAGAAAAATCAGATTTGGCTTGTGCAATGTAAATTGTTTTGCATCCTTTATCAGGGCTTACTCTCTTGGTGGTTATTTCGTGTATTGCAGACTTCATGATAGGGAATATATGGGAAGAGTTACAACCAACCACACGATTAAAATCTCTTTGGGACATATCATGAGGAATATCGCTGCTTTTTTCAAATGTAACATTCAAGGTTCGCCCTGCAAGTAAATAAGGATTATTTGAAGGCATGGCAAGATAACTTTGACTTTCAAGACTAATGGGCAATGGGCAGTCTCCTGCATCATCAAAGCTTCTCAAATAAAATCTGTAATACTCACGGGCAGGTCCTGCTGTGAATTCATTAATATGAAACTGTTTTACAAGTTCATCAACAGAAACTCCTGCTCCAGTGCCCCCCACCATAAACACGGCTAAAGAATAAAGGTCTTAATAAAACTTCACACTTTCAATTCGTGCAGTCGCTTTATTCTTTCTGCTGTTGGCGGGTGTGTTGAGAACAATGATACAAACCCTCCTGCTGTGAATGGGTTGACTATGAACAGCGAGCTTGTCGCAGGATTGCCGCCTCGCATTGGATTAGCCCTGCAGCCGTGCTCGAGCTTGCTTAAAGCGCTGGCCAAACTCGCGGAATCCTTAATCGTCCTCGCGCCAGTTGCGTCAGCGTGATATTCGCGCGCCCTTGAAATCGCAAGCTGGATTATCAAAGCAATAATCGGAGCGAGTATTGCCATAACAAGCAGCCCGAGAACTCCGCCCAGGTTATTGTCCCTGTCCCTTCCGCCGCCAAAGAGCGCAGCAAACCGCGCCATGTAAGCCAGATATGAAATCACTGCTGCAAGTGTTGCTGCTATTGTTGCAATAAGCATATCTCTATTCTTTACGTGCGCCATTTCGTGCGCAAGAACCCCTTTCAATTCATTATCAGTAAGCAAGCCAAGTATTCCTTCTGTGCACGCAACAACTGCCTTTTTTGGCGAAGGCCCTGTTGCAAATGCATTTGGAGTCTGAGTCGGAATAATGTAAAGCGCAGGCTTTGGCATTCCTGCCTTGTGCGCAATCTCCTCAATCATGTGGTGCAGTTTGGGATACTCGCTTTTCTTCGCAGGCTTGGCCCTGTACATCAACAGCACGAGCTTGTGCGAGAAAAAGAACATTCCAAAGTTCATCAGCACTGCAAAGACCAGGGCAATTGTCAATCCTGATTTTCCGCCAAACAAAAAGCCAATGCCAAGGACTAACCCTGTCATCAGCCCCAATAATATCACTGTCTTAATCTGGTTCCACATAAACAGCACCACTCAAAGCCGGTTTAAATATGTTATGAACTTTCCTGCCTTTGAGAATACGTGTACAATCCCTCTATCTGCCGCAAATCAGTCTCCTTGAAAAGGAATTTCCTGAACCTGTCGTCAATTTTCACGCCGTGCTTCTGCAGTTCTGCTTTCAGGACAGAATAAATCTTTTTTCCCTCGCGGTCAAGGTCTGTCAAAATCACGCACTCTTCGCACAGCTTTGCAATGAGCTCAACCACTTTGTACATTGGCTTTCCCCTCAAAGAAACAACGTTTTCCAGCCCGAGCTTTTGCAATGCTGCCTTGTCCTTGTAGCCCTCAACTATTACGCAGGGCTGTTCTTCAGAAAGCTTTTCCAACCACTGGTCAACCGCGTCCATTGACACAAACTATATATAGGATATTCTTAAGTGTTCTGCCAGGGGGAGTTGGATGATACATTTAAGCACTTTATTGAAGCACTACAAGCGCCGCGACATACAGGAGGAGATGATAGACGCGGCAAAAGACAAGGAAATCGCTGTCAAGTACGGCGACAAGGGCTTTGGAAAGCGTCCTGATGTTCTCAATCATGAAAACGATGTCTTAGAGTTTGCGAAAAACGGCGCAACAAGCTTCCACTGCTCTGAGGAATTGTGGCACAATCCCTTGCAGATTGGCACAGGGATGAAAAAACAGGAATTAGATGACCTCAGAAAAGGCTGGGACCTTGTTCTTGACATTGACTGCCCCTGGCTCGATTACTCACAGATTGCAGCTGACCTTCTTATCCACGCACTGAAATACCACGGAATTGAGCATATGGGTGTGAAATTCTCAGGCAACCACGGCTTTCACATAGCAGTTCCTTTTGAAGCCCTGCCTGAAAAAGTGCACAATGAGGACACAAAGCTGTTGTTCCCTGACGGTCCGAGGAAAATCGCAAAATATTTGCAGGAAATGATAAGAAACCACCTTGCAAGCCGCATGCTCGAGGCAGAATCAATCTCGCAAATAATTGCAAAGACAGGAAAAAAGCTTCCTGAGCTGATGAAAAACAAGCGCCTTGACCCGTTCGAACTCCTTACTATAGATACTGTGCTTATCTCGAGCAGGCACATGTACAGGATGCCGTACTCATTCAACGAAAAATCAGGGCTTGTCTCAATCCCTTTAAACCCGAAAAAAATAATGGATTTTGACAAGTCAATGGCAGTGGCAGAAAAAGTCTCTGTCGAGCACGCTTTCCTTCCGAGGAAAAACATCAATCCAGGAGAGGCGAGCAAGCTCCTTGTGCAGGCATTTGACTACCATCCTCCTGCGTCAATGTTAACAGAAAAGCCAAAATCCCTGAGGCAGAAAGATGATTTCGCAATACCGCTCTCAGCAGTTCCAGAAAACTTTTTCCCGCCGTGCATACAGAACATCGCGAAAGGGCTGCAGGACGGCAAAAAGCGCGCTGCATTCCTCATGATTAATTTCCTCGCAAGCCTTGGCTGGGGCTATGACCAGATTGAGGCATACCTTACTGAGTGGAACAAGCGCAATCCAGAGCCATTGAGGGACCAGTATTTCCTGGGCCAATTAAGGTATCACCAGCAGCAAAAGAAGCAGGCTCTGCCGCCGAACTGCACAAACAGGGCGTATATGGTCGGCATGGGCGTGTGCACGCCTGACTCTTTCTGCGGCGCAAACTCTGAGCCAGGGGCAGAGGGTTTCTCGCCGAGGATAAAGAATCCTGTCAATTATGCCCTGAAAAAGCAGAGGTTAGTCAGTTTAACAAAGAAGCCCGAAAAGAAGGCAGATGTTAAATAGGTTAACACCCCCATTTTCCCTCGACAGGAAGCTTTATAAATAGCCCCCTGAATCTCAAGCAAATCTGACTAGCCTGAAAAGGAGTTTTTCAGTACATCGTCAGTAGAGTGGGACCAACTGGGATTCTCGAAAAACTCCGCCAAAAGGCACTTCGGTCGGGATATAGGGTGCGGTAATTCTATCGCATCAGGAAACAGCACAAAAGACACAAGGCTCTATGCCACGCGTTCGACAACCAAGAAGGGGAACAATGCAGTTCTGGCACCGCCAGAGAGCTAGTTCCACCCACGCCAGGATTCGCACATGGAATAAGGGAAAGGACGCAAAGGCTCTGGGTTTTGCAGGCTATAAGGCCGGCATGACCCACCTGATTATCACCGATAATAGGGCGACGAGCGCCACAAAGGGCGACCCCATTGCCATGCCGGTGACAGTTGTCGAGTGCCCGCCAATGAGGGTCGCGGGTATCCGCTGTTACCGGCCTTCCAACTACCGACTCGTTCTCTCAACCCAAATCTGGGCTGAAAAGCAAGACAAAGACCTTTCCCGCGTTCTTCCCATTCCAAAACAACTCAAGACAAAAGCTGATTCTCTCAAGGCAGAGGATTACAAGGAATTCAGGCTTCTCGTGCACACACAGCCAAGGCTTTCGCGCCTCAAGAAAACTCCTGAAGTGTTTGAAGTTGGAATTGGCGGCGATGTGAAGCAGCAATTGGAATACGCAAAGAGTGTCCTCGGAAAGGACTTGAAAATCACAGATGTTTTCGCAGCAGGACAGCACGTGGACAGCCACTCAATCAGCACAGGAAAGGGGTTCCAAGGACCTGTCAAGCGCTTCGGAGTCTCAATCAGGTCGCACAAGTCAGAAAAGACCAAGCGTGGCCCAGGATCAGTCGGACCATGGCACGGAAACTTCAACTGGCCTGTCGCGCACGCAGGAGCAATGGGATACAACCAGCGCACAGAATACAACAAGTGGATAGTTCAGATTGGCGAAGACCCGTTGAAAATCAACCCAGCAGGCGGATTCATGCACTACGGGCTTGTCTCATCGCCGTACATCCTCATCAAGGGCTCAGTGCCAGGGCCTGCAAAGAGGCTCATCAAGCTCACGACGCCATTGCGCCCGAACAAGCATATACCAAAGGAGGCACCGAGCATAACGCACATCAGCGTTTCCTCGCCGCAGTAAAATGGACCTTTCAGTCAAATCGCCGGCAAACGTGGATGAAGGCAAAAAGAAAATGCCTGCGCAGTTTTCAGAGCCGGTGCGCCCTGACATTATCAAGCGCGCTGTCGAGGTAATCTGGAGCCACGATCGCCAGCCGTACTCATGTGACCCGCGCGCAGGAAAGAAGGCAAGCGCAAAGCTCTCCAGGAGAAGGCGCAAATACCGCGGCGGTTATGGCCACGGAATTTCAAGAGTTCCAAGGAAGATTCTCAGCAGGAACGGAACAAACATGTTCTGGGTCGCTGCATTCGCTCCGGGAACAGTTGGAGGCCGCCGAGCCCACCCGCCTGTCGCTTCAAAGGACTGGAGGCAGAAAATAAATGACAAGGAGCGCAGGAAGGCAATCAGGAGCGCCATGGCGGCGACAATTGACAAGAAGATTGTGCTTGAGCACGGCCACGCACTTCCAAAGGAATACCCGTTCATAATCAGCAATGCATTTGAGGCATTGGACAAGACAAAGAGTGTCGAGGCAGCCCTTGCAAAGCTCGGCTTCGAGCAGGAGCTTGAGCGCTCCTCGAGAAAGAAGATACGCGCAGGCAGGGGAAAGATAAGGGGAAGAAAGTACAGGACAGCAGCAGGGCCGCTGATTGTTGTCGGCGGAGACTGCAAGCTTGTCAAGGCAGCCAAGAACATTGCGGGAATTGATGTCGCAGACGTCACCCGCCTTAACGCGTCACTGCTCGCGCCTGGTGCAGTGCCCGGCCGCCTGACTCTTTTCACTGCAAATGCAATTGACAAAATCGCAAAGGAGAAGCTGTTCCAATGAGAAAGGCACCAATGGCATCAACAGCGGTAATCAAGTATCCTGTTTCAAGCGAAAAGGCAATCCGCCTGATGGAGGCAGAGAACAAGCTTCTCTTTGTTGTGGACATCAAGGCGGGAAAGCAGGAAATAAAGAAGGCGGTTGAAGAATTGTTCAAGGCAAAGGTTATGAGCGTAAACACGCTGATATACGGCGGCCAGAAGCGCGCTTATGTGCGCTTTGCGCCTGAAAGCCCTGCAATTGACATCGCAACCAGCCTCGGACTGATGTAAAATGGGAAAATCACTCATACAGCAGGCGCGTGGAAAGGGCGGTCCGGCATACCGCTCGCTTAGCTTCCGCTTCAAGGGAGACGCAAAGATGCGCGCGCCTGAGGCAAAGCAGATTACAGGCACAATCACAGACTTTGTTCACTGCCCGGGGCACAGCGCGCCTATGGCGGAAATCCAGTATGAAGACGGCGAAATCTCACTGCTTATCGCTCCGGAGGGCGCAAAGGTCGGCGACAAGGTCACCATGGGTGCAGGCGGGGAAATAAACCCAGGAAACGTGCTCGCACTCAAGGATATTCCTGAAGGCACTCCAATTTTCAATGTTGAACTGCAGCCTGGCGACGGCGGAAGGTTCTGCCGCAGCTCAGGAGTTTTTGCAAGGGTTGTTGCAAAAACAGAACAGTTTGTCACACTCCTGCTTCCAAGCAAGAAGCTGAAGAACTTGCCGGTTGACTGCCGCGCAATAATCGGAATGGTCGCAGGCGGCGGCCGCGTGGAGAAGCCGTTCCTCAAGGCAGGAACAAGGCACCACAAGGCGCGCGCAAGGAACAAGCGCTACCCGCGCCAGAGCGCAGCAGCGCAGAACGCGGTAGACCACCCGTTCGGAAACAAGAGGACAAGCAGAAAGGCCAAGCAGCGCCCAGTAGGACACTTCGCACCGCCGGGAAGAAAGGTCGGAAAGATGTGGCCAAGGCGCACTGGAAGGAAGAAGTAAGAGGATAAAACATGGCAAAAGAATTCGTTTTCCGCGGAAAGAAGCTGGATGAGATCAAGAAGATGGACCTTCAGCAGTTCACGCAGCTTTTGACAGCCCGCGAGAGGCGCAAGATAAAGCGCGGATTCACAGAGCAGGAAAAAATATTCCTTGACAACCTCCGCGCAGGCGAGAAAGACCCCAAGACCCAGTGCCGTGACATGATTGTCCTGCCTGAAATGCTTGGAAGGCTAATCAAGATCTACAATGGAAAGGAATACTTCCCTGTCGCAATCGAGCCAGACATGCTCGGGCACAGGCTTGGCGAATTCGCACAGACTAGAAGGAAGGTCGCGCACTCAGCTCCAGGAATCGGAGCAACGAGGTCAAGCGCATCGCTCTCGGTGAGATAAAGATGACAACATACCGCTACACGGCACAGGCATCGGCAAACGAAGCCAAGGCAGTCGGTGTAGCCATGCCTGTCTCGTACAAGCAGTCGTATGAGGTTGCCAAGTTTATCCGCGGAAAGAATGTCCAGCTGGCAAAGAAGATGCTGCAGGATGTTGTTGACATGAAGCGCCCTGTCCCGATGACAAGGTTCCACGGCGACACAGGCCACAAGCACGGAATGGCTGCGGGAAGGTTCACAATGAAGACCTGCGACTTCATCCTAAAGCTTTTGAAGAGCGCCGAGTCAAATGCCCAGTTCAAGGGGATGAGCACTGCAAACCTCGTCGTGAAGCACATCGCTGCCCAGCGCGGCCCGACAAGCTTCCGCTACGGCCGCCACCGAAGAAGGCAGGCAAAGCGCGCCCATGTTGAAATCATACTCTCCGAGCAAAAAGAAGCGCCGGCAAAGAAACAGAGGGCAAAAGCCGCGGCGCCCAAAGCACCAGCCGCAAAGGCTGTTGAGAAGCCAGCAGAGAAAAAGCAGGCTGAAAGCAAGGTCACGGCGCCTAAGGCAGAACAGAAAGAGGTCAAGAAATGATTGAACGCAAATTCATCGCAGAACGCGTAAAGGAATTCCAGATACAGCAGTACATCGAGCAGACCCTGAAGAATGTAGGGCACAGCGCGACAAAGCTTGTCAGGACCCCGCTCGGAGAGAAGATAATAATCTTCGCGTCAAGGCCCGGCCTTGTTGTCGGAAAGAAAGGGGAGAACATCAAGAAGCTCACAAACACACTCAAGAGGCGCTTTAACCTCGAGAACCCGCAGATTGAGATTGCAGAGGTTCCTGAGCCAAACCTTGACGCGCAAATCGTGGCAGAACGCATTGCCTCGACAATTGAGCGCTTTGGAATCCAGAAGTTCAAGGCAATCGGCCACAAGACAATGCAGGACGTTATGAATGCAGGCGCAATGGGAATTGAAATCAGGATTTCAGGAAAAGTGCCAAGCGCACGCGCAAAGTCATGGCGCTTCTACAAGGGCTACCTAAAAAAATGCGGAAACGTCGCAAACACCCAGGTCAAGCGCGCAACAACATTCGCAACACTCAGGGCTGGAACAATCGGAGTCAAGGTCGCAATCATGCCTCCAGGGGCAAATCTCGTTGATGACATAAAAGTGCGCAAGGAACTGCCTGTGCAGGAAGCGCCAAAGGCAGAAGTGCCAAAGAAGCAGCGCGCAAGGAGAAAAAAGGCGCCTGCAGCTGAGCAGAAGGGATCGCCTGCCGAAAAGCCTGCGCTGCCGGCTGAAAGCAAAGAGGCATCACAATGAAATTCAAGGAACTGAAAGCAATGCAGCCGTCAGACCTGAGGGAAAAGGCTCTCGAGCTCAGGAAGGAGCTCATGAAAGAGAACGCCCAGGTTGCAATAGGCACTGTTCCGAAAAATCCGCGCAAGCTCAGGATTGCGAAGAAGACAATCGCGAGGATTGAAACAATCCTTGCGCAAAAACCGAGCAAACCAAAACAAGTGGAGGAACCCAAGAAATGAGTGTATGCGTGCGGTGTGGCTTGCCGCAAGAACTTTGCGTATGCGAAAGCATTGCGAAGGAGACCCAGAAGGTCACCATCGCAATCGAGCAGAAAAAGTTCGGCAAGAAATATACAATTATCACCGGAATCAGTGACATCGACCTTGACCAGCTCGCCAAGAAGCTGAAGGCAAAGCTTGCCTGCGGCGGAACTGTCAAAGAAGGGCGGATTGAGCTCCAGGGCGGAGGCGGTGACACACCAGCAGCGGAGCGCGACCACAAGAGCAAGGTCCGCGAACTGCTCGTCAGCATGGGGTTCGCACAAGAAACCATAGTCATCAGGTGAGGAAAAACAATGGCAGAAACCTGCAAAGACAACCATTGCCCGAAGCACGGGACCGTTAAGACACACGGCCGGGCGTTCACAGTCACAGTCCTCTCTGCCCGCGCGCAGAAGACGGCGATTGTTGAGTGGGAGCGCAGATACTATGTGCCAAAGTACGAGCGTTACGAGCGCAGAAAGACAAAGATAAACGTCCACAACCCTGACTGCATGAACGCAAAGGCAGGGGACATTGTCAAAATCATTGAGTGCAGGCCGATAAGCAAGACCAAGCACTTCGTCATAACCGAAAAGGTTGGAAGCGAGCGCCTCTTTGCAGAGCGCGCAGCGCTTATGCAGGAAGCAAAGGTCAAAAGAAAGGAAGAGCCTGCAAAAGCAGAGGAAAAAACATGAAGTACATGAAAGCACACATGGGCAGGCCATTGCCGCACTGCGCGCGCGTCCACGCATGTGACAACTCAGGCGCCAAGATACTGAGAATCATAGCAGTCAAGGGTTACAAAGGACGCACAGGGCGAATGGAGGCCGCAGGAATAGGTGACATAATCTTCGCCTCTGTTGTTGAGGGCAAGCCTGAAATGAGAAAACAGGTCGTGCAGGCGGTCATAGTCAGGCAGAAAAAGGAATTCCGCAGGCCTGATGGCACAAGAGTCAAGTTCGCAGACAATGCGGCAGCAGTCCTCAAGGACGAGTTCGGCAACCCCAAGGGCACGATGATAAAGGGCCCTGTGGCAAAGGAAGTTGCAGAGCGCTGGCCTGCAATCGCAAAGATAGCATCAATAATCGTGTGAAAACATGACAGAATGGAACAAGTCGTGGAGGGCAAGCGTGAAAACGCGCAAGCAGCGCACTTACGTACGCGAAGCGCCATTGCACATCAAGGGCGACTTTGTATCAGCCCACCTTTCAAAGGAGCTGAAACAGAAGCACAAGTGCCGCGCCATCCGCCTCAGGACAGGGGACAAGGTCAAGATAATGCGCGGCTCTTTCCGAAACAAGACAGGGAAGGTTGACCGCATCAATGTCAAGAAGCAGAAAGTGTACATCACAGGAATCGAGTTCACAAAGCGGGACGGAAGCAAGGCAATGCATCCAATCCACCCGTCAAACATTTTGATACAGGAACCTGACACAACTGACAAGAGAAGGTTCGCGGAGAAAAAACAATGAGCAGGCACCTTAAGCGCCTTAACGCGCCAAAGAGCTGGACAATCCTCAGGAAGACAACCAAGTACATAGTGAAGCCACTGCCAGGCGCGCACAAGCTTTCGGAAAGCATGCCAATATCCCTTGTGCTCAGGCAGCTCGGCCACGCCCAGAGCGCTGCAGAGGCAAAGAAAATCCTGCACGCGCACAAGATACTTGTTGACGGCAGGCGCGTCATTGACCTCAAATCTCCTGTCGGACTCTTTGACAGCATCACGCTCGCCGGCTCAAACGAATATTATCGCATTGTTTTTGACACAAAGGGAAGGTTGCAGTTTTTGGCAATCCCGAAGAACGAGGCAGGCCTCAAGATTTGCAAGATCATCAACAAGACATCAATCCCAGGCGGAAGGATACAGCTCAACCTTAACGACGGCAGGAACATCATCGCTGACAAGAACCCTGCAAAGACAGGCGACACCCTTGTGATTGAAGTCCCGAGCCAGAAGATAGCAAACCACCTTGTGTTTGAGAAAGGCGCGCTCATCTACCTGCTTGGCGGAAAGCACATCGGCACAATCGGCGTGCTTGACAAGGTTGATGGCGATGAAATCACAGTGACGCAGGACAGCCAGCCAATCACGACAGCGAAGAAATACGCGCTTGTGGTCGGCAAGGACAAGCCAATACTCACAATACTCAAGAAAGCATGACAAACATAATGAGACAGCCGCGGATAGAGAAACTCACCCTGAACATAGGTGCAGGCAAAGACGTTCAGAGGCTTGAGAAGGGTGTTGCCCTCATCAAGGCAATCACAGGAATCGACCCTGTCAAGACAATAACACAGAAGAGGATTCCCAACTGGGGCCTCCGCCCGGGCCTGCCAATCGGCTGCAAGCTCACCCTGAGGAAGCAGACCGCCGCTGACCTGCTCAAGAGGCTGCTCGCGGCAAAGGAAAACAAGCTCAAGCCGACTCAGTTTGACGAAGGCGGCAACATTTCATTCGGAATCCAGGAGTACATCGACATCCCTGGTGTCGCTTACGATCCAAAGATCGGAATTATCGGCCTCGAGGTCTGCGTGACACTTGAAAGGCCAGGATACCGCATCAAGCGGAGGCGCCTGAGGCAGAAAAAAGTTCCACGCAGGCACCTTGTCACGCGCGAGGAGGCGATTGAATACATGCAGAAGAACTTCAATGTCACAGTAGGTGAAGCAGAATGACTATCAAGGATTGGCGCAAGGCATTCGTCCAGCTTAAGGCAAAGCCCGTCAAGCTGAAGAAGTACATGAAGCACAATGCGCCAAAGAAGCGCAGCACTGGAATGACTGTATCGTCAAGGTGCGAAAACTGCGGGCGCTATGGCGGGCACATTGCAAAATACGGGCTGAACTTTTGCAGGCACTGCTTCCGCGAAATGGCTTTGAAAATCGGATTCAAGAAGTACACATGAGGAAACAAAATGCTTAACGACCCACTTGCAAACGCATTGTCCGGAATCCTGAACTATGATAAGATTGGGAAGAAGCAGTACTTGATGCACCCTGCTTCAAATGTCATCAAGAAAGTCATCACAATACTCAATGAGCAGGGCTACGTCGGCGCTGCCGAGGAAGTGACTGCTTCCCGCGGCGGGGTTGTAAAGGTAAACCTGCTTGGCAATATCAACAAGTGCGGCGTCATAAAGCCAAGGTTCGCAATCACAATGGACGAATATGAAAAGTTTGAGAAGAGGTTCCTGCCTGCAAAGGGTGTTGGAGTGCTCATCATTTCAACAATCAAGGGGCTCATGACGCACGAGCAGGCAAAGGAAAAGAACCTCGGAGGAAGGCTCATCGCCTTCTGCTACTAACAATGAAAATCGACTTTGAAGAGGCATTGGAGCTGCCCCAGGGCGTTGCTGTGACAATTGACCACGGCAACTTCAATGTAAAGGGGCCAAAGGGCGAATCCGCAAGGAGAATGGTAGCCCCAGGAGTCTCAATCACTGTTGAAGGCCAGAAAGTCATGTTCAAAGCAAAGAAGGCGACAAAGCGCGAGAAAAAAATGCTTTTCACTTTCCTTGCTCATTTGAAAAACATGGTCCGCGGTGTCCAGCAGCCTTGGGTGTACCAGCTAAAGCTGTGCTCAGGGCACTTCCCAATGACAATCACACTATCAGGAAGCAAGTTTGCGCTCAAGAACTTCCTCGGCGAGAAAGTTCCGCGCGAATTCACAATTCCGGCAGGGGTTGACGTGAAGGTTGCAGGGCAGGAAATCACAGTCACAGCAGTTGACCGCGAGCTCGCAGGCCAGATAGCTGGCAGGCTTGAGCTTTTGACATTCAAGTCAAACAAGGACACAAGGAGATTCCAGGACGGAATATACATCACAGAAAAGCCCGCAAAGGAGCTGGCATAAAACCATGACAAAGGAACAATCACTCAAGCTCAGGAAGGCATTGAAGGCAAAGAAGCCCAACTTCCTCAGAGAGGACTACCAGAAGAGGGCGTGCATACCATTGCCTTGGAGAAGGCCGCGCGGATTGCACAGCAAGCTGCGCCACCGCTTTGCAGGCCACAGGGCGCTTGCCAACCCAGGCTATGGAAGCCCCAAGGAGGCATACGGCCTGAGCCCGTCAGGATACGAGCAGATACTTATCCACACGCTTAACGAGCTCCAGAAGCTCAACTCAAAGACACAGGGCGCAATCCTCGGAAGCACAATCGGCCTGCCAAGGAAGATTGCCCTGCTCACAGAGGCAAAGAAGCTCGGCATAAAAGTGCTTAATGTCAAGGACGTTGACTCAGAGCTCAAAGCAATCCAGGACAGCATTGCCGGACGCAAGGAAGCAAAGGCAAAGACTGCGAAAGAAAAGGAAACCAAGGCCAAGGAGAAAGAAGTCAAGGCAAAGCCAAAAGAAGAGCTCGCGCAAAAGGTAAGTGAAGAGGAGCAGAAGAAGAAAGACAAGGAGGAGAAGGACAGGGTCCTTACAACCAGAAAAGTATGAAACTTCAAAAGCGCCTAGCAGCACAGATAATGAAGTGCTCCCCCCAAAGGGTCAAGTTTGACACTGAGAAGCTCACTGAGATAAAGGAGGCAATCACCAATTTTGATATCCGCAGGCTGATAAACCAGGGCATAATCACAAGAGCCCCGATACAGGGCATTGCAAAGTTCCGCACAAGGCACACCATGTCCCAGAAGCGCAAAAGCAGGCGCACAGGACCCGGCTCAAGAAAGGGCTCGGCAAATGCAAGGGCAGATGACAAGCTTCAGTGGATGAGGCTTGTCAGGCTCCAGCGCGATTTGCTCAAGCGCCTGAGGGACCACGAGACTATCACCCAGGAAACATTCACCATAATGTATGCAAAATCAAAGGGCGGGTTTTTCAGAAGCATCCGCCACCTGAAGCTGTTCCTACAGGAGCAGGAGCTGTTTGTCAAGAAGTGAAAATCATGAAAGCATCACCAACATACTCGGTAAGGTACCGCAGGAAGCGGGTTGGCAAGACAGACTACAAGACACGCATGAAGCTGCTTAAGGGCGGCCAGAAGAGGCTTGTTGTCAGGCGCTCGCTCAAGAACATATGGCTGCAGATAGTTGAATTCCACCCGACTGGGGACAAAGTCCTTGTCACGGCACACTCACACGAAATCAGGAAGCTCGGCTGGAAAGGCGCACTGAACAACCTTCCGGCAGCATACCTTTGCGGACTGCTCCTTGGAAAGAAGGCAAAGGCAAAGAAAATCACAGCAGCAATGCTTGACATCGGCCTCAGCGTCTCTGTAAAGGGCGCTGTATTGTACGCTGCCCTGAAAGGGGTTGTTGATGCAGGAATTAATGTCCCGCACGCAAAGGAAGTCCTGCCTGATGAAAAGCGCATAAGGGGGGAGCACATTGCAGCATGGGCAAAGAAGATGAAGGAGCAGCCCGAGAAATACAACAAAATGTTCACCAGGTACATCAAGGCAGGGCTTTCACCTGAAAACCTGCCTGCGCACCTTGAAGAAATCAAGAAGAAGGTACTCGCATGACACCGAAGAAACAAGAAGAAAAGAAGGAAAAGCCGGCTGAAAAGGAAGCAGCGCCTGCAGAAGCAGTAATTCCTCCAGTTGTTGAGGTAGTAAAGCTGGATGTTGAAAAAGACGTCATTACTGAGATTCCTGAGGAGGAGGCAATTGAGGCTCCAAAGGACGGCGTTAACGTTGCAGCCTGGCAGCCAACAACAAGCATCGGGCAGAAGGTGAAATCAGGCGAGGTTACTGACATTGACCAGCTCCTTGACAAGGGCCTCAAGATACTTGAAGCGACAGTGGTTGACGTCCTCCTGCCAAACATGCAGAATGACCTGCTTATGATAGGCCAGGCAAAGGGAAAGTTCGGAGGAGGCCAGAAGAGGGTGTTCAAGCAAACCCAGAAAAAGACTCCTGAAGGAAACAAGCCAAGCTTCTCCTGCGTCGCGATTGTCGGAAACGGCAATGGATATGTCGGAGTCGGCTGTGGAAAGTCAAAGGACACTGTCCCTGCGCGCGAAAAGGCATTGCGCAAGGCAAAGCTGAATGTTTTCAAGATTGCGCGCGGCTGCGGTTCATGGCAGTGCGGCTGCAAGACACCGCACAGCATCCCGTTCACGGTTGAAGGAAAGTGCGGCTCAATCCGCGTAAAGCTCATGCCTGCTCCAAAGGGCAAGGGGCTGTGCATGGAGCAGGAAACTGCCAAGATACTCAGGATGGCAGGCATCAAGGACGTCTGGAGCAAGACAGACGGAAACCTGAGGTCAACAACAAACTTCATCGAGGCAGTTGTTGACGCCCTGAAAAAGCTCACCAAGACAAAAATCAAGACCGAGCACGCAGAGCGCGTCGGAAAGGTCTCAGGAAAGGTCGTGACAGAATGAAACTGGCAATAGTCCGCGTCAGAGGACAGGTAAGGATACGTGGCGACATAAAGCGAGCGCTCGAGCAGCTTAACCTGCACAAGCGCCACCACGCAACTGTTGTTGAAGACACCCCGTCAAACCTCGGCCAGATAGTAAAAGCCCAGGGATTCCTCACGTGGGGCCCTGTAACTGATGACACTCTCAAGAAAATGGAGCCAAGAAAGCGCGGTGAGGGAAGATGGTATGCACTCCCGCCTCCGCGAAAGGGATACGGCAGGAAGGGAATCAAGATGCCATTCAGCAGAGGCGGTGGCCTTGGTGACAGAAAGGAAAAAATCAATGATTTGCTTTTGAGGATGATTTAATGACAATCAAAAGGCGCAAGAAGATAACAAAGAAGCGCGGTACAAGGAGCTGCGGATGGGGCCTTGATCACAGGGGCTCAGGCAATCAGGGAGGGGCTGGAAACGCAGGCAGCGGAAAGAAGGCAAACTCCAAGGCTCCGAGAGCTGGCTTGTGGGCAAAGCAGCTCATGGGCAAGCACGGATTTATCCACAAGGGCCCTGTAAGCGATGACAAGGTTATCAACCTGCGCGACCTTGAGGACAGGCTTCCGGCATTGCTCGCTGAAAAGCTCGTCACAGAAACAGCAGGCGTGGTTAATGTTGACCTTTCAAAGATTGGCTGCACAAAAGTGCTTAGCACAGGCAAGGTAAGGAGAAAGTGGAAGATTACTGCTCAAAGCGCGTCACCTGACGCTGTTGAAAAAGTCAAGGCAGCAGGCGGAGAACTGTCCGTTGGCAAGCCTGATGTAAAAGCATCAGTCCAGCCGGCAAAGCCTGCGCGAGCTGAGTGAAATGGCTTGGTATCACGAGGTACTATACAATCTTCCTGAGGTTGCACCGCCAACCCAGAAAAAGCTTGGGTTCAAGGAAAAGCTCAAGTGGACAATGATTGTACTTGTGCTATTCTTCGTGATGGGGCTTGTCCCGCTTTTCGGGCTTGGGCAGAACGCCCTGCAGCAGTTTGAGATTCTTTCAATCATCCTTGGAGCCTCATTCGGCTCGATTATCAGCCTTGGAATAGGCCCGCTGGTCACAGCGAGCATTGTTTTGCAGCTGCTTAACGGCTCAGGGCTCATCAAGTTTGACCTGACAACCCACGACGGAAAAAAGACATTCCAGGGAGTCCAGAAGCTGATGAGCATTTTCTTCGTGCTGTTTGAGGGCTCGATTTATGTGTTCATGGGCGGCTTGGCTCCGCCAGAAGCGCTTGTTGGAACTTCGTCGTACTTTACAATGCAGCTTTTGCTTGTTTTCCAGCTGTTCCTTGGCGGGCTCCTGATAATGTTCATGGATGAAGTCGTGAGCAAGTGGGGATTTGGCTCTGGAATCTCGCTTTTTATCGCAGCAGGGGTTTCCCAAAGCGTTTTCATCCGTGCTTTGTCGCCTCTGCCTTCACCAAACAACCCTGAAATCATGACAGGGGCGATTCCATCGCTGTTCCAAAGCCTTGCGCGCGGAGACCCGCAGACAGCAATATTGATGCTTTCAATGGTTTTGTCAACTGTCATTATTTTTGTGATTGCTGTTTATGCGCAGAGCATGAAAGTGGAGATTCCATTGTCTTTTGGCAGGATCAGGGGGCATGGAATCCGCTGGCCGCTGAGTTTTGTTTACACATCCAACATCCCTGTCATTCTCATTTCAGCGCTTATGGCAAACATCCAGCTTTGGGCGCATTTATTGCAAAGGTGGGGCCACCCCTTGCTTGGCACATTTGTTGGAAACACGCCAACAACAGGTTTTGTGGCGTGGATTGCATCACCTGATGTTGTCGGAAAGCTTATTCGCGGCTCATTGACTGGCTCGGATATTGCCCACTCAATTGTTTACATGATTTTCCTTATCGGCGGCGCTGTTGTGTTCTCCTGGTTCTGGGTCCAGACATCAGGAATGGATGCAAGGTCGCAGGCAAAGCAGATAATGAAGTCAGGTTTGCAGATTCCAGGCTTCCGCAAGGATGAAAGGGTTCTCGAGAAGCTCCTTGACCGCTACATTCTGCCGCTTACTTTCATGGGCGCGATTGTTGTCGGATTCCTCGCAGGGCTGGCTGACATTTCAGGCGCTTTGACAAACGGAACAGGGCTCCTGCTTACAGTCATGATTGTTTACAGGCTTTACGAGGACATCGCAAGGCAGCACCTCATGGACATGAATCCTATGATGAGAAAGTTCATGGGTGGATAAAGTGGGCTTCCTCGACTTCCTTAACCCAATTTTTGATTTTCTTTTCGGATGGCTTTTGCCTTTGCCGCCGTTCTGGAGCATTCTCATACTCTCAATAATCATGTCTCTTATCGTCCTTGTCATCACAAAGTACACCACAGACCAGAATCTGATGAAGCGCCTCAAGGATGAGCAAAAGGAATTGCAGAAGGAAATCAAGGAGCTGAAGGACAATCCTGAGAAGATGATGGCAGTCCAGAAAAAACAGATGGAAAGCTCAATGAAATACATGACTCAGTCTTTCCGCCCGATGATTTTCACTTTTATTCCAATCATAATTATATTCGGCTGGATTAGCGCGCACCTTGCGTATGAGCCAATTATGCCAGGGCAGGAATTTTCTGTCAAGGTCCAGCTTGAAAAAAACCTCGGGGCAACAATTATCAATGCAACAGCCCCTGACGGAATAACCCTGACAAGCGATGCGAGCAAGGAAGTGACAGACGGAATCGCGATTTTCACATTCAAAGGCGGGGAAGGGGCTTATGCAGCGCCTGGAATCACGTTTAATGTGAATGGAAAGGAATACGCAAAGGACGTAATAATAAGCTCAAAGCGTGCCTATGCCAGCCCGATTAAGGCAGTGAGGGACAAGACAGTCAGGCAGATAGAGACAGTCCAAGATAAGACACAAGTCATCAAAATCGGCTCATTCTCGCTAAGCTGGATATGGAGCTATATAATATTCTCAATCATATTCAGCAGCATCTTCAGAAAGTGGATGAAGGTATATTGAGAGTTCCACAGGAAATGGTGGGGGTATATTCACGGTATCTTCTATATTTAAACACAAAAGTATTTAAATACTCCCCCTTTTAAACTATAAAAACAGTTCACCTGAAATGGGGGTGTGAACATTATGGTAAAAAAGTCAGCAAAGAAGGCAAAATCAGCTGCTCCAAAGGCAGGACAGCGCGAAATAAAGGTTGTTAACATCGTCGTTAGCGCAAACCTCGGGCACGAAATTCCGCTCGAAAAGATGGCTGCAACTCTCAGCAATACTGAATATAATCCTGAGCAGTTTCCGGGCCTGGTTATCCGCATCAAGGAGCCAAAGACATCTGCCCTCATATTCTCGTCGGGAAAGATTGTCTGCACAGGCGCCAGGAGCATGGACAAGGTGCACGAAAGCATCAGGAAAATAATGAAGTCATTGGAAAAAATCAATGTTAAAATCAAGGTTGAGCCTCAGGTCAACATCCAGAACATCGTCGCTGCAGGGAGCGTCGGAATGGATTTGAACCTGAATGTGCTCGCAATGAAGCTTGAGAACACAGAATACGAGCCAGAACAGTTCCCAGGGCTTGTCTACAAGCTGCCTGAGCTGAAGGCGACATTCCTGCTTTTCAGCAACGGAAAGGTCGTCTGCACAGGCACAAAGAGCGAGGAAGAGGTCAATAAGGCCCTGGACAAGCTCATTGAGAACCTTAAGAAGATAAAGGGCAAGTAAGCACTGCCCACTGGTCAAGCTCACGCAGGGTATAAAAGATGGGGGTGGATGAATGAGGGAGTATGCTCTCTCATTCGTATTCAGATATGGCTGAAACAGCAGTAGCCAAGCAGATTGACGCGACCGAGCTGATACAGAAATTGCATGATTTCTTTCAGCAGAGCTACTACGCAGACCTGGTTGAACAGTCAAGAAAAGGCAATAAGTGGCTTATTGTTGAATTCACTGCACTCAGCAAGTTTGACCCGGACATTGCTGACGCGCTTCTTGAAATTCCTGAAGAGGTCCTGAAGGCTGCAGAGCTCGCAATAGAGCAGTTTGATGTCCCAGGAGGCCAGCAGGCAGTCAAGGGCTTTACTGTGCGCTTCATCCACCTGCCTGAATCAAGCGCCATAATGATTAGGAATGTGCGTTCTATCCACCTTAACAAGTTCCACGCGGTAGAAGGAATCGTCAGGCAGAAATCAGACGTCCGCCCACAGGTCACAGAGGCACGATTTGAGTGCCCAAGCTGCGGAAACACAATATCAATGCTCCAATTGGACACCAAATTTTTGGAGCCGTCAAGGTGCAGCTGCGGCAGAAAAGGAAAGTTCAGGCTTTTGAGCAAGCTGCTTGTGGACGCGCAAAGCCTTGTCCTTGAGGAGGTTCCTGAACAGCTTGAAGGCGGTGAGCAGCCAAAACGCCTCAAGATATTCCTGAAGAACGACCTTGTCAGCCCCTTGAGCGAGAAAAAGACAAACCCTGGCTCGCGCATAATCCTGACCGGCAGAATAAAGGAAGTCCCAATCATCACGCGCTCTGGCTCGCAAAGCACTGTCTTTGACCTCCTTTTTGAGGCAAACTCTGCTGTCGGCGTGCAGGAGGAGTTCACTGACATTAACATTACTCCTGAAGAAGAGCAGAAAATCAAGGAAATGTCTCAGGACCCTGCCATCATACGGAAGCTTGTCAACTCTATCGCGCCGAGCATTTACGGCCACGACCAGGTCAAGGAGGCATTGCTTTTGCAATTGTTTGGCGGAGTCAGGAAAAAGCACGATGACGGCGTTGTCAGGAGGGGGGACATCCACGTTTTGCTCGTCGGAGACCCTGGTGCGGCAAAATCCCAGATGCTCAAGAGGATGTCAATTGTCGCTCCAAAGGCAAGGTATGTGACAGGAAAGGGCGCTTCAGGCGCTGGTTTGTCAGCAACTGTTGTCAAGGACGAGTTTTTGCAGGGATGGAGCCTTGAGGCAGGCGCTTTGGTGCTCGCGAACAAGGGCCACTGCATGATTGACGAGCTTGACAAGATGGCAAAAGAAGACGGCTGGGCAATGCACGAAGCCCTTGAACAGCAAACCGTCACAATCAGCAAGGCAAACATTCAGGCAACACTGCGCTGCGAAACCACTGTTCTGGCCGCAGCCAATCCGAAGTTTGGCCGCTTTGATCCATACGAGACCGTTGCCAACCAGATTGACCTGGCTCCGACATTGATTAACCGTTTTGACCTGATTTTTCCGATTAAGGACATTCCTGACGCGAAAAAAGACGAGAAGCTCGCGTCATTCATGCTTGAGCTTCACCAGAACAACATTGAAACTCCACCCCTCACAACCGAATTTTTGAGAAAATACATTGCTTATGCGCGAAAACATATTGTTCCAAAGCTCACTGATGCTTCGGTTGAGGAATTAAAGGAATATTTCGTCAAGATGCGCGCCTCTGCGGGCACAGGGGCAAGCGCAAGGGTGGTTCCTATTTCCGCAAGGCAGCTTGAAGGGCTTGTGCGCCTGAGCGAGGCATCTGCAAAGCTCCACCTGCGCGACAAAGTGCTTAAAAAAGACGCGAAAAAGGCGATTGAGCTGCTTGACTACTGCCTCAGGCAGGTTGCAATGGACGAGGAAACCGGCCAGATTGACATTGACAGGATTGCCACATCCATGCCTGCCTCGCAGAGGAACAAGATTATAACTGTCAAGGAGGCTATTGCAGAGCTTGAGAACAAGGTTGGAAAGGTAATTCCTATTGAGGATATAGTCAAGGAAGCGCAGTCAAAGGGACTTAATGAGTCTGAAATTGAGGACATAATCCAAAAGCTCAAGAAGTCCGGCGACATCTTCGAACCAAGGCACGGATTCATCAGCAGGATCTAAGCCCTTGCAGAAGGCCTCATTTCTTAGACAGTCCGAAAAACGAAATATTCTCCTTTTTTGGATGGTTTGAAGAGCAAATAATATATAGCTCTGCTCAAGAATAATGGATCAGCAAAAAATAAGGTGATAGTATGATACGAGACGTCAAGTTCACTGAGGCCAAAAAAATGAAGCTTGTTTTCGTCTACGGACCGCCAGGCGTGGGAAAGCACACTGTTGGCGTTGAACTTGCAAAAATTACCGGCTACAAGTTCTTTCATAATCATTACGTTGTTGATTTGCTTGTGGCTCTCTTCAAATGGGGAAGCAAGCCGTATAAGCGCGTTGGTTCCGTCATCTGGAAAGCAGCACTAACTGAAGCGGCAAAGAACAACATCAACCTCATTGTTACCTATGTTTATGCGCCCATCAAAGAAGACAAGACATTCCTACGTAACCTGATAACCATTGTCAAAAAGCACAATGGGAGCATCAAATTCGTGCGACTTACATGCAAGACCGCCGCACTTCACTCCAGAGTTACCATGTCCAAACGAAAGAAATTCAAAAAGCTCACGGATGTAAAACAACTTAGGAAACTTATGACTGATTACGACCTTAACGCAAACATCCTTCGATCGAACACGCTCATCATTGACAACACCAAGCTCACTGCACGCCAATGTGCACGAAAAATCAAACACCATTACCGACTCTGAGCGGATGTTTTTCTGACTATAGCATAAAGTAGGGTTTTTGCTTAGTGGCTGCGTGCGTATTCTGGGGTTCCAGGGATTTGACTTGGAGCTGGAGCGTCATAAACTCCTGCCCATAGTTGCATCCTTCGCCAATTTTCGGCAGCTTCTCTAAGGCTGCGTGCTTTTGCCGGTGTTAATTCTGTAATATATGCGGGTCTTTTTGGCTTGTATGCCTTAATTGCGCAGTCTTTTTTAACCCGAATCCCGAGGATAGGTGACTGGTCTCCTGTGCTCTTTGATTCGTAAAATCTGCCGTCAGCAGTAGTCTTTACCAGAGTAAATTCGTAATAATTAGTAATATCTTCTAAACTGTCTGGGCACACCCTAAGGACCAAACCATTCTGCTTCTTGTTTGATTTTAGCGAAAAAAACCGAGGTGCGTGTTTTCTATTAGTCATTTTATCCCCCACCACCTCTCAAGCGTAAGAAGACGCCATTGTTTAAATAGGTTGTGAAACCCTTCACATTTTCAAGTGGTTTATACAACTAGTTCTGCCAATAAGCAAACCCGTGCTTCCTTAATTTTATAAAGACCTTGCGGGTGTTTTCAAATTATGGTGGGGGCTCAGTACAAAATAAGCGAAAACGCGCTAAGGCATGTTATTGATGCCAGCAAGGAATATGTGCGCTGGATGGGGTTGGTCCCTGTTTCTCCTGAAGTCAAGGAAAAAATTGAAGGTTCCGAAAAGATTTTTGATGCGGCAAAGCAGCAAGCCGATAACCTTGAGAGGAGAATGAAAAAAATATTTGATAGAGCCAACAAAAGATACTCTCAGCAGGTTGCAAAAATATTAAAGCAAAGCACAGGCATCCCTGCCCTGATTTTTGAAGAGTTCATATACTGGCCAGAATTGCATATGAATTTTATATCACAATCGGACAATGATGCGTTTGAAAAAGCGTTGCAGAATGCGGACGAGATACTGCTCGAACCAAGTATTTTCGCCAAAGGGTACATGTCAGACCTTGTTCATTGCCCAAGGCTTGAAGCAATGCGGCTGACACAGGCAAAAGGCAAATGGTATAACGTCAAAATTATTGATGCAAGTAAAAATGACCAGGGATTTGCAGTAACTCTTTACACGCCCGCACCCAAATTCTCAAGGAATTACCAAATGCTGAAACAATTTGCCGCGCTTGAGCAATTGTTAATGCAGTCACTGAAATAGAATCAGGCTGCTTTCTACTCAGTCGGTGTTGCATTTCCCGCTACAAATCGTTATAAGCGGGCAAAATTCTTACTTCGCTTATGCTCTGTGGATTTGATGATGCGCTGCACCGTGAACACTGGTGGGAGCCATATTCCTGGGACAGGCACGGCATTGGAATGTCTGTTATTTACGATAAGGACTGGGCTCAAACAAATGGTTTGAAAGACAAAACAATCTCCAGCGCCAAAATATTTGGGCTTGAGGCAAAAAACACCTTCCTGCCTTTGCATGCGAGCATACAAATGGAAGATATGAGTATAGAGATTGACCGTGCATACCACAGTATCGGAAGCGTGCAAACTCTTTATGATCCAAAGACTAGAAAGAAAATCGGTGAGGAAAGCGGTTTTGGTTATATACGCATTTACCGCACAAAATTCCCTGGTCACGCATTCAAAATGGATGATTCTTTCCCAATAAAGGGCGCCCGGCCTCTTGAAAAAACCATTGAACAACTCGCAGGGCAGAAGCTTGCAAAATTAAATGTAAGGGGCAATAATACAATGGCAGTGGGGCTGTTGCCAACAACAGTATTGCTGGAAGCCAGCAACCACTACGCCCTTATTTTCCATCTTACCCAACTGGGAACCAAGGAAATCAAGCAGGTATTTGGAAAAGACCACGATTTGGACAGGGAACTTTACTCATTGGTGGTCAAGGGCGTGACAATAAAACAAGAATGATTTTATCCTGCGGGTATCTCTGCTGATTCGCTTGCCTGCTTTATCTCCTGGTCAATCTCTTCCTGTGTTGTCGGGAATGATGAGAATCTTGCAAGGCTTTGGCAGCTTGTTATGAAATAGCCGTTGTTCAGCTGGTCGCAGACTGTGTAATCGCCGCTAAACGCGAATTCCATCAAACAGTTGTCGCGCGCCCTCAAATCCTGTATGTTAAGGCACAATGCGCTCTTCTTGCTCGCGTTTGCTATTGCTGCAAAGCACGGGTCTGCAGCCTCGGGGATTATGAGCCCGCTGCAAAGCATTGCTGCTTTTTCAGGGTCGCTCATTGCCCTATTAATCGCTTCCTGCTTTACAGCCTCTTTGTCCTGCACTGCTCCGCAGTCTGCAGGGCAGAGCAGCTTGTTTTCCCCTTCTTCGCATTCGCCATTGCCGCAGAAGTTTTTCTTCATCACGTGCACACAGGCGCCGCGCACGCAGCTGTCATCTGTCGCAGGGTTAAGGTCATCACAGCTTGGCGGGCATTCTGGTGTTTCCTCTTCTGTTGGCGCCTCAATTGGCTTCAGTTCCTCTGTGACCTGCGGCTGCACTTCCTCAACCACAGGCTGCGTGACTGTGAATGATACGCTTTGTATCCTTGACAGGCTCTCGTATTTTGCAGTGAGCCTGACTTCATAATCTCCGGAAGAAATTGCTTCCGGAAGCGGGATGTTTTGAGTGTTAATTGCGTTAAGCCCAAGGTCAATGCTGTCGCTTCTGCTTGTAATTGTCTTGCGCGTGAACTTTTCCACAACAACATAAGAGAGTTCAACAGGGACTGTGCGTTTTTGCGCTGATGAAAGTGATGCTGTAACTGAAAGGTCTCCTCCTGGATTCAACTCGGTCTGCCCAATGCGCAATGAGAGCTGGATGTCCTTGGCAGCTGGCGTGAACAGAATAAATCCTGCAAATACAAGCAGGGCTATTGCGAGTATTCCGACGAGCGCGATTGCGAGGTTTCTTCCGCTTATCTCAATCCTGCGGGCTGGCTGTGCTGCCATGCGCAGTGCAAAGTCAATGTCCTGCGGGTTGTAGCCTGCCTGCAGGAGCGCTGTGCGTATTGCCATTGGCTGATAGCCGTGCTGCAGCTGCGCCCGGACATATTCATTAAGGCTTGAGTTCACCATCTTTTTCACACCAAACTTGCGAGTGAGACTATATAAACTTTGCCGGATACAAATCTATTTAAAATGCAGCCATAAAGTGTGTGCGGGGGATATGGCTGAAGAACAACAGAAGCGCCAGGTTGCGCGGAAGCTGTGGATAAGGGACATTCTTGCAGGCACCTATATCAAGGAAGAGGGCTTTAGGCCAAACCATATTATCCTGAAAGACAATTCTGCTGCTGCAAGGGTCAATCTTCTCGGTGTCGCTGTCTCTGCAAGCTCAGAGGGCCTGCCCACAATCGTGGTTGATGACGGCTCTGGCAGGATAAGTGTCAGGGCTTTTGAGCCAAGCCAGCAGATGGCTGCTGTCCAGATTGGCGATGTTGTGCTTGTAATCGGCAGGCCAAGGCAGTTTGGCGCTGAAATGTATGTCCTTCCTGAAATTGTCCGCAAGGTTCCTGACCTTGGCTGGATTGAAGTGCGGAAGCTTGAGCTTTCTGCCGCTCCTCCAATAGAAGGCGCTGCAGCCCCTGTTCAGCCGGCTCCAAACACTGTTACAGAAGAGGCTGTTGATGACTCATTTGGGCTGAGCGAGACAGTGATGAATGCAATACGCTCGCTTGACACTGGCGCAGGGGCAGATGTTGATGCTGTTATCGAGCAGGTGGGCGCAAGCAATGCGGAAAAGGCAATCCAGTTCCTCCTTCAGAGCGGGGATGTTTTTGAAGTGAGCCCTGGAAAGCTGAAAGTTCTTGAGTAATTTACACGAAGAATGCAGGCGTCACAAAAACTTCGAGCAATGCCGCCACAAAAAGCACGAAAATCGCGATTAGTATCAGGTCAGAAGCATCAAGTAGCACTTTCTCAAAGTTTGTTGTGCCAAAGTCATGCCGTATTATTGCCACTGACATTATTCCTCCTGCAAGGCCAGCAATAAAGTACGCCGCGACTTCAGGAACCCCGTGAATTGCATAGCGCAATACGCTCAGCACACTTCCGTGGAGGTATTCTGCGGCTTTTGTCAGCCCAACCGCGTCAGCTGCCTGCGATAGGTGGCCCTTGATGAAGTTTCCGATTGCAGCGCCGATGACGCTCGCGTTCCAGCTGAGGATGAATATTGCGCCAGAGCCGTAAATGAACGAGAACAGGATGCAGAATATCATCACTTTGACATTATTCAGGAATATCTTGTTCATCATCCCGATTTGTGCAATCGCGCCTGTGACTGCCTGGTTCAGGTTTGAAATTGTGTGCGTCTGGGTCATGAACAGCTGCTGTGAAAGCGCGTTCGGCAGTATTACATACCATGCTGAGAACCCGACAACAAACCCGAGGAACAATGTGAGGAAGAATGTGATTGCCTTTGCGTGCTCCTTGAGAAGCGTGCGTTCCTTGGTTTCCATTATGTCTTTTTCCTCTTCAAGGCGCAGGGTCTGGTACATCAGCGGCAATGCAGCCATCACCGTGAGGAAGACCATCACTATGCTTGCCTGTTCTTCAAATATCCACAGGCTGAGGAACATGCCGAGAGAGGAATAAAGAAATCCCAGCAAAATAAGCACCCAAGGCTGGCGCTCTGCGCGCAATGGGTTAAGCAGGGATTCAAGTACCATTGTGCACGAATGCGGCAAAAGGGTATAAATACCTTTTGCTCGGGCAAAACACACAGTTTTATAAACCAAGAACGGATTATCGCGGTTATGGAATATGAGCAATTGCTAGAGAGGGCCAGGGAGCGTTTGCCTGCTTCTGTCGTGGAGCGCGAACGCTTTGAAATCCCAAAAGTAAAGGGCCACATGCAGGGCAACAAGACAGTAATCAGTAACTTTGCCCAGATAGCCGGCACCCTCAGGAGGCCTGTGGAGCACTTGCTTAAGTTCATTCTCAAGGAATTGGCTACACCCGGCGATGTATTGCGCTCAGGGCTTCTTGTGCTTGGAACAAAGGTTCCGGCAACAAGGATAAATGAGAAAATCCGCGAGTACGCGTATGAGTTCGTGCTTTGCCCGCAGGACGGCAAGCCTGACACTGACATCATAATGGAGGGAGAATTTGCCTTCCTGAAGTGCAATGCGTGCGGATACAAGCAGCCGGTGAAGTCAAAAATTTAATTTCACGATGATTGTTAAAATACATAAGCGTGAGAACAGGGCTGTTGTTGCAGTCTGCGACTCTGACCTAGTTGGAAGGAAGTTTGAAGAGGGTGAGCGCCAGCTTGACCTCTCAGGAGACTTCTACAAGGGCGAGGAAAGGACTGACAAGGAAGTGGGCGATATTATCCGCAATGCAGACATTGTGAACCTTGTGGGCCCAAATGCTGTAAAGATCGGGCTTCAGGAAGAAGTCATCACCCAGGACCACGTCATAACAATCGCAGGCATACCGCACGCGCAGGCGGTCATAAGCCACGAATAATTCTATCCAAACCACGCTCCAAGACCCATTTGTTTGTCTTTTTCCTTTCCGAACACGCCTTCAACCCTGAACTGCAGGAGCTCAATTGCCTGCTGCAAATAAGCTGAAACATTGTATTTCTTAGCAAGCGAGATTGTTGGCTGTAAATACTTTATGACAGAGCCTTCTGAAATCGTGAACAGAATTCTTCCGCCGCAGGCAGTGCATTTGCCGACAAGCGGAGGCCTCCTAAATTTCTCATTGCAGGCGACACACCTGAATTCCTGCATCCCGAACTTGCGAAGGTTTCCTTTTGTGTCTTTCAAAAAGTGCTTTTCAATCACGAGCCTTGCGACGTCAGACATATCAACAGCCCTCAGCTTTTCCGCAAGCTCCATCTGCCCTCTGAGCTTTTCTTCCATTGACGGCAAAGTCTTGTATGCAGAGCACCTGACTGTTTCGTTCATGTCTGTGAAGTCATGGGTGAAGCCAAATCCCTCATACTGCTCTGGCTTGTTGAGCACGCCTTTGATTTGCTTGAGCTTGATTTCCCATGGCATCTTGTACTGCATTGCCATTTCGTACAGCTCAAGAGGATACTGCCAGACAATGTCTATGTCAAAAACCATGTCGTCAACTTCTGCCGGCGCAAGTATGGAAGTCAAAACAAGCGGCGCGTCCATTGTTGAGCCTCTTGAGCTTGGCAAATACTTTTTGGAAAAGTTCAGGAATGCGTCCATAAGCAGTATGACGCAGGCTTCATCTCCGTCACAGTCCCTTCTTGTGGCTGCGTGAAGGTATGGGTGGGCGAAAAACCCCTGCGTCTTGCTGAATCCGATAATCCTGCACACCATTCCTGCTGATGTGTGCGGCGCCAGCCCGACAGCGAGGTGGCCGACAAGGTCTTCTGGCTTCTGGAAGTTGTAAAACGGCTGGACTCCGTAAAGGTTTGTGAGTTCATCGTCGATAAAATTGGCAACCCGCATCAGCACCGCGCTGGCTCCTTCGTCAGGCGAGACATCGCAGTCAGGCAAAATTATGTCCTGCGGCTTCAGCTCAAGCACCTGTTCCGCATTCTCAAGCGGCTTTCCCTTGATATCCTTGTCATAGCCGAGCTCTTTGAGCCGGTCAATGCCGGTGCCGATTTCTTTTGGCTTGAAATGTGTCACAGGAAGCTGGGTCATGTCATAGCGTATTGTGCCGTCCTTGTTGACAGCGACTTCATGCTTTGACCTGAGCATTCCCTTTGCAAGGTGCTCTGGGATATGCTCCCTGTTGCTTGTTCCCTTTACGCCTTTTATCAGTTCGGGATGCGTCCTCATTCCCACTTTTTCCGCTGCCTTGCTGAAATACTGCTTTGCGTCAATTGCAATCTCATGAAACGGCGTTGTTTCGCCGTGCTTGGGGCATATTGCCTCGTGAATCCAGGCATTGCAGCCCTTGCAAAGCCAGGTCCTTTTCGCCGGCTTGTCACAGTTCTCGCAGACAGGCAAAACTGTTGTCCTGTTGCACCCTTCACACTCATATCTTGGGAATTCTGCTGTTATGACCCCTTTTTCCACTGCGCTCTGGAAGCTTCTGAATTTGCCCCCTTCATCCCCCACAGGGAAAAGGCAGTGCGGAGAGCCTGTGAGCTTTCTCATCTTTGCTTTTTCAGGCCTGCCCATCCTCGCGCCGATGAAAGTGCCTGCCTTGTCGCGTATCGGGACTGGTGAGAAAAGGTTTACCAGCTCAAGCGCGTTTTTGTCAGGATGCCTGTCAATTATGTCCAGCAGTGTTGCCGTGTTTTTCGTTGGCCAGCCGAATGTTGCGAGGATTGCCTGCGCGTGGTCTGATTCGATGACAATGTTTTCGTTAAGCACAACCTGGTGGGGCACTCCTGCGAGCTCGAGCGCCCTTTTTGGCTCATCCTGTTTTGGAAGGACGAGCTTTGCAACTGTCTTTCCATCTTCCCGCATGTGGACTGTTTTTTTGTCCATCCACTGGACAATTGCCCTCAGCTGTTCTGGATTGATTGTGCTCCAGTAATAAGTGTATGCCGAATGGAGCGGGATTCCGAATACTGTGCTGAGCTTTACAGCATCATGCGCTGGCGGGGTTGTGAGAAGCGGGTCATTGATTACTGCCTGCATTAATTCAGCCGGAACTCCTGCTTCTGCAGCGATTTTTTCAGCAGAAACCTCATTGTGCTTTGCTGTTGCTGCTTTTTCAAGCTCGCGCATCCACCATTCAGGGCAGTAGCCTGGCGGGATGAGCATATGGTTGCGGTTGAGGAAGTCTCCGTAATTAACAAGGATGTCGCCAAGGAAAAGTATTTCAACAATTTTGCCCTGCACTGCCTTGTAAGCGTTCATGCTCTGCACCTGCACGACAGAGCCGTCTGTGAGCTTGACTATTGGGCCGTCAATTGTGTCGCAGGCTGTGATTGCTGTCCCTTTCTTTGGCCTTTCTGTCTTCAGCTGTGTTCCTGTTGCGAGATAGTTTGTTGTTATCAGCATTGTTGCAGGATGCACGCAGTCTGTTGAGTATCCTGACATCCTGCTCCTGCCGTATCTCAGCCTGAATCCGCCTGCCCTGAGCGGGTGTGCAAAGACAGGCCTGCCTGCGACAAGGTCTGCGATGTAGCTGAAGTCAGGGGAGAGCTTGCTTGAGCTTTCCTTCTTGACAGCCCCTTTTGCTTTCACAGCTTTCTGGATTTTCAGGTATTCCTCAAGGAAGTTCCAGTGCTCTATGTTGAAGTCCTTTCCCCAGACATTGAGCTTTCCCCAGATTTTTGGCGCCTTGAGCGGGATGCATTCTGTCATCATAAGGCAGAATCCACTTCTGATGAGGTTTGTCGGAATCCTTGGCAGGTCCTTGTAATTGGAGACTTCGAATTTTTCAGAAGGCTCGCCGCCAACCTCAATCGGCATGTGTTTCATCAGAAAATCTATTTCCTCATATGCCGGAAAGTACTGCCTTGGCGCCACGCGCTCGCGGTAGTCTGTCATTTCCGTGTAAGTGCGCTTGATTTCAAGCTCCTGCGCGTCATAGACATCATAATGGAACATGTTCCTGACATAGTCTGCGATTACAAGGCACACTGTTGCTGCTGTTCCTCCTGCGTTTCTTATCGGTCCTGCCATATTGACGCAGAAATACTCGCCCCTGCCGTCCATTCTTTTCTTTATGTCAATGCCCACAAGCCCGTCAAGAGGCGATGAGACAACTCCGACAGTGACGTATGCAAATCCTGTCCTGATTCCGACGTCAATTGCCTCTTTCTGGTCCTTGAACTTGCAGAATTTTTGCTGGGCAATCTCTCCTGCTATGGAAAGCCCTACTCTCCAGTCAAGGGAGCCGTATTGTTTTTCCAGCTCGATAATCCTTTCAACAACTCCTGAGTTTGCAATTTGCGGCGCTATGACGCTGATTAACCCGACGACTCGCTCTGCCATGTTTGCAGCGAGCTTGATTTCCACTGTTGTGTCAGGGTCATAGCCTTTTGCCCTTGCCTTTGATGCGAGCTTGTGCGCTGCGTCAACCTCTTTTTGTATGCCTTCAAAGTACTTCATCATTGCAGGGCTGCATTGCACCTTGACTTCTGTCATTTTTTAGAACCTCATCATCTTTACTGCCCTTGTCTGAAGGTTGATTATAGGAACTCTTCCTGGGTCTGGCTCGTGCCCCATTTTTTCCTGGAATGGCGTTTTTGCCTGGAAGCAGCTGCACGAGATAATGCTGACTCCGCGGTAGCTTGCCGCATTGCTCTTGTGGATGTGGCCTCCGATGAAAATGTCAGGCACTTTTTCCAGCACAAGCGGGTCTTTTTCAGGGTCTGGGAAGTAAAGTGTTGATGAATGTGTCGGAGCGAGGTGCCTTCTTTGCAGCAAAAACTTCATTATCGCGGGTGTCCTGTCAGAAATGTTCTTTGCAGAGTTCTTTATGCTGGGCACTATCTCGCCATAGTCGTCAAAGCTGTAGCCGTGATAGATAAGGACATCAAATCCGGGAAATATCTGCGAGCCGTGGATGTTTATTATGCATGGGTTTCCGAGCATTATTGCATTTGGCAGTTCATAAAGCGCTTTTGCATAATTCCTTGAAAGTGGAGGCTGAGGCTCTGAGATTCTGCCTGCGTCGTGGTTTCCCGGGCAGATTATTATTGGGATGTGCGCCGGAATCTGCTTCAGGAGCTTTGCTGCTTCCTTGTACTGCTCGTAGATGTCAAGGATTTCAAGCTCTTTTTCCTGGTTTTGGTAGATTCCAATGCCGTCAACAAGGTCTCCTGCGATTATTACGTATCCGACTTTGCTTGCGATTGCCTTTTGCTCTTCAGTTCCTGTTTCTCCCCTGAGCCACCTGATGAACTTGTCAAATGATTCTTTCAGGAACAGTGTTGAGCCGACGTGGATGCAGGAAAGCACTGCCACGTATGCCTCGTCAGGAGACTTCTTCAGTTCGCCTGTGAGCGGTATGTCTGGGATGACAACATTGTTCGCGAAGACAACATTGTTTCCTGTTGAGCCCACTATGCCTATAACTTCGTCAGGCACTATGTCTTTGGCGGCTTCATATGTGTCTTGCTTGTTTTTGCTCACAATCACTTTTATCCTTCCGCTTGGGTCTTCGAGCAAAAGCACCAGGTTTTCTTTCTTTGTTGTCTGCTTGTCAGCCACAATTCCTATTATTGACACTGTTTCCCTGTCTTTTTTGTTGTTCAGCCTTCCTATTGATGTCAGGTTTTGGAGCTCTGACCGTTGGTGGAGCATTTTTTCTATTGCCTTGTATCGTGCATTAAAGTAGCTGACAAAGTGCTGGGGGGAGAGCTTTTGCGGCTTTTCCTGGTACTGAAATACAACCTTTACCCTTGAAAGATATGACTCTGGCGACGCTGTCTGGGGCTGGGCGATTGTCTGAAGCTGCGTTCCTGAGGCAGTCATTGAGACTTCCTGGCCTGACATTTTTTGCAGTATCAGGCTTGCCGGCACTCCCTGCAAAACCTGCTGGTGCATAACCTCTACAAATTCAGGCTGTGACAAGGATGCTAGAAGCTCTGGCTTGACGAGCACTTGCTGGCTTAGGAGGTATTTTACAATTTCCTTTTTTTGTGTGTCTGTGTCAGGATTCATTTGGGGATGTCAGCGCGAACTCTTCGGCGAGAGTCTGAAGGATTTGGGGGGTTAGCTCGTCATTTGTTGAAACCGAGATTTCCCTTGTCCTCCCATAGCGTCCCTTTGAGATGACCTTGGCGTTTATGATGCCAAGCATGTCAAGCTCGCCGATGATGTCCGAGATTCTGCGTTGGGTAAGCGGCCTTAGGCCGACCCTGCTGCAGAGCGACTGGTAAAGGTCATACACCTCCCCGGTGAAGACCTGTTCTTTTTTCTTTGAGCAAATTGAGTAAATTGAGTAGAGTGCAGCCTGGTATTGCTGGGGCTGGGTCTTGATAATCTCAAAAATCCTGTCGGTTTCTATCTTGTGTTCTGCGTGGTCAAGGTGCTCTGTTGTGACTTTTGACAAGCCTGCGCGTTCAGAGAGCTCTGCCGCAACCCTGAGAAGCTCTATTGCGCGCCTTGCGTCGCCGTGGTCTCGTGCTGCGAATGCCGCGCATTTTTCTATCAGCCCCGGAGTTATCGCTCCGTGGACAAATGCCTCTTCTGAGCGCTGCTTCAGTATGTCCTGCAGCTGCAGGGCGTTGTATGGCGGGAAGAAAAGCTCTTCCTGTGACAATGAGCTCTTGACTCTTGGGTCAAGCACGTTTATGAAGTTGGCATTGTTTGAAATACCGATGATTGAAATCTGGGCTTTTTTCAGCTCTGTGTTGATTCTTGTAAGGTTGTAAAGCATGTCGTCGCCCTCTTTGTCCATCAGCTGGTCAATTTCGTCAAGGACAAGGAGGATGATTTGCCTCTTTGTATCAACAGCCCTTAGGAAGGCCGCGTAAATTTCCTCTGTTGGAAGCCCGGTTATCGGCAGGTTTGCATTGAATTTTTCCCTTGTGATGTGGGCTATGAGCCTGTACTGGGTGTCTGCAACTTTTTTCATCTTGCAGTTTATGTAAACAGGCACTATTGGGACTTCCCTGCCTGAGGCAACTTTTGCCAGGTTTTCAACAGTGTGCTGTGCAACAAGCGTTTTTCCTGTTCCTGTCTTGCCGTAAATGAAAATATTGGATGGCTTTTCACCGCGCAGGCTCGGAGCCAGGATTGTAGCCAGGCCGTTAATCTGTGCTTCCCTGTGTGGTATTGTGTCAGGATTGAAATTTGACTGAAGAACTGCCTTGTTCTTGAACATTGATTTTCTGTCCAAGTACTTCTCAAAAAAATCTACCAACCCCTTTTCCTGCATCTCAAAGTTCCAAGTGAAACGCAGGTATTTATACTTTTCTTTTGAGCAGACTGCATATCACACCCCATCGTTTCTTATGGAGAAATGGAAGTATTGGTTGTGTTGTATGTATGTATTGTATAGTAAAATATGTATATTATGTAGTATTTGTTCATGAAGCGAGGTTTTATATATTAATTAATATCTTTCTATATAATAAATAATAATGTGTTTAAAAACAACTCAAAAACATATATTTAAAAATAACTACTACAATATACCTATTATAAACAAATAAAACACACGTTCGACGATAAAAATGATGCTTTCCAAAGGAACTGGCGGGGTCACCCTTCGCCGTCTTAATTGTTGCTACTCCTCGATACTAAAAAATCAAAAGCTTTATATAGCGCACACTCCTACTCAGGAGTAACAAATCAAAGAATGGAACCACAAACACTCGATGAAGGGGGCTCTCAAAAATGATAGTTCAAAGGGATTTTTTGAATAAACTCAAGGATTTCGGACTGAACAGTTACGAAGCAAAATTGTGGACCGCACTTCTTTCCCGTGGTGTTGCAACCGCAGGAGAACTTTCTGACATTGCAAACGTGCCAAGATCGCGTTCTTATGACGTTTTGGAGAGCCTTGAGAGGAAGGGATTTGTTGTGATGAAGCTCGGCAAGCCAATCAAGTATATTGCGATTCCTCCTGCTGAAGTCCTTGAAAGGGTCAAGAAAAATGTTTCTGAGGAAGCAGGCAAGCAGGTTCAGTTGATTGAAAGTTTGAAAGGAAGCGAAGTCCTTGGCGACTTGAACACTTTGCACAAGCAGGGCGTTGAGCTCGTCGATCCGGCTGATTTGACTGGCGCAGTAAAGGGCCGCTCAAACCTTAACAGCCACCTTGCAGCCATGATTAAGGGCGCTGAGAAGTCAGTGTCAATAATTACAACCGAACAGGGCATGGTTAGGAAGCTCGAGTCATTGGGTAATGTTCTTTCGAAGGCAAAGGAGCGCGGCGTAAGAATACGCATTGCGGCACCAATTACCAAGGTTTCACAGGCAGCTGCAAAGGCTTTGTCTGCGCACGCACAAATCAGGCACATTGATGAGGTTAAGGCAAGGTTTGTTGTTATTGACGCTAAGAGCGCCACAGTGATGGTCCTTGACGACGCAACAACCCACCCAAGCTATGACTTCGGCGTCTGGGTTAACACAGAATTCTTTGCCAAATCCTTTGAGAACATCTTCAACACACTCTGGGACAACGGCAAAGCCGTGAAGTGATTTTTATGAAGCCAAAAAATCTTGTCCATCTTGTTGATTCTGCCGAGGCTAACAAAAGACATGCCAAGCCAATTAGCTGGCCAAAAATCATTACAAATATTCCTGCCATTACACGTACTGGTACAGTAAGCATGCAAGAGGTTATTGACTCTTTATTCATTGAAGAAATAAATACCCAAAGACCCAGTTCAGCCAATGCTTATGTTCAAGGTGATCCGGACCGTAGTTTCGTAACTTCTTATCAATGTGCAGTCCAATACTACAGGGTTCCTGATAAATACCTGCCAAAGCCAGGCAAGAAGTCTGAGTGATTTCCTTCTCGAACCCAAACCTTTTTATACTCTTTTAAGTCAGTTTTCTTTATTATTATCAATAAACGAGGTGGATGATTATGGCTGTCGATGATATGGTCTTGAGGATTACCCTTGCTGTTATTGTGGGAACGCTTGCGGCAATTGTGTACTGCATCCGTGTGCTTATCCTGATGGAGCGCCGTGTCGCAAGGATTGAGGAGCACATTGACAACATTGCGCACAAGATTCTTGTTGAGGAGCAAACCATAGAGAAATCAATGCGCAGGAAGCGCTGAGGATTTTCATGGCTCGCAACCCTGTATCGAGCCTCGCACACGCATATCTGGGCGCTTTTTCAGAGCTGCTGCACAAGCACGCGCCTGAAAGCGCAGTTGCAAAGTTCTCAAAGCTTGTCGCAGGCAAAAAGCTTGATGCTATCAGTTCAAATGCGCTTTATTTTATCACGCATCCTGCCAGCGGGAAAAACCTGAAAGAAGAGCTTCTCTCGAGGGCAAACCAAGCAAAAAATGTGATTGACCAATGCACAAGCCAGATGTCAGACTTTGCAAAGGAGCGCATGGCCAGCAAGACGGTTGTTGTCCACCCGCTGAGCACATTCAGCGCGCGGCTTTTGAGGGATGCAAAGGAAGTCCGCTTCACAAATGCTGACAATGAGGCAATAAAGCTTCTTCCGGAAACAGACATGGCGGTCCACCATCCGCTTACATCTTACACTGCTTTGGAAAACGCAGACCTTGTGCTTCTTGAGCCAAGCGCAATAACATCAAAGGGAGTGTTTGTGGAACGCGGCGGAAGGATTCTCGCAGAGCTTGCAAGAGCCCGCGGAATGCCTGTTTATGCACTGGCAACATCCTGGCACACCTCGCCGAACTGGAAGCCAGGCCAGACTGATGAGCACGTTCCGCAGGAGTTTTTGACAGGCATTATTTCAGAGCACGGCATTTACGAACACAACGAATTTTTGGCAAAAGTTCAGAAAGCGTTTCCGTGGATGCTTTAATTCTTTACCTTTAATTCCTTCTCTAATTTTTGGAGCTCCTTTTCAAGCTCTTTTATCCTTGGCAGGTTGTCTTCCTGCTGGAGGATTTCGCCGCATTCAGGGCACTTGTACTCGAATTCTGTTGCCTGGTCAAAGTCAAGGCGTATGCACTTGTTTGCGCAGGCGAAGAAATTGGTTGATTTCTCGCGGTGAAGGCGCTCTTTCAGCCTTTCTGCTTTTGTCTTTTTCAGGTTCCTCGCAATCTCCTTTATCCTCTTGGGGTTGAAAGTCCAGTAATAGATGTACCAGCCCTTTTTCTTGTCCTTCTTGCGTATGAATGTGACAAGGTGGTGGTCATAAAGCCTGTAAAGCATGTTTCTTGTGAGGTTTATTTCCTTCTTTATCGAGTCAGCCAGCTTGAATTCAGAAATGTTCTTCTTGTTCTTCAGCGACCTGACTAATGGCCATACATCAGGTCCTGCGACTTCTGCAATGACGTCCTGGAGAAGCTTGTCAGATGCTTTCATCTTCATTCAAAAACGTTTGCCTGCTGTTTATATACCTTTCGCTGCGCTGAGCAATGCGTCAAGCAGCCTTCCGCTTTCCAGTGCAAGCTTCTTGCTCACCACGAACTGGGAGACTGTGACGTCAAGCTCGTCAGGATGCAGGAATCTCCATTCTTCGCGCGCAAAACGGACAGCGATGTATGGCTCTGCGCCTGTTATTTTGGCATACTCTTTCAGGTCGTCAACTTCCTCTTTTGTCAAATACTGGCTGTCACTTTTTGTGGTCTTGCATTCTATCGCGAGCATCCTTTTGTTTTTTGAGGCGAGAATGTCAGGGACAGGGTATTTTATGCTTCCTGAGCCGGCAACTCTTGACGCAGCCCATTCTTTTGCCCAGAACAAGTGCACCAATTCCCTTTCTGCGCCTGTTCCTTTTGTTTTTGCGCCCATACTATTCTCGTTTGGCACAATGTTTATATATAATTTCCCTTCATTTGCAAAAATGGGGTGATTTTATGGCGCAAACATCAAAAAGACTCATTCCTCTGGCTGCAATGGAGAAAATAATCAAGACTGCAGGCGCAGAGCGAGTTTCAGACAAGGCAAAGGCGGCTCTTAAGGAGGTTCTCGAGGAATATGCCGAGAAAATGGCCCAGAGCGCAGTCAAGCTTGCAATGCATGCAGGAAGAAAAACAGTCAAGGCAAGCGATATAAAACTGGCGGCAAAGCCTGCATGAGACCGCAGTTGAATGCAGGCCAGCCAGCATCAGTTGGCGCTGCCTGCGTGAATCAAATGAAAACTTTCCTCACTTTTATTTGCATACTTTTGCTTGTTTTTTCCATAGGCTGTTCAAAGCAGGAGGCAACAGAACCTGTGGCTGTACCAGTAGAACAGCCGCCGGCAGAGCCGACAGCACCAGTAGAGCCTGTGGCGCAAGAGGCACAGCCTGTCGCACCTGAGCAACAGCCGGCAGCGCAGCCAGCTCCGGTTCCAATTGTAACAGGTGCTACGGCGCTGATAAGCAACTGGTCTCTTGAAGAACAGTATGTCTGGGAGTCAAACCAATGGGTTCCAGGAATAGTCCTTGATGACGGCACTGCAACAGAAATACCCCCTGAGCCGATTATAATGGAAATTCTCGGCGGGGTTGACAGCGCATGGTGCCCTGATGTGAAGCAGGAAAGCGGGGCAGAATACATCACAATTGTCCCTGGCGGCTGCTGGAAAGTTACAGGAAACACAATGACAGAAATTGACCTGCCTCCTGAAGCAGGCACTGGCTCAATGAACTGGCAGATAAAGGACTCAAAGCTTGAAATGGACATCACATTCAAGGACCAAAGCGGCACAGAAACAAACCGCAACAAGGCAGTCCTTTTGGCGTTGCGATAATATTACGCAACGTTTTGGTCAGTTTCAACAGGCTCTTCAGAAACAGGGGGCTGTGGAAAATTGTCCTCTTTGGGCTTCCTGAGAGATATCCGCATTTCAACAACGATAAAGCGCTCAGGCTATTTAAAAGTTATTATATAATTTGCAATTATCCGCCTGCGCTGGTGTATTTTCTGATTGTGCTGTGCCAGGCCCACAAAGCAAGGACAAACAGCACAACAACAGGCATAATGACTCCTGCCATGCCAAGCGGCGTCATTCCGTGCAGCAATGCCTCAACAGGATAAAACGAGCTTACAGCTACAGGGAACAGGAATGTGAGCGCAAACTGCAGTCCAACTCCGTAAACTGTCAAAGGATACCTCGCAAAGTCAGCCAGCTTCATGTAAAGTATGACAAGAGACTCATTCTTGACTGCGATGAAGCTTCCTGCAGTGATTAATGTTATGACTGCGAACTGGAAAAGCACTCCTGCGCCCATCAGCACCAAATACATTGCAAATCCAAGGCTTAGCGCGCTTATGTGCAGCTTTGTCATTGTGTAGATTATTATTGCTACTCCAAGAATTGCCTCAAAAAAGCCATTCCAATCAATGCCCATTGCCATCAGGTAGAGCCAGGAATTGTACGGCTTGAGCAAATACTTGTCAAACTCCCCGCGGTTGATTGCTTCAAATGCCTTCCAGAAAAAATCACCTGTTAAAGCCCTTCCAACGCCGTAAACAAAGATGAGCGTCCCCTGGAACAGCAAAAACTGGTCAAAACTCCAGCCTGGAATGCCGACTGTTGTGCCGTAAATTATAAGCGCGAGCATTGGCCCGATAAGGTCATTTGCCACCATTCCCAGCATCATGATTATGAAGTTTGCCTTGTAAGCGAGCTCCTTGTTCAGGTAAATCTGCGCTGTTTTTGCTGCGAGTGTAAAGTATTTCATAGTCCCACGCTCACAAAACGCCTTACTGCCAGCTTTGTGACAAAGTGTATGATTGTGTAAAGCACCACAACCCAGGCAAGCTGAATGAGCAATGACTGCACAAGAGGCGCCCTTTGCAGGTAAATCAGGATTGGCACTGACCTTGCGTATTCAAACGGCAAAAATT
The DNA here is from genome assembly GCA_041489925.1 of Candidatus Nanoarchaeia archaeon. Lineage (GTDB taxonomy): Archaea > Nanobdellota > Nanobdellia > Woesearchaeales > ARS49 > JAWAAW01. Next base: position 39,475 of record JBGPSD010000004.1, read on the forward strand.
TCGAAACTGCCTGCACTCCGGCGGGGAAAAACGCAAGGGGAATAAAGCTTCCTCCAAGGAATGCGATTAGTGTCCTTCTGACGCGCCTTAATCCTGTGATGCGCCTCATCCAGAACGCGCCAAGACCAAGCAGGTATGCCATTCCGAAGTAAATCAGGAAAGCCAGCACAAGTGAAGCTACAAATGCCGTAAGGTTTGCTATCGGGGCCATTGGCAGTCCGAAGAACAAAAGCCCGATCAGGAACACAGGAATCATCTGGCTCACAATGTTGTAAGCGTTTATCCCCATTTCAAAGCTTAAATACCAGGGAGTGAGCCCTACTGGTTTCAGCATTCCCTTTGCCATCCAGCCATTAATCAGGTCGCTTTCCATCCACTTGTCAACCTCTGACCAGGTTACAAAGCCGACTATCATTGAGAGCACATAATAGCTTACCATTTCAGGAAAAGTGAATCCGCGAATCACAGGAGCGCCTGTGTAAGCGAAAACAGATTTCCACAAAAAGTAATAGATGACCAGCGAGATTGGAGTTGTGATTACAGACGCTATTGCTTCCCAGCGGTAGCGCGTTGCTACCTTTATCCCGACATTCGCCAGTCCGATGTGGTGGTGTATGTTCATGTTTTGTAAATCTTGGTGATTATTTCCTCAATTGGCGGGTCTGACACTGTTATGTCTGCCACGTCAAAGTTTTTCAGCAGGTAGTTGATAAGGTCCTGGATTTTTGCCTTGCGCGTGTTCAGCTCAAGCATTAGGTCATAATCTTGCTGCTCTATCACTTTGCAGCCCTTAAACTTGAACTGCTTTGCCTTTTCCGCGAGCTTTACCTCTATGTGCTTGTCTGTGAGGTATTTCTTCCTGATTTCCTCCAGAGGGCCGTCATAAATGATTTTGCCGTGGTTGATTATTATGACCCTGTCACACAGGCGCTCAATGTCCTGCATGTCATGGGTTGTTATGATGAATGTTGTCTTTTGTTCCCTGTTCAGGCTTAGGATGAAGTCCCTGAGCTTTTCCTTTGCGATGATGTCAAGCCCGATTGATGGCTCGTCAAGGAATACAAGGCGCGGGTTGTGGAGCAGTGCCTGGATTATTTCGCATCTCATTCGTTCTCCAAGGCTTAAGTCCCTCACAGGTGTCTTTGCTATTTGTTCTGCCTCGAGCAGTTTGGTTAGCTTGTGCATCCTTTTTTCAAATTCCTTTGGTGGAACATCATAAAGGTCCCTGTGCAGGTAAAATGTGTCAACAGGCGGAAGGTCCCAGAACAGGCTTGATTTCTGCCCGAAGACAGCGCCGATGTTCTTAACGTACTTTACCCTGTCTTTCCAGGGCTGCATTCCCATTACGCTGGCGTCTCCGCTGTCAGGCCAGAGGAGCCCGCAGAGTATCTTGAGCGCCGTGCTCTTTCCTGCGCCGTTGGGGCCTATGAGTCCGACTATTTCACCTTCCTTGATGTCAAAGCTGATTCCTTTCAGGGCCTGCTTGTACTCTATTTTGGGCTTCAGGAAGCTCTTGAAAGCCGCGACAAGCCCTTGGCCTCGTTTGACTGTCTTGAACTGCTTCTTCAGGTCCTTTACTTGGATTATGTTGGTCATTTTGTGTGTGCCTCGCTCTTGTGTGCTGTTAAACTTTTAGTACTCCCAGACAGGTATCACTGAAAGACTAGCGATGTAAATAGAAAAACCCAGAGCCAATGTGACTATTGGTTAAAGCTCATAGTGAACAGAAATAGGGTGTTGTTCTTATGTTTTTCGGTTTTTCACAGCTTTATCTTCATCAGGTCTTTTGCTGCCTGTGTGTTGTCAAAGATGTCCCTTGCGTCCTGTTCGAGTTCTGTGGTGTCCTTGTACCTTGCTGAGAAGTGGATTAGTATGAGCTTTTTTGCGTTTGCCTGCGATGCGAGCTGTGCTGCTTCTTTTGCAGTCATGTGCGCGTACTGGTGTGCTTCTTCTGTGCGCTCGCTTGTGTAAGTTGATTCGCACATAACAATGTCAGCGTTTTCAGCGAGCTTTTGCGCCCCTGAGCACATTACTGAATCTGTTATGTAAGCCACTTTCTTTCCAGGAACTACCTCGCTGACCATATCCGGAGTAATCTTCTTTCCGTTTACAGTCACAACATCGCCGTCCTGCAGTTTTCCAACCAGCGGTCCAAGAGGAACGCCGTGTTTCTTTAGGAGCTTGACATCCATTTTGCGCGTATCATTCTCGATAAATGCATATCCAACTGTTGGAACGCTGTGCTTTAATGGCGCGCACTCTACGCGGAAGTCTTCTGTTTCAAGGATTGTTCCTGACTTGACCTCATGCACGCGGATGTCAATGTTTTTTGCATACTCATACGCGCTGAAGATGTGCCCAAGGCGTTCTTTTGTTCCGGTAGGACCGTAAATTTCCATGGTTCCTGAATAATTGTAAATTGTGAGCCCAAGGCTGAAAAGCAAACCAGGCAGTCCGATGACATGGTCTCCGTGCCAGTGCGTGATGAATATGCGCGTGACCTTTGACAGTGGTATTCCTGCTATTTTCATCTGCCTTTGCGTGCCTTCTCCGCAGTCAAACAGCAATCCCTCTGCCTTGTACTTCAAAAACACTGAAAGGACATTTCTCTCCTTGGTCGGCATTGAGCCTGCTGTTCCCAAAATTGTTATTTCCATAACAAAAGCCATTAGTCATGTGCTTTTTAAATATTTGTGAATAAATCACACTAAGCGCCTGCAAAAGAAGGCGATACTTATTTGAAATATTGTTGTGCTTGTTTAAGAAACTCAAGATCTCTTTTAACAATGAATTTACCATCGTAAGTATCTGGTTTACTGTTCTTTACTAGATTAATGGCTTCATCCAAGGTAACCCACACTAGCTGAAAACCATCCTGTATCTCGTCTGGTGTAAACTGAGGTTTGCCTTCTTTTTCAACTTCAGCCATAAAACAATGAGATGTCTGCACCACTTCCCATTGGCTTCTGTGCTCAAGTATCTCGCCCACTTCACCAAGAATACGAAATGTGCAGCCAGTCTCTTCAAGAATTTCTCTTTTCAGAGCTTCTTCAATAGTCTCGCCTTCGTCAAGACCGCCGCCCGGAAGCTTATAATAATTCTGTTTAGAGACTTTCAATAAAGCGATAAGATTTTCTTTCCTCAGTATCGCTCGAGAAGCAGTTCTGGGTTTATATTTAACATCAAGCTCTGTCTTTAATCCGATGTCAACATCGTTAATTTCCAAGATCCTTCTCATATGCACTTCAGCTTTGAATCAAATTTATAACGTTTTGGGTAATCCTGAGAAAAGTCCTATTATTTCTCAGAGTTTGTTATTTCTAATGATAACCTTTTTAAACTGCCCGTCGATGGTTTGTTTTATGGCAGCAACAGTAAAAGCATTGCTTGAGGGCGATGTTGTAAGGACAGAGAATAATGATGAGGCAAGGGAGCTGTTCAGCAGGAGCCAGTTTGGCGGCTTGCTTGATGACGGAAGAGTCCAGCTCTCTCCCATTGAGGCTGTTTATCTTACTGCCAAGAAGCGTTTGCAGGTTTATGATGGCAGGAACAAGCAGGTGAAGCTTGACAAGCTTGTCGCAAAGGTGCGCAGGAAAGACAGGAACTTCTGGGTGAGGTATTCAACCTTCAAGGACTTGCGCGACAGGGGATACATTGTAAAGACCGCCCTAAAATTTGGCGCTGATTTCAGGGTTTACGACAGGGGCATCAAGCCTGGTGAAGGCCACGCAAAGTGGATTGCATACCCTGTGAGCGAGCACGAGCGCCTTAGCTGGCAGGAATTCGCTGCAAAGAACAGGGTTGCGCACAGCACAAAGAAGAATCTGCTTGTCTGCGTTGTTGATGATGAAGGCGATGTGAGCTACTGGGTAGTCCACTGGACAAAGCCCTGAACTTGCATAATCTATTTATACCACGTTCTAATTGGTTTTTGATATGGCCGCTTTGGATTATCGCGACAAGATTCGCGCAATGGCAGAGCAGAAGCCAGTCCAGCCCACTGCTGTCGCAAAAGAGCTGATGACAAATTCAATGCTCTCAAGCGCAATGCTTTCTGAGATGACTGAGAAAGGCCTTCTGAAAGTCTCTTCCCTGAAAGTTGGCAGTTCGCCGATTTACTATCACCCAGACCATCCAGAGCACCTGCTTGACTATGTCCAGAACCTTAATGAGAAAGACAGGAGGACAGTTGTATTGCTTAAGGAGCAAGGGGTGCTTAGCGACACTTCACAAGACCCATTGACCAGGGTTTCTTTGAGGAACGTGAAGGATTTTGCAAAGCCATTGGATGTCACAGTTGATGGCAACAAGTCAATGTTCTGGAAGTTTTACACGCTCACAGATGAGGAGGCAGCAGAGAAGATAAAACAAATGCTTCAGCCTGCAGAACAGCCAAAAGCTCCAAAGGCAAGAAAGCCAAGGGCAAGAAAGCCAAAGGTTGCGATTGAGCCTCAGACACAATTGCAGGCAGCGCAGGCTCCTGTTGCCACTCAGAAAGCGCCAGTTGCTGCGCAGGTTGTAGCGCCTGTGGCTGCCAAAGCGTCTGTTGCTTCAGCTCCTGTTGTTTCTGCTTCTGTAAGGGAAGAGCCTGCACTAAAGCCCGCAGCAATTGAAGCGCCTTCAGATGAGCAAAAGCCAATTGCACCAGCAGAGGCAGCGAGCCAGGCATTGACAGGAGATGACCCTTTCCTGCAGAAGCTGATGGCATTCTTTGCCTCAAACAACATCACAATCCTTGAACAGATTGCACTTAAGAAGAAAAGCGAGTATGACTTTGTTCTCCAGCTTGCCTCTCCTGTTGGCCAGCTGCATTATTACTGCAAGGCCAAGAACAAGGCAAAAGTTGGCGAGGCTGACCTTAGCCACGCATTTGTGCAGGGCCAGCTGAAAAAACTGCCTGTGCTTTTCCTTGCGCCTGGAATTCTGACAAAGCCAGCCCAGGACCTGATGAAAGAGCTAAAGGGGCTCACTGTCAAGCAGGTGTAAGCAATGGGAGTAAATCTCAAGGAAATTGTTGCGAAAAAGCCGATTACATTTGAGGAATTAGCAGGAAAAGTTCTTGCCGTTGACGGCTACAACATACTTTACCAGTTCCTGACAACTATCCGCACACCTGACGGAAGGCCTTTGACAGACAGCAAGGGTAATGTAACATCGCACCTGATTGGCTTGTTCTCAAGGACTTCAAGCTTTCTCAAGCAGGGGCTGAAGCCTGTGTTTGTTTTTGACGGCAAGGTTCCTGAGCTCAAGCACCGAGAGTTGGAAAAGCGCGCTGAAATAAAGATGGAAGCGCAGAAAAAGTTTGAGGAGGCAGTTAAGGAAAAGGATGTTGAGGCAATGCAGAAATATGGCGGACGCACAGCCCGCCTGACAAAGGAAATGGTTGAGGACGCGAAAACACTTCTTACTTTAATGGGAGTTCCTGTGATTCAGTCTCCGAGCGAGGGCGATGCGCAGGCAGCATTCCTTGTCAAGAACGGCGATGCATGGGCGGTTGTGAGCCAAGACTATGACGCGCTCTTGCACGGCGCTGACAGGCTGATACAAAATTTGTCAATTGCCGGCAGGAGAAAAAAGACAAAAGTCCTTGCAACAGTTATTGTCAAGCCCGAAATGATTGTCCTAAAGGAACTGCTGAAAGAGCTTGGCATCAATCACGACCAGCTTATTGCGCTGTCAATACTTGTCGGAACCGACTATCATCCTGGCGGAATAAAAGGCCTTGGCCCGAAAAAGTCCCTCGCCCTTGTAAAAGAGCACAAGACTCCTGAAAAAATCTTTGAAGCTGCAAAATGGTCAGAGAACTGCAGTGTTCCCTGGCAGGATATATTCAAATTGTTCAAGGAAATGCCTGTCACTCGAGATTACAAGCTCGTTTTCAAGGCGCCTGACAAGGAAGGGATAAAGAAATTCCTTGTTGAAGGCCATGATTTTGGCATTGAGCGCGTTGAAAATACTCTTGAAGAATTGAAAGAACAGCACAGCAAAAGGCAGCAAAAAGGACTGGGTGATTTCCAATGAAGCTAAAAGAAGCATTGAAAGGAAAATTAACAGACAAAGAATGTGATTTGCTCCGCGGTTTTGACACCATCGGCGATATTGCAGTCCTTGAAATACCGCGCGAGCTTGAAAAGAAAAAGAAAATCATTGCAAAAACACTGCTTGGGCTTTTGCCTTACATCAAGGTCGCTGTGAAAAAGAAAGGCGGGCACAAAGGGGTTTACAGGAAGCAGCCTGTTGAGGTTCTTGCAGGCGAGAAAAGAAAGACAACTGTCCACAAGGAATTTGGTGTTGAATTAGGAATGAACATTGAGACCTGCTATTTCTCGCCGAGGCTTGCGAATGAGCGAGAGAGGATTGCAAAGCAAATCAAGCAAGGTGAAACAGTCCTTGTGATGTTCTCTGGCGTTGCGCCTTATCCGCTTATCATTGCAAAGCTCTCGCAGGCTTACAAAGTGTATGGAATTGAGGCAAATCCTGCAGCTCACAAGTATGCCGTAGAGAACGTTGCAAGGAACAAGCTTGGACACAAGGTCATCCTGATTAAGGGCGATGCGAAAAAAGCAATTCCCAAGGTAAAGTTTGACAGGATTGTGATGCCCTGGCCTCAAAAGGCAGACGAATTCCTTGGCGCAGCATTAAAGGCTGCAAACAAAGGCACTTTCATGCACTTTTATGACTTCCAGCCAGAAGGAAAATGGGATGATGCGGCAGAAATTGTAAAGCAGGCCTGCAGGAAAGCAAAAAAGAAGTGCAAGATACTCAAAGTTGTCGAATGCGGCCAGGTTGGAGTCAGGCAGAACCGTGTTTGCGTGGATTTTGTCGTGCAGAACTAGCCAAACATCGCGACATAATCATTGTCATCAGCAGGACCGCCTGCCCTGATTTTCTCTATTGCCAGAAGGAAGTCTGCTTCCTCTACTTTTGTCCTGCTGTCTCGGATTGCAAAGTAGCCTGCCTCTGTGACAACTGCATTGATTTCTGCGCCTGAGAATCCTTCCATTGCCCCCACGATGTCAGGCATGTTGATCTTTGCGGTGTTGACATTCTTGATGTGTATCTTGAAAATTTCCTTGCGCGCGTCTGCGTCAGGGATTGGGACATAAATTCTCCTGTCAAGCCTTCCCGGGCGGATAATTGCGGCGTCAAGTATGTCCCTTCTGTTTGTGCAGCCGATTATCTTGACATTGCCCAATGGCTTGAAGCCGTCAATCTCTGCCAGTAATTGCATGAATGTCCTTTGCACTTCGCGTTCTCCAGAGGTGCCGATGTCAATCCTTGTTGCTGCGATTGCGTCAAGCTCGTCAATGAATATGATGCTCGGCGCCTTCTCGCGCGCCAGCTGGAAAATCTCCTTGACAAGCTTTGCCCCTTCGCCGATGAACTTCTGAACTAATTCCGACCCAACCACCTGTATGAATGTGCTGTTTGTGCTTGCCGCGACTGCCTTTGCAAGCAATGTCTTTCCTGTTCCTGGCGGTCCGAAAAGCAATATTCCTTTTGGCGGGGTTATTCCGATCTGCTTGAACAGTTCAGGCTTTTTCAATGGAAGCTCTATGACTTCCTTTATTTCCTGCACCTGCTCTGCAAGCCCGCCGACTTCGCTCCACTTCATGTCTGGCTTTTCAAGTATTACAAATTTTTCAACATCAAACTTCTTGTTCGCGCCGACCTTGCGCAGTATTGTGAGGTTTTTCTGCTCTGCAAGCACGCTGTCGCCGGGCAGGAGCCCTTCGCAGTTCGTGGCAATCTCAACAAGGAACTCATTTCCGTTCGGCAGCCTTATCAGCGCCTTGCCTTCAAGAATGTCGCGTATTTCGCACGCAATCAGGGGCACCTTGCGGAATTTTTCAACCTCTTTCTCAAGGTTGTCAACGCTTTCGCGCAAAAACCTGTTCTCTTCCTCGAGCCCGTTTACGTTTGTTGCGTAGGAATAGCTGACGTCATCAACTTTTGTATTGTTGTTCGTCATTGGAATCGTTTTTACCCCAAGATTGTTTATAAGCTTTGTGGTGAAGCTTTTTATTGGCGAAATCAGCGTTTTTTACCGCGTGACGTCAAAGCTTTGCACCTGCTCAAGCAGCTGCTTTAACTTTCCCTTGCTGAAGTGCTTGCGCACAGGCTCAAGGTATGAGTTGATTGCCTCTGCAACAGCCTTTTTCAGGTCCATTGGGTGAAGCTTGCCTGTTGCATATGCCTTTTCAAGCTCTTCAAAGCTCTTTAAGTTGATATCCCCGCCAAACTTTTCAGGCCTTTGTATCAGGAGTTCTTTTTGTTTTTCAAAAACAATGTATTTGCAGTACTCAATTATTGGGTTCTCCTCAAGCTGTTTTGCAGGGCAGTACGCGTTTCCAATCTTGCGCGAGACATCTGCGGCAGAGTCAGTCATGAAAATAGACGAGTCAGGGTTGCTTTTGCTCATTTTCAGCGAGATTGTGCGTTCTGTCTTGTCCTCCCCTGACGCCGCTGGCGGCTGCTGAAGCCCCATAAGCATGTGGTGGTGGACTGCGACAGGCTTGCTCCATCCGAGCTTGGGTCCTAGTTCGCGCGCAAGGATGTTTACCTTGCGCTGGTCCATTCCAAGCTGGCAGATGTCTACGTTAAGGTGGAAGATATCAGCTGCCTGCATTGCCGGATAAAGTATCTGGGACGCGTACTGGAGCTCTTTTTCCTCGCGCCCCATTATCTGTCCGCAGCGCATCATCCTTGGTATTGTCGCGTGCCTTGTTACCTGCACGACTTTTTTCCAGTAAGATTCGTCATTTACAAACTTGCTGCAGTTCACGAACTTGACTTTGTCAAGGTCCATTCCGCTTGCTTTCCAGACCTCCTCAAAATACTGCCCGACTGTGTGTATCTTGTCAAGGTCTCCGCCCATCTTGTTGTTGAGCCAGGCGTGCCAGTCAGCCACCAGCATTATGAAACTGCACCCCGCCTTTGTCATCTTATTGACATTTATCGCCCTCAGGATTCCCTGGGCTATGTGAATACGGCCAGAAGGCTCAAATCCGTCATAAGCGACGGGATTTTTCTTTTTCTCAAGAAGCTCTCTTAGTTCCTTCTCTGTGATGATTTCCTCCCCAACCTGCTTTATTAGTGCAAGGCGCTCATCAATGTTCATGTCCTGTTCCCTTTCTCCGTCGTTATTTAAACTTTTCCCCTGATTTCAAAAGAAAACATTTAAATACAACCTACACTCATTCGGGAGGAGTAAATAAGGTGTAACTAATGGCAACAACTGATGAAAAGAAATTCTCAAAGCAATTGATGGGCAAAACCGTAGTAAGCAAGTCTGGCAAGCGGTTTGGTGAGGTTGGCGACATTGTTTTCGAGACCAAGTCCGGTGAGCTTATTCACTTGGTTCTCACAAACCCGACAGCATACACTGAAAAGCTTGAGCTTGAAAAGGACAAGGAAGGGCGCATGCTTATACCGTACAGCGCGGTCATAGCATCAGGCGACTTCATGGTTGTGTCAGAAGAAGACATTGTCTGATTTCCCTAAATCTTTTTAAACTGGCGGCTGTTCGTGCTATTCAGGGGGATGCATGGCTGAAGAAAGTTCTATAATCTGGACAGAGAAATACCGCCCAAAGAAGTTCTCAGAGGTAAAGGGCCAGGAAGCGGTTGTCAGCAAGATACAGTCATTTGTCAGCCAGAAAAACCTGCCCCACCTGCTTTTTGCAGGACCGCCTGGTGTTGGCAAGAGCACTCTGGCTTTGGTCGCTGCCCGCGAGCTTTTTGGGGAGAACTGGCGCCAGAATTTCCTTGAGCTGAACGCATCTGATGAGCGCGGCATTGACGTTGTCAGGGTAAAGGTCAAGGACTTTGCAAGGACAAAAGCAATGGGCAATGTGCCTTTCAAGATTATTTTCCTTGACGAATGCGATGCGCTCACAAAAGAAGCACAGCAGGCATTGAGGAGGACAATGGAGAACTACACCTCAACGTGCCGTTTCATACTCGCTGCAAACTATTCAAGCAAAATCCTTGACCCGATACAGTCGCGTTGCGCAGTATTCCGCTTCAGGCCGCTGCCAAAGGAGGAGGTCTTTGGAATAATTGAGGCAGTGGCAAAGCAGGAAGGGCTTACTCTCACGCAGGAAGGCAAGAGTGCGCTTTTCGAGGTTTCTGAGGGTGACTGCCGCCGTCTTGAGAACATAATGCAGAGCTGCGCCGCAATGCAGGACAAAATCACTCCAGAGCTTGTTTTCTCGCTCGCGAGCATGGCCCAGCCAAAGGAAATCGCGCAATTGCTCCAGACAGCGCTCACAGGCGATTTTGTAAAGGCAAGGAACTCTTTGCTTGACACAATGCTGAAGTACGGGCTGTCAGGGCTTGACGTAATCAGGCAGATTCAGAAGGAAGTCTGGAACCTTGGCATTGACAACCGCGAAAAAGTAAAGCTCATTGACAAGTGCGGAGAAATAGAATTCCGCATGGTCGAAGGCTCTGATGAATACATACAGCTCGAAGCTCTTCTTGCGCATGTTTCTGCTGTAGCAAAGTGATTTAATTTTCTGATAAGAACTTTTATGGTTGGTCTCTGTGGCGTAGCCACCCACTTTGGAGTTATTATTTTAGAATCAGCTAGTTGCAGGCGTCTCAACTGGAGTTTCCCCTGAGCTCTTGACTGTCAGTTGTGTCTGCTTGTATTCTTCGTAGTCATATGTTACATCAATGCTTATCTGCTGTTCAAAGTCTGTCCTTGAGGTTACTGTCTGTGTGCATGTCACAATCTTCTTTCCTTCGTAGAGTGTCATAAATCCTGCTGCCTTTGTCCCTGTTGTTGTGAGCGGGGTGCAAACCAGCCCTGGCATTCCTGTGTCAACGCTCACATAAACCTTGTTTTCCTTTGCCCTGGTGCTCCTGTCGCATACAGAGCCCTGCTCAAATATCTGTCCTGTTCCTGCGTTGGAGATTTCAAAGCTGAAGCTGAGCTTGTCCTTTCCGCGCGCTGTCTCTTTTACAGCTCCGACCTGCACTGGCGCCCCTGAGTTCTTGGCGTCTTTGTCCTCGTTGATTTCGCAGATTCCGCCTGCCTCTGGCGCGAGCAGGTTTGAACGTATGCAAATCTTGCTGGCTGCCTGCGTCAGGTATGTGTAGCAGATGTCTGCGCGCAATGGGAATGTGACCTGTGAGCCTGATATTGGTGAGAAGTGGTTGAGCCCTGTGAATTCAATTGTTGACTGGCTTCCCGGGAGAATGTTTCCCTGCGCGTCCTTTTTAACGCCCATGAGCTCTTCTGAGCTTGCCTTTGTCAGCTCTTCCTCGTGCTTGCTGAATTCTGCAGGGTTGATTCCTGAAATCTTCACCCTTACCCTGCCTGTTGCAACAGTTGCCTCTCCCTTGTTTTCAATCTTGACAACAACATCAAATGGGTCCCTTCCGCCGTCAAACACAGCGCTGCGGAAATCAAGGAAGTCAGCAACAAGACCTGCTGTGCCGCCAACAAAAGGCGATCCGAGGTCAACAGTCTCTCCTGTTTTTCCTCCAGTGCACGCAGTAAGCATTGCAAGAAGAACAATTATCGCTATAATCTTTCGCATAGGCATTTCCGAGGATAATTGGTATATAAACATTTCTATGGCGTATTTGTTTCTGGCTTATACGCCAGGCAGAATTGTAAGGTCCTGGAACAGCGAGTCCTTGTATCCATAGCGCAGGTTTACTGTTATCGGGCTCACATATGTTGCCTCTCCGCGCGGCCTGTCAAACTCGCAGTACACAACTCCCTGCCTGTTTGTCAGCCTTATGTGGCCTGAGTCAAGCGGCCTGCAGCTTCCCCTTATGGAAACTCCGCTCACGCTCACATCCCCAAGTTCAACATAGTCAACCTCGTCAAAGCCGAGCTGGCCTCCTGGTGCGCATTTGTTGAGCATAGACCCGCCTGACCTGAAGACTTCTCCTCCTCCGACATTCTGGACATGTATCTTGAACCTTGTCTTGCCCGGGCTTGCGTCAACCTCTATTGTGTTTACCGAGATTGGCGCTCCCTGTCCGCCTCCAAGCCCGACATTCTGGGGTATGCAGACCTTTTGTATTACTGCAGCGGCATATGGCTCAGGGTCAATGCAGACATTTGCAGAGGCAACTGTCTCGTATTCATAGCACGCTGTTGCGAGAAGCCTTACCGGATACCTGTCTGTCAGCACCCGCGTCATTGCCTTGAATGAGACAGTGTCAAAGCCTCCCTGGCTGATGAACTGAGTCCTTCCCTCAAGCAATGGTATCTGTTCGCCTGCTGGTGAAATTCCGCTGATTATTGACGGGTCAAAACCTGAGACATAAACGCGGTCTCCTGGCCCGCCAACAGTGTAAGTGCCCCTGTTTTCAAGTTCAAGGACAACCGCAAGCTGTTCTCCTGAGAAAAGCCTTGTTGGCGGCATGTTCTGGCTGAACCTCATCGCGAGCCCTTGCGAGCCTGTCCTGAATTCCTGGACAAAGGTCTGCTGTGTCTTGGATACTGTTCCAGACGTGCAGCCTGCGAGCAATAGTATGAGCATGATTCCTAAAACCAGGATTGCCTTTCGCATTGTGTTCAAGCCCGATTTTGAATTATATAAATGTTTGGTCATTGTTGAAGTGCAGGCAGTAGTTTCACCTGCGTTGTTTTGCTTGCAATGTAGCCATAATCAAGCGCGACTGCGAGCGGGGCAGTGTATGTTCCAAGCCTTGAGTCAATCCCCTCTTCCACCTGGCAGATGACTTTTGTCTCACCCTGCGGCTTTATCTTGACTGTCTGGGGCGCGCAGGTCATTGGGCTGTCAGAGAGAACTGCGCCTACAGAAACAACATTCCATCCCCCTTCTCCAAGGGACCGTCCTGAGCACGCGTCGCGGTAGAGCGGGGATGATACAATCTGTCCGCTTCCCTGGTTCTTGAGAGTGAGTGTGAATTCAGGTATTACCCTGCCTGGCATTTCGTGCGGCGTCATCCTCTGGTCAACTGCTGCGACAGCGACAGGAGCGCCCTGCCCCTGCGGGAATGACTGCGCTTTTGCCGTGCAGACCTTGTCTGTTTTCTTTCCTGTTAGGTCTGTGTCTATGCACACTATTATTGCAGCGTTGGTAACATATGGATAGCAGGCATTGAATGTGATTGTGGTCGTGTAGCCCTGCAGCTGCGGCCCAAGCGCCTTTGTGGTGAATGGCAGGTTAACCTGTGTCTCCATTCCCTGCGGTATGAATTCTGACTTGCCCCTGACAATAAACCTGCCCTGCTGCTTGGGGGTGTAAAGGTATTGGGGCTCATAGCTGATTGAGAAAACCCCTTCGTCAACATCTGTTGCGCCGAGGTTTGAGAGTGTTGTGAGCATTGTGAACTTGCTGTTCTCATAAACTTCAGGCGGAGGGGAATAAGGGGTGAAATAAATTTCAACGCCCTGGTTGCCTATTTTTACTTCAGGCAGCGACATTGTGCTTTTGCTCTGGAAAAGCCCGTACTGGCAGCCCGCGAGCAGGACCAGAATCATTGCCAGCGTGATTATTTTTTTCATGCTGTTGCCTGCGGTTGTGATTCCCGCACTGTTGCGCTTGTTGTGCGCTCAAGCCTGTAGCGGTATTGCACGCTTGCCTTGAAGTTCTGCACTCCAAGAGGCGCCTTGCCAAGCACTTTTTCAGAGTTTTCAATATCAATCGGGATGCGGAATGTCTTCATTGTGAGGTTTTTGTAAATTGCCTTTGAAAGCTCTTCTGTTGTTAGCGCGTAAACCTTTACAAGGGTGTCATCGCATGTTGCGCGCTCTTCTTCAGCCATGGCATCGCAGCTTGACTCAGTTATGCCAACTCCTTCAATATTGGCAATCTTCAGCCCTGCAGGAATTATTATGAACACATTTGTTAGGTCAAGCACTTTGCCTTCCCACGCATTCTCAATTGTGAGCCCAAGGCTTGACAGCGGGTCTCCTGATGCTCCAATTGCAACAGGCTGCTGGCCGATTGACATTCCGATGCGCACAGGACCTGATGTGTAAATTGCAATGGGATTCTTGTCAGGGATGTTTGCAAGAGGGTCAACATTCTGCCTCCTGTACTCCTTCAGCCTTTCCATGTCAATCATGTATGCCTTGAGATATGCTCTTGTTACAAATTCAAAATCAGCCCTAAGCCGCAAGGTGTGGCTGCCTTTTGGAAGTACTCCCTTGTTCCATATGCAGTCGATGTCATACTGGCCTGAAGTCAGGACTGAGAATGACTCTTTTGGACGCACCACGCTTGCAGTGGTGTTTGAGTCTGCGTCGCACAGGATGTTTATGTTGAGCTCTTTGTCAATTGTTTCTGCTTTCATCGTGGCATATGCCATTACAGGGGTGTTGTCGTAAAATATTGGCTCAGAAGTCCTGAAGTTTTCAAGATAAACACCAAGGCGTTTTTTTGCAGCAGTGTCAACCTGGCCTGTGTAATAATCCCCTGTTGCCAGCCTATAAGAGCGGGTGGCTTCCTCTGTAAACATTGATGTTGTTTGTTTGCCATAATTTATCAGGTTTGTCCAGCCTTCCTGCGCTTTTTCCCAGGAATAGCTTAACACCATGCTTGGGCTCAGGCTGTTTGGCATTGGATAGCCGCTCTCCTGTGCGTATTGCTGGATGTTTGGGAAAAGCATGAACATGACTATGAAAAACCAGAGGATTGTGTAGCCGAGTGAGAACCAGGTTGGAGCTGCCTGTGTTGCGAATACGACTGCGAGCAGCCAGAATGGCGCAATAATCATCATTATTGCCGCGAGGTATTTTATTGCAGGGAAATAATTCGGGGCTATTGACCAAAGAGGGCCCCAGACATAGGCAATGAGCGCTATGATTACCAGGCTTTTTGTGCCGACATCCTTGAATGCCTCGAGCTTGTTTGCAATTAAAAAGACAACGCCATAAAAGAAAGCGAACCCGAGCCACAGCCCTGGGCTTCCTGAGTTTCCTCCAATCGGGAAAGGCAGTGTGCCATAGCGTACGAAGCAGTCAAAAAAATGCAAAATAATAACCAATCCGAGGAACCCAACCAGTGACTTTCCTCCTGACGAAGGAGTTCCTGCTGGGGCAGGCATTTTCACTCCACCCGCACATCAACGCTGATTATGTTGAGGTCAGCCATTGGTTCTATTCCGATGAAGTTGTTTCCGTCCCTGACCACTTCTGAGATGTCGCGTCCAAACTTGGGGGCTTTCTGCGAGAGCACATCAAGCCTTCCGTTCACATTGGTCTGGGCTTCCTTCAGCTGTCCGTCATCCACAAACTCAATCTCAAGTATTGCGTGCGCCTTTCCTGTTACGATTGCGTTGTAGACATCGGATTTTACGAAGAAGAAATCAGAGTATCCCTTTGTGGGCTTGACAAATGTCTTTATCTTTATCTGCTCTATGCGCGCATTGCCTGAAGCGAGCCTGAAGCCGAGGGTGTTCTTTCCTGCTGCAAAGTCCTCCTTGAAGAGGTCCTCGCGCCCTGGGTTTTCGCATACCGGGACTGCAGAGTAAATCACTTTTCCATTAAGCGTGATGTCAAGCACTCCGACAGTGTTCTGGTCGCAAATAGGGTAGAATCCAAGGTATGCTGTCTCAATGTTCTGGTGCTCTGCTTCAGGGATGCTGAACGCGTTTGCAGCCTGCTGTTTCTTGAGGTCTGTTATTTCGCCGATTATCTTCACGTCCTCCATGTTGTACTGGCGCTTGAATATGAGCCCAAAGCCCCACACCTGGAATTCAACAGAGTTTTCTGTCTTCAGCAATCCCCTTGGTATTGGTATCGGGTTAGGGTTCTGCACATTGATTGTGTTTTCAAATACAGGAACGCCATTGAATATTATTTTCAGCCTTCCACGCCTTATTGGCGTCTGGAATATGAGGAAGACATTGTCAACGCTTTCAAGGTCAGATATGTAGAAGCTGACATTCCTGAACTGCCTGCTGAACCATCCTTTCTTAATGATAAATGGCGGAGCGTCTGCCATTACTTTTGCCTGGCGTTCCTCTGAAAGCAAAATGTTTGGAATGACGTGCTGGAATTCTGTCTGGCCGATATATGCCAGCCTGCCTGGCGCTCCCTTGAAGATTGTTTCGCCGCCTTCAGGAATTACCCCTGGCACGACTCCTTCCTGTTCTTCCTGCAGTAATTCCTTGCGCTCTGCCGGAGGGAGGAAAAGGATATAGAATATTATCAGGAGAGTGATGATGCCAACCAGTGTCGATGCTGCTGAACCGCTTGCCTGTCCGCGTTTTCTCACTTTATTCACCTTCTTTTTGTAAACGAGCAAATTCGTACATATATAAATGTATTGCCCTGTTTTACCGCAACCTTTTTAAGCACCGTTCACTACTTTTTAGTTAGAATACAGGGGGATTTGGTATGAAACAGCTTCGACTGCTTGCACTTGCAATTGTGATGGTTCTTTCAGCTTTCAGTGTTTCTGCGTATTATTATGCAGACGACTATTATGACAATTATTATCCTGCTTATGGCAATGATTACAGCAGCTCATATTCGCGCTCCTCTAATTCAGAGAGTGTGAGTGTCCGCGAGTCAGAGAGTGAGAGCTCTTCAACAACCAGCGGCAGGGGAAGATATTATAATTCGGCAAACACTTATAATTACGGCCGCTCGCGCGAGTTCACATTCTCACGAAGCTCAGAGACAGTGAGCGAGAGCAGTTCTTCAAATGGCGGATATTCTCCTTCAAGCAATTATTATTATGACGGCATTGATTACCAGTATCCATACCAGGATGTTGGCACTGATTATGGCTATGATTATCGGCCGTTCTCTGATTATTATGAGTACAGCCGTTCAGGTCCTTATTACAACCCTTATCGGTACTCGCGTGTGGGCGCGTACGAATCTGAATATCCGCCCTACGGCTACGGGTACTGACATATGAAAAAAACAGCACTTTTTTTCCTCATTGCATTGCTTCTTGTTGAGATTGTCTCTGCAAAAGTTTTCTATTATGCAGACGAGACTGACTACAATAACAATGTTGATTATGCATTAAGCCATCCTTACTCAGGAGTTGACCCTGATGTTGTTGGTGACTTCAGGAATTATGCCTGCATTTCCCTTAATGATTACAACAGTTTTGCACAGGCAGGCAGCTATGATACCTATGACGCGCTTGACGCAAGCACTGCATCGCGCGATGATTTGAAAAAGCTCAGGCGCGCAGACCAGCTCAGGATTGTTAACGAAGACCCTTATGACAGCCTTGACCGCGAGGATATTGACGACAATTATGCTGACTGGAACTGCTACACTCTCAAGGACTATAATTCTCTTGCAAGGCAAAATCCTTATGACAGCAGGCGCGTTGTTGACTTCACTCACTTTGATGACATTTACGAAGTCCAGGAAATCGGCAAGTACAGGTATAACAATTTCTTCCAGCCAGACGACTTCAACAAGTTCAACCTGCAGTACACGCAGGCAAGGCAGCCATACTACGAGCCATACGATTACCGGGATTCTCCGTATCCGCTTTACGGCTATGGCATTGTGCGCCGTGAAGATTATTAAACCACCTTGTGTTCTTGCGGCTTATGAAGCAGCTCGCATTAAAGCTCAAGCAGGGAGAGGCAAAAGTATTAGTTGAAAATCCAGATGATTTGTGGTTTCTCAACAATATTATTGACAAGGGAGACCAGATTAAGGGAAAGACTCTCAGAAAATTAAAGGTGACAGAGGAAGCCTCGGCAGAGCGAAAGAAAGTTTTTCTCGCCATACAAGTTGAAAAAGTTGAATTCACAGCAACAGAGCTGAGGGTTTCAGGAAAAGTCACAGAGGCCCCTGAGGATATTCCGCGCGGAAGCTACCACACTTTCGCAATAGAGGTTGGAAGCACAATCACAATTATCAAGACTGAATGGCTCGGCTACCAGCTGGATTATCTCAAGGAAGCCACAACTGCAAAGGTTCCGAAGATTGTGCTTTGCGTCTTTGACCGCGAGGAGGCTTTGTTTGCAAAGCTCACGCGCGACGGCTATGAAATGCTTACAACAATCAAGGGAAAGGTCACTAAAAAAGCAGTTCAGGAAAAAGTAAAGGAGACATTTTACGAGAGCATAGTTGACCAGCTTGAGCAGTATGACAAGCGCTTTGAGCTTGACAAAATCATCCTCGCGAGCCCTGCGTTCTGGAAAGAGGACTTGTACAAGGTTCTTGGCAACCAGAAATTAAAGGAAAAAATAATCCAGGCAACGTGCTCAGGTGTTGACGAAACAGCAATCGCAGAAGTCCTGAAAAGAAAAGAAACACAGGAAGCACTGCGCCAGGAGCGTGTCAGCAGGGAAATGTCAATTGTTGAGGAATTGTTCAGCAAAATCGCAAAACAGGGCCCAGCAGCTTATGGAATGAAAGAGACAGCAATTGCCGCAGAAGCAGGCGCAGTGGAGCACCTGTTAGTCACAGACAAGATTATCCAGAAAGCGCGCGAAGCAGACAAGTTTGCAGCGCTTGACAAAATAATGAAGCAGGTTGACCGCGCAAAAGGAAAGGTCTGGATTGTCTCGACAGAGCATGAGGGCGGCAAGCGCCTGGAAGGGCTTGGCGGCATTGGAGCAATACTGAGATACAAGATGTCATGGGAATAGTGCATAATCTGATTCTCGACCACAACAATCATTATATACAAGCACCCCAAATTGAGTACTAGGGAGTAAATATCCCCCTTGTGCGGTGGTTAAAATCGTAACATTTTAATACCCGCCTTGATTTACCCCAGTCACATAACAACAAAAGGGGGGAGGTAAGTATGATTGTCAAAGAAGAATTTTTGAGCAAGCTCCGTCGATATTTCTCATTGAACCTCTATGAGGTCAAGATTTGGACGGCGCTTCTTTCCCGTGGTGTTGCAACCGCAGGAGAACTTTCTGACATTGCAAACGTTCCAAGGTCAAGGAGCTATGACGTCCTTGAAAGCCTTGAGCGCAAGGGATTTGTCATAATGAAGCTCGGCAAGCCAATCAAGTACATTGCGGTTCCACCGCAGGAAGTGCTTGAGCGTGTCAAGAAGAACATGAAAGAAGAGGCAGACGAAAAAGTCAAGCGCCTCGAGCAGCTCAAAACAACAGATGTCCTCAACGAGCTTAACCTGCTCCACACGCAGGGAATCGAGCTTATCGAGCCGGCTGACCTTTCAGGTTCGCTGCGCGGACGACACAACCTCTACTCGCACCTCGAGCTCACCATTAGGAACGCCGAGAAGAGCGTGACCATAATGACAACCTCACAGGGCTTCCTCAGGAAAGTTGAAGGCCTGAAGCCGGTCTTTGAGAAGCTGAAGCGAAAGGGAGTCAAGGTCCGCATCGCAGCCCCGATGACAAAGGAGACAAGAGATGCATTGAAGGATGTCTCTGAAGTCGCAGAGGTCAGGCACACTGATTCCAAGGCAAGGTTTGTTGTTGTTGACGGCAAAGACATCGTGTTTATGATCCTGGACGACAAGGAAGTCCACCCGACGTATGACGTTGGAATATGGGTCAACACGCCGTTCTTCGCGTCAGCAGTAGAGAACCTGTTCGACACTGCCTGGAAGAACATGAAGCCAGGCAAGTAAATGGGCGTGTTTTCTTTTTTTTTCTTGTAATTTTCCAGGTAGCACATGAACCTAGACAAGCTCGCACAAAGCTTGCACCCGCTGGAACGCAAGGTGCTTCCGGTACTGGATAAGCACACAACGGTTCCTGCGATATGCACGGCCACAGGATTGAAAGATGTTGAGGTAGTCAGGGCTTTGCAGTGGCTTGAGAACCGCAAGGCAGTCAAGGTTGACATTTCTTCAAATGAGGTTGTTGTTCTGGACAAGAACGGCGAGCTGTACAAAAAGCAGGGATTGCCAGAGCGCAGGTTCCTGCAGGCGCTTGGCGACAAGGAGCTTGGCGTTGACAAAATCTGCGACAAGGCAAAGCTTTCCCGCGACGAGCTTAACATCTGCCTCGGGCTGCTCAGGAGAAAGGCGCTTATCAACATTTCCCAGGACAAGGGGCTGAAGATAAAGCTCACAGACCAGGGAAAGGCTGCGCTGAAAAAAGAATTCCTTGAGGAATTATTCCTGAGAAAGGATTTCCCGCTTCACGTGAATGCCCTTGCGGCAGAGGAAAAGGCGACACTGCAGGCATTGCGCCAGAGAAAGGCGATTGTGCGCGTTGACCAGCAGAAAACAAAATCAGTCACACTTCTTCCAATGGGTAGGCAATTGCTCGAGCTTGGTGTCCGCGATGAAAAAATCATTGATTCACTTTCTCCGCAGATAATTTTGTCAGGCGAATGGAAGAAAAAGCCAATACGCAGGTACGATGTCGCAATACAGGTTCCGAAGATTTCAGGAGGAAGAAGGCATTTTGTCAGCGACGCAATCAACAACATGAAGCAGATATGGCGTGAAATGGGATTCAGCGAGATGACTGGCTCGATTGTTCAGTCAGCATTCTGGAACATGGATGCACTGTATATCCCGCAGGACCATCCCGCAAGGGAAATGCAGGACACTTTCTACTTAAAGAAGCCGAACAAGGCATTGCTGCCCAAGGAATTTGTGAATGACATCAAGGCAGTGCATGAATACGGCGGAAAGACAGGAAGCACTGGCTGGCAGCAGCCCTGGAGCGAGGAAAAGGCAAAAGACCTTTTGTTAAGGACGCACAGCACAGTCCTCAGCGCACAGGCAATCTCGCGCCTTACCGAGGCAGACCTGCCTGCAAAATTCTTCAGCGTTGTAAAAGTCTTCCGCAATGAAACCCTTGACTGGAAGCACTTGTTTGAGTTCTACCAGGTTGAGGGAATTGTTATTGACCCAAAGGCAAACCTTTCAAATTTGCAGGGCTACCTTAAGGAATTTTTTGCAAAGCTCGGATTCAAGAATATCAGGCTCAGGCCGTCATATTTCCCATACACAGAGCCCTCAATGGAAGTTGATGTCTGGCATCCTGTGAGAAATGAATGGGTTGAGCTTGGCGGCTCAGGAATTTTCCGGCCTGAAGTTGTTGAGCCATTGCTTGGAAAGGCAGTGCCTGTGCTCGCATGGGGCTTGGGAATGGAGCGCATAATCACCGATTATTACAAAATCACAGACCTTCGCGATGTTTACAAGAATGATGTCCAGCAATTGCGCGAAGCAAAGCTCTTGGTGAAATAAATGTCAGCAATAACTGTCAACAAAAAGGAACTTTTGCACCTTGTTGGGAAAAAGCTGAGTGACAAGGAGATAGAAGACAGGCTTTCAATGATGGGCGCTCCTGTTGATGCTGTCCTTGAGACAGAACTTGAGGTTGATGTTTCTCCAAACAGGCCTGACTGGCTCAGCGAGCAGGGCTTGGCAAGGTCATTGAGCTCTTTTGTCGGTGCAAGGACAGGGCTGAAGCAGTACAAGGTGGCAAAAGAGCGCTTCCAGGTTGTTGTTGACAAGGCAGTGCACTCTGTCCGCCCTTACACTGCCTGCGCTGTTGTCAGGGGATTGAAGCTTGATGATGAAAAAATAAGGGAAATAATTCAGGTGCAGGAAAAACTGCACATGACTTTCTGCAGGAACCGCAAAAAAGCGGCAATTGGCATTTATCCGCTTGAAAAAATCCAGTTTCCAATCACTTACACTGCGAAAAAGCCCCAGGAAATTGTTTTTATCCCGCTTGAAAGCACCAGGGAAATGAATGCCAGCCAAATGCTTGCCCAGCATCCGACAGGAAGGGCTTATGCGCACTTGCTTGAAGGCCAGTCAAAGTTCCCTGTTTTTATTGACGGAAAAGGACAGGTGCTCAGCGTTCCTCCGATTATCAATTCGCAGCTTACTGGCAAGGTTGAGGCATCAACAAAGGATGTTTTCATTGAATGTTCTGGATTTGACCTGCGAATACTGAAGATTTTGCTCAACATCATTGTCACAATGCTTGCTGACATGGGCGGAAGGATTGTTTCTGTTGATGTGAAATATTCAAAGAAGATTACAACTCCTGATTTGTCTCCAAGAAAGATGAAAATCGACATTGACGCAATTAGCAGCCTTATCGGAATTGAATTGAAAGAAGCTGAGCTCAAGAAACTGCTCGAGAGGATGGGCTTTGGCTACCAGAACAAGCAGGTTTTGATTCCTGCCTGGCGCGCAGACATAATGCACCTTGTTGACATTGCAGAGGATGTTGCGATTGCATACGGCTACAACAACATAAAGCCTGAAATCCCGCAGGTCGCGACAATCGGCTCGCTTGACGCATTCAATGATTTCAAGGAAGTTGTTGCCAATTTCCTTGTCGGACTTGGAATGCTTGAGGCGCACACTTATCACATAACAAATGTTCCTGTGCAGACAAAGGCAATGAACTGCAATGCAGAAGTGATTGAGCTTGCGAATGCGCTCACGCCTGATTTCAATGCATTGCGCGCATGGATGCTTCCTTCCTTGATGGAAGTGCTTAAGGTCAACAAGATGAAGGATTATCCGCAGAAATTATTCACCATGGGAACTGTGTTCTCCCCAAATCCAAAGACTCCAACACAGGTTGAGGAAATCACAAAGATGGCAGTTGTTTCTGCGCAGCCAAAGGCAGACTACACTGACATAAGGCAGATTCTTGAGTATCTTTTCAGGGCTCTTGGGCTTAATGTTTCTTTTGAGGAAACAGAGCATTCAAGCTTTGTTGCGGGCAGGGTTGCTCAGGTAAAGCTTGACAACCACGCGATTGCAACAATCGGAGAAGTTCATCCGCAGGTCATAACTAACTTCGGATTGGAAATGCCTGTTGCTGCAGCAGAGATAAACCTGACAGAGTTATTCTTCCACCTGAAAAAAGTTTAACTTTTTTCAGACCAGCTGACTTCAGTCAGCGCTGCACGAAAAAGGTTTAATCCTTCTTACGCGAGCTTCTTTTGCACTGCAGGCTTTGGCGCAGCTGGTTTTGCCGCTGGCTTATTTTCTGCCGGTGCTTTTACTGCAGCAGTATTTGCGGGTGCTGCGGCTGGTGCCTTAGGAGCTGCTGCGTTGGCAGGAGCCTTTGCAGCCGCTGGCTTTGCCGCTGCTTTTGGAGCTGCAGTTTTTCCTGCGAGCTTGCTCTTTCTTGCCTTTCTCGGGCGAGCTGCCTTCTTTGGCTTTGTCTTTGGTGCAAATACGCCGTAGCCTGCCGTCTCAAATGCCTTTGCGACCTGCTCGTGGCTTGCCCCTTTTTTTATGTCAAGAACCTTGTCAAGCGGCTCGATGTGGAGTATGTTGCACTTTCTCCTCCTTGTCTCGCCGTCTATGAGCACGAAATTGTCATCAATAATATCAACTACAACGCATTTCAGCCCTGCGTCTCTTCCTGCTATTTTCACGCACAATCTTCCGATGTCAATCATTTTGTTCCTCCGCTCTCCTCAAGGGAATTCGTCACCGAGATTCCAAGAGCTTACATTCTTGCTTGTTCGATTATTTTGCGGCGCATGCATTGAGAACACAGCACGCCGCCATAAGGCCTTTCAGGCCTCTTCTGGCTTTTGGGCATTGAGTGCAAAGCGCGCGGAATAACAGCCTTTGAACCGTGCAGCACAGAGCCGCAGCTGGCGCAGTGTGGCCTGCTTTTCTTGCGCACCTTGTAGTGTATGACGTTCCTTCCGCCAGGTGTGCGTACGAATACGCGCCTGAACGTCCTTGAACGCTTCTTGCCTTCAACCATAAGCTGGAACTTCCAGAGGGGTATTTAAAAAGGTTTCGGAGTATATTTAATAGGTCTGGTGCGTCCTGGGTTTTCTATGGTTGTACTTGTGAGGTATGCTGAAATCGGGATAAAGGGCAAAAACCGTGATAAGTTTGAGCACGCCCTTGTCGCATGCATAGAGCGCAGCCTGCGCAAGCATGATGTGAAATTCTCAAAAGTCCGCAGGATGTACGGCAGGATTTGCATCGAGACAGATGACCCCTGCCCGTGCCTGAAGCGCGTTTTCGGAATTGCCTCTTTCTCATTCGCAATTCCAACTGGCAAAACCATTGAGGATGCATTTGCAGCATCAAAGCAGCTTGTCGCAAAGCTGTCTGAAAACGATTCTTTCCGTGTTTCCTGTCAGCGGCTTGACAAAAAATTCGCACTTAAGTCACAGGAGGTCTGTTCCAAGCTGGGTGAAATGCTAAGGGCTGTGACAAAGGCAAAAGTAAAAATGGAAAAGCCGACGGTTGATGTCGCCCTTGAAATAATTGAGGGCACAATTTATCTGCTCACCGGCAGGACAGAAGGCCCTGGCGGAATGCCCATCGGCTCTGAAGGCAAAGTCATTGCGCTTATCGAGGATGATTCTTCAGTCCTTGCAGCCCTGCTGATTATGAAGCGCGGCTGTGAAATTATTCCTGCAATGCTCAAGGAAACTGATTTGTCCCTGCTGAAAGAGTTTGCCTGCGGCCAGGAGATAAAGCCATGGCACATAAGCGCAATTAATGAGATTGATGAAATCGCTGAAAAGCGCAAGGCATTGGCAGTTGTGATTAATGACACGTTTGAAAAAATACGCAGCATTGACCTGAAGTTGCTTGTGCTCAGGCCGCTTTCAGGATTAACAGGAGATGAAATTGCAAATGAGAGAAATGCAATGCAGTGTTGAAGCGCCTGAAAAGGCTGCCTGGGCAGGGGATGACGTGCGATTTGTTGATAATTTTGAGAAAAAAGTCAGCAAGACCATAACGCAGTACAGGCTCCTGTCAAAAAATGAGAAAATAATTGTTGCAGTCAGCGGCGGAAAAGACAGCACTGCAATCCTGCACATCCTGAAAAAGCTCAGCTATCCTGTTGAGGCAGTAACTGTTGACGCCCACATCGGCTGTTACACAGAGGAGAACCTGAAAAATCTTCGGGCGACGTGCAAACAGCTCAATGTGAAGCTGCACGAGGTGCCTTTCAGGAAAGTTTTTGGCGCCTCATTGTGCTACATCAGGGATTATTTGAAGGAAAAAGGCCACAATTTCAAGTCCTGCACTGTCTGCGGCGTCCTGAGGCGGTATTTGCTGAACAAAAAGGCAAAAGAACTCAGGGCAGACAAGCTTGTCCTCGGCCACAATCTTGATGATGAAGCCCAGTCTGTGCTGATGAACTTGTTAAAGAACCGCCCGGAGCTAAACGCGAGGCTTGGGCCAAAGGTTGACAGTGTCAAGGATAGGAAATTTGTGCCGCGGGTAAAGCCTTTTTACAATATCCGCGAGGACGAGATTGTCCGTTACTCAAGGCTTATGGAGTTTCCTGTCAAGTACACGCGGTGCCCGTGCTCTGTTGAGGGCTTCAGGAGCGCTGTGAGGAATTTCCTGACTGATTTTGAGCAGGTTCAGCCGGGAATCAAGGAGAATGTTGTCAAAAGATTTCTTGCACAGAGGGAAAAACTGCAGAAGCGCTATGCAAAAGGAAAGCATGCATTTTGCGTCCAATGCGGGGAATTCTCAAGCGGAAATGTCTGCAAGGCGTGCACTTTACTCGGGCTGCTGCACAAGCCTTTGAAGTCCTAGAAGCTCAGCGCGGGTTAGTTCCCTGTACCCTCCTGATGGCAAATCCCTGAGGGAAATGTTTGCAATCTGGGTCCTCTTCAAACGCGCGACAGTGTAGCCGAGCTTTTTGAAAATAATCTTGACAATGTGCTTCATTCCCTCGTGCAGCGCAATCTCAATGTGTGACGGCGTGTGCAAAACCACTTTGTCAGTTATCACCAGGTGCCTTCCCAAGCGTATTCCCTTTTTCAGCCTGCGCACGTCCTTGCGGTCAATCTCCCCTGTCAATGTGATGTGATAAGTTTTTTCTGTCTCATACCGCGGGTGCATAAGCCTGTTCGCGAGCTCGCCGTCATTTGTCATCAGGATTAACCCTTCTGCATCGCGGTCAAGCCTTCCGACAGGATACACGCGCGCGCCAGGCGGCACAAGCTGCATCACAGTTGGCCTTCCCTCAGGGTCAGAAACAGTGCTAACGACTCCGCGTGGCTTGTTGATGACAAAATATTTTTTTACCTCAGGCTTCCTGATTCTCGCGCCATCTACGCGTATATCGTCAAGCTCTATGTCTGCCTGGTCGCCCAGCTTGATAGTCTTGCCATTGACAATGACCTTTCCTGCAGCGATAATCTCCTCGCATTTTCTTCGCGAGGCAATCCCTGCCCTTGCCATTATTTTCTGCAATCTTTCTCGCATAAGTGCTGATTTAATGCGAATGTTTATATAATTATGGTCGGTAAACAAAATTCATGATTGACATTGTGTTTCCTGAGAAAAACGAGCAGGAATTTTTTGAAATGGCAAAAAAGCTCGGCTACAAGGGGCTTGTGCTTGTTTATCCCTCGCCTGCTGCTGCGAAAAGCGCTCCCAAGGCGCCGGCAGGGCTGAGTGTCAGGACTGCTGTTCTTGCTGAGCCAAAAAAGGCATTTCAGCTGAGAAGCCAGGGCATCCTGACTTTTGTGCAGTGCTCTGACCAGGATAGGGCAGTGCTTGAGCGCGGCTCTGCAGATGTGATTTTCGGAGCAGAAAGCACAATGCCAAAGGATTACATGCACCAGCGCGGCTCAGGATTAAACCATGTGATGTGTGAGCTCGCTAAAAAGAACAAGGTAGCGATTGGATTCAGCTTTGCAGGCATACTCGCGTCAAGCCAGCGCTCGCAATTGCTCGGCAGGATATCGCAGAACATAATGCTGTGCAGGAAATACAAAGTCAGTACAGTCATCGCTTCATTTGCAAAAGACCCGTGGAAAATGCGCTCTCCGCACGACTTGCAGGCATTCTTTACTGTGCTTGGAATGCATCCTTCTGAGGCAAAAAGCGCATTAAAATTCTAGCTTGAGGTTTCAAGAACCGCAGCCACTTCGCCAATTCCTGACTGCCTTGCGCACTCACCGGGGTTTTCTGAATTTATGCATTCAGCAATCGCCTTGCACTCAGGAAGCTCTGGCTGTTCACTGCAGGCGATTGGCTCTTCCCTGGGCCCTGTTACTGATTCAACACATTTCTTCAAATCTTCTATGCCTTTTTCGCCAGGCGCCATATTTTCCTGGCATTTCAGGAGCCGTTTTTCTTCCCGTATGCACGCACTTTTGTCAGGGGTGTTTTCACATTCCTTGATTCTGGCTTCGTCAAGCTTTGGCTGGCTTTGCCAATATAGAATTGCTACTGCAACAACCACCACAAGAATGATTACCGCGATTAAAATGCCTCTTTTCATGGCTTAAAAAAACGCCCTTTGGTTTATAAGCCTTTTCATCATGTCGGAAACCGCTTGTTAAGAATTTTAGAGGATACTAAGCGGTTTCCGAGCATGCTCAAGAACAAGGGGTTCTTGACATAAAGTTTAAATACTCTCGTCTGTAAAATCCTCTGCATGGGAAAAAAGAGGTTGTTGGCGCTAATTACATTTCTGGCTCTCCTAGGCGCATCTGCAGCAGCAGGCGCTACTGTTGCAGGATATGCTGAAGAATACATTTATACAAACCCCGGATGCATCCCTTTTTGTTTTGGAAATAACAAAACATACGACCTTGGCGGAACATTCCAGATTTTTGAAGCGACAAAAGTGGGTGGCCACTATAACCATGAGGCAGAGTGGTTTGACGGCGGACTTGCGCTCTTTGCTGACAATGTCCAAACAGCGACCTGGTCATTTTTGGGAGCTGCAAACAGCGCTCTGCAGACATATTACCATGATTTTAACGGCGCATATGCAGACCGCGTTGTTGCCTGCGGCTGCAGTTATGACTACCACCAGGGTACCCACCCTTTTTCAATACGATTCAACAGGAATACCTTTGTCAGAAGGACAAATGTATTAGACGACCCAGACGAGCCGCTCGGTGAGGCTGGAAGCTTCTTTACTAAGTTTTCAAACCTGACCAATGATTCAGGATGGAGGATAAGAGTGGATGCTGTCCGCCCAGGCTCAATGGTTTGGCTTGGCGATGAGGAAAGCTACACCACGCATGAAACCTCTGATGTGACTGCTAAAGTGTATGGCTGCGCAGACACAAACCAAAACCAAATCTGCGATGTTAGAGAGCCGAGCTTCATGTTATGCAATGATGTGGGCGGCGACTGGTACAATGACTGGTGTTGCGGAACAAACTTCACAGAAGGATTTGTGAAATCAGTGCCGAATCTGACAACCCAGGTGTGCGCTCAATATGCATATCTTGGTAGCGCGTGTGTGCGTTGGATGACTGTTGTCGGTAACAAGAGCATTAATGCCATTTGCGGAAAGACTTCTGAAGGAAAATGGAAGTGGGCTCCGCTTGATGAGTCTGGTGAGGTTTTTGACCTGCTCGGCTGGCCAAATGCGTCTGTTGTTTCTGATGGAACAAATCTTTACAGCTGCGGAAACCAGATTGAAAACTATACCGTGCCTGATGATGTTTACGGAGTGTGCGTTAAAACAGAGAGGCAAAGAGTGTGCACGCCTTCGTGGTTTGGTCAGTCATGTTCTTATCAGGATGTTTGCGTGAAAAAAGAGTACTTGTGGAGAAGCACAGTGCTTATCAACAGCCCTGCAACAACCCTGTTTGGGCAATTCATCAGTGTCGCTGTCGGCAATGCAAGGCATATGTATTCCTGCAAGGATAAGGTTGTTTACGAATGCTCTGGCAAGACAGGGTCTTTCTCAACAAACAATGGCGCTGAGATGGGCACAACAAACCCGAGCTTTACTAATGAAACATTTTACTGCGCATCTGACGGTGACTGGACAAAAGACCTTGACATAAAGGACAATGAGAGCTGCGAGGCAGCAGGATTTTCATGGACAGGCTCGCGCTGCTGCAGCGAGGCAGATGACCCTGCAGAATACTACAATGACCCCAAGTTCCCAAATGCAACAGGCGGCTGCTGGAACAAGATGTATGTCAGGTCAGGCGATTACGCAGTTACTGACAGGATTCTCAACTACAATGGCAAATTCTTCGGCTGCAGACTCAGCCTGATAAATGATGCAATCCTGCTTAATCTCAAGGATTACCACGTGGATAACCTGCTTATTGACAACAGCATAACCCCCTGCGGCATGGTGCTTATGGATGCCCAGCCAGGGGGAATGCCCCACGCAAAGTGCCAGCCAAATGGCCAGTGGATGTTTACTGACGAGCCTGGCGGAGTAATCAATAAGAGCATAAAGTGGGCAGGCCTTGTCGGATCGGGAATAGCATTGTCAGGCTGTTGCGCTCCAGACCAGTGCTGGAATGGCACAAAATGCCAGAAGCTCGGTACTTATTACAGGCTTGGCGAAGAGGGTTTCATTTGCAAGATGCTGCCGTCAACTTCAATGCCGCCATAAGAACAGCCGCCATCAGAACAATGTCAGCAGAACCACGACTGCCCTGCAGGGCAATACTGCACAAATCACGAGTGCGTCAGTGGCCCGCTTCCAGATACCTGCGCTAACAATAATGCGTGTCCTTCAGGATATCACTGCCAACAACACGAATGTGTTGAAGAGCCAGTATAAAAAAGAGGAATGATGGGAATGAAATGGGTTTGGGCATTGGTATTTTTGATACTTGCAGTTCTGCCATTTGTTGCCGCAGAAGACCAGGCTGACTGGTTCGCAATTCCGATACGCTACTCTTGGGACCTGTCAATGGGTGGCTCGTGCGAAAACAGCACCCAGTGCCTCATACACCTGCTCGGAAACGACACTTATGACGGCGACATCCAAAGATATTTCCAGCAGTTGGAAACACCCTGGCTCGGTCCGAGGTGTGCAAACAATTCGCAGTACATACTTGATTATTCCTGTGATGCAGGAAACTGGACAACACGCACAAAATATCTTGCGCTTTACCTTTTGAAATATGCTGAGGCAAATTCAGCAGGCGCATTCACACTTTACTGCGACACTTACGAGCGCGTGCTGAACCAGTTCAGTTATTATGTGAAGAACGTGCTTGTGTCTGATTATTTCGGAGATGCCTGCGTCATTCAGGGAAAGACTGTTCCCTGCATTAACAAAATCTGCGTGCTGAGAACGCCCCAGGTTGTTGCAATCGGGACCACAATCAATGGCCCAATCAATGACCCTGCCCGCTCATTCCTGCTTGCGCTGAATGAAAGCACTTCATTGTGCGACGGCCACGATGCTGAGCACGGAACTGATTTCACAAAATGTGACGCTGAAAAGCCGGTGTGGTATAACCCCTCATTGCAGGCGGTTGTCTGGCTTTCAGAAGGCTCCCTTGCCCCGCCAACAGCAGACACCAGGGCAAAAATCACAGCGCCAATGGGCAGCATGAGCTCTTATGTGATGAATGTCCTGCACAATGAGGCAAATCCCGGCATGAATTTCATTTATTTCCCGCGCACAAGATTGTTCAACCACATTTATGTTGCGCAGAACGGCCCGCGTGGGATATTTGGCTTCCTTGAGGCAGGCTTGCGCCCCGAGTACACGCTCTTGCCTGACAATGAGTCAGAGCCAATCCCGCTTGACTACATCGGTGTGCGTTACACAGGAATAGAGCTGTATGAACACAGCAACCTCACCTGCCTGAATCTCATCAAGAGGTATGACAGAAATGCATTCTGCGAAAACCAGACAGCAACAGGATTCAATGTAATCGCAAGGCACCGCTGCGAGCCTGGCTATGAGGATCGATGCAATGGCGCAAGCCCGATTGTTGGCGTGTGGCCTGCCTTGGCAGGAAAGCTGAGGCCATGAAAATGAAAGCGCAGCTTACGCTGATGATGCTAATGGGGCTTGTAATGCTTATCGCGGTTGGAATTGTTTTGTACATCGGCGGGTCTTCAATGACAAAAAGCACAGAGCGCGGAGCTGAGCAGCAGCGTTTGAGCCAGTCTGCAATCCAGACAATCAGGGATTATGTCCACTCGTGCCTTGACGCAACGACAACTGCTGCATTGGACCTTATCGGAAAGCAGGGCGGAGTCCTCTACAGGGCGCAGGGCGGCTTGACTCCTGATATCCTGCCTTCAGACCCGCAGGGCGGGCGCCATGTTATTTATGACGGGCTGAATGTCAGCTACCTCATCCGCAGGCCTGGCCAGAATGTTGGCAGGCTTTACTTTGCAGAGCCCCCTGATTATCCATGGGTCACGTTCCCGTATGTCCTTAACAAATCAGACATGTCAGTCATGAGGACAACATACACTGGCTACTTTGGCATATCGCTTTTGCCCCCGCTTTTCAAGCCAGGCAAGGACTCCATCCAGGAACAGCTTGAATCATACATCAGCTTTAACCTTCCGCGCTGCACAGACTGGAGCTCATTCAAGGGGCTTTCAATCACTGCTGACAAGCCAAATGTCTCTGTAATAATCGCAGAGAACAGGACGCAGATTGAAACCGAGCAGTATTTCTCAGTGGTTGCGAACTGGCAGGTGAACATCACTGACAGTTCCACAGGTTCCAACACCACACTTGACATGTTCTCGCGCGGTTATCCTGTCCACCTCGCAAAATTCTATGTTTTCGTGCAGAGCCTGATTTACAGCGAGATAAATGATTCGTCGTTTGACCCGCTCTCGCAAAGCTCGCCTGCAAGCCCCGTTTTTGTTTTCAAGGACATTTTCAAGAATCCTGAGGATGAGGGCGCTGATGACCTGATTATTGTAAAGGATGCAGAGTCAGAGTTGCGCGGCAAGCCATTGGAATTCAGGATACTGAGGCAGAACCGCTATCCTGCGCTCTTCTGGATAAACCAGTCTGACATCAACAGCTATGCGTTTTACAGGATGGGCGAATGCCCAGCAGAAGCGCAGTCAATATTCCTCGAAGGCAACCAGCTCAAAATCACTTATGCAACAGACTCTCCATATGAATGGTCTGGCACGCTTTCAGCAATTGACCCTGATGAGGACAATGTCAGCTACAGCATCAAGCCTGTGGACGGAAAAATAGACGCCCCGCCAAATGTCGCGCTGTTCATGCTGTATGTTTATGCCTCTGACGGCGGAAACACAAAGGATTACCAGATTGTAAACCTGACACTGGCAGGTTGTCCTGAAGAATGAGAAAACTTTTGCTTATCGCGGTGGCTGCAGCGTTTTTCTACATGGCACTCTTTTCCCAGCAGGCATCCGGCCAGGAGCAGGGATGCTGCTGCGAGCCGATTTATCACCAGGGTGTCATTGAGGAGCGCTCTGCGTGCGAGGCAAAAGGATATAACTTCACAGCAGAGCTTCCTGCTGAGGTTGGTGAAAGCTGCGACCCAATCTGTGATTCAAAATTCGGCATTCCAATCATCATAACCCCGCCTGCTGACTGCGAGTCCCCGTTTTTCAACCCTGCTCCAATGAGTGTGGTTGCAAAGGCAGTCAAGGGAAAGAAGCAGATCAGGCTAATCTACACTGTTCCGTGTCCGATGCAGGCAATCGCTGTTAACATCTCGCGCTGCACAGGTGATGATTGCGAGGACTTTTCCCAGATTGCCCAGATGTCGCCCACAGGGGTTTACACTGACGCATCACCTGAGCTTCTCTGGAACACCCCTTACACTTACATGGTTGTCATCACCTCGCGGATTTCAGGCGCTTCAGAGCCAGGTTATGCAATTGGCAATGCTGGTGACATTGAATGCTGGTATCAGGGATTTGACAAGTTCTGCATTTCAGATTACTACTACACCCGCTTCCAGGAATATTTGTCAATGTACGGCTACTATGACACCCCTGCAGATGCATTCGCAGGCGATTTACAGTCTTCTGTTGAGCTGACATTTGCTGACAAGTTTAATACCGGGAGATACTGCAATGACATCAACCTGCTCAGCGACACTGGCTTAAGCTGCCCTGAAGGAAAGAAGTGCGTCTCAGGAAAGCTCGGGCTTGCGTGCATCACTCCAACACTCTGCGAAGGCGGCGGATTGTTCGGGCTTTACTCATCACCTGAAACCTGCGAGGGAACAGAATCTGCGAAGAAGTACTGCTTCTTTGACCGCTCGCACAGTTCTGTTGACAGGTGCTACTCTTGCAGCCCGCAGATGAGCTGCGCTGACTACAGGTCAGAGGGCGCGTGCAACCGCGACAACTGCTTTGCAGGCAACTGCTCATGGAAGCCTGTTTTCCCTGACATCGGAATAGGAGTCTGTGTTGACAGCAGGTTCCCAAACTGCGCGTGGTGTACAAAGCAGGGCACAGACGGGCTTGAGAATGCAGATGCTTACAATGAAGTGTTTGACCAGTGCACTGCAAGGAAATCAATAGCGCTCACTGTTCCAAATTATCTTTGCACATTTGACAAGAACGCCCAGGAAAGCAATGGCTGTGACGCCACTGCCTGCATGGATTACAATGACACTGACTGCGGCTCGCCTGCAGGAGGCATTCAGCTTAATCCTGACAACTCGCTTGAGGTTGGAAGCACTGACCCGTGCAGCATAAAGGTCTGCCAGCTTCAGTCTGGCATTGGCTGCCTGAAGAATGCTGACGGAAACGGGCTCTTTGACTGCGGCATAAAATCTGATGACCGAAGGCAGTGCGAGCTTGACCATTATCCGCCGAACACGACTTTTGTCGCAACATCTTACAAGCCAAACCGCATGGACTGGCTCGAGGCAAGGATGCTTGACCAGGTGAATGGCACTGCAGATGCGTATTACATGGAGGGCAAGCCAGGTTACAGGCTGAGGGTTTGCGTTGACAGCGAAGAAACACCCTGCGCTGAAGCCACAACATTTGCCGAGACAAATCTTTCCTTGCTGAACTTCAATGACCTTTACCTGCAGGCAGGCAGGGATGTGCTTGCCACGATGTCCGACGGCGAGAACACGCTGAAATATTATGGCGTTGACCGCAGCAACAACCCAGAGGTTGTCAAGGAAATGACAATACTTGCCTGCGACAAATGCCAGGGGCCGAAAGTGCTTGGCATCAATGTCACCCCGAGCAAAAGCTATGAAGGGAAGTTTTACACAATATCCGAAATTCCAGTAATAACTGTCGCGTTCAATGAGCTTTCAACCCTGACCACTGCCACGCTGTCAATCGGCAACAAGGTGATGCCTGTAAACGTCATGCCTCTTGGAGGGGCGAATTATGATTACACTTTTATCCCGATAAACACGCTTGAGGATGGCGAATACCTGCTGGCATTTAATGCAAAGGACAGCAATGGGCGGCTTATGGACTTGCCTGGCTCTGCAATTATTGTTGTTGACACAACCCCAGGGGATGTTACAATAATTCCGCGTGACGGCACTGTCATCAATGAAACATCAGTTCAAATCTCTTTCACCTTCAATCAGCCTCCTGTCAGCCTGCTTGGCGCCTACCTTGACAATGAAGTCTGGATTAGCAAGTATGCCACGAAGAAAAAAATAATGAACCTGACATCAAGCCTTGTGGAAACAGAGCCAAATAAGGTCTATGACACCACTGTCGATGAGCTTTACGGCGGAAAGAAGAACATCAGGGTTTATGCAGAGGACTTGGCAGGCAATCCTGTAATAGGAAAGTCAAGCTTCTGGATTAACAGCGGCCCATTGCAGATTAGGATGCGCGAGCCGAGCTGGGGGGTAAGCGCAACATACGTGTTTGACATCGCGATTGACACATCAATAGCTGCCACCTGCAAGTATGCATATGACCTGCCTGCGCCTGTTCCTGTTGCGGCGTTTAATGACTTCCTTGCCCCATTCCCAGAGGAAACAGAGGTTGTCCACAAGATTCCCGGATTTAACAAGATTTCTTTCGGCGACCTGAAAGCGCACAAGCTGAGTGTTTATTGCAAGGCAGGGACCAATATATCTGTGGAGACCTTTGAGCTACGCGTTGACCCAAGCCCGCCAACCATCAAGTCTGCTTACGCAGACCCTGCTGTCATAATCGAGCGGAGGACTCCAAGCGCAGACATATTCACAACATACCTGAAGGCTCAGACAGATGATGACGGCTTCTGCAGGTACAGCCTCGAGAACAGGCCGTTCATACTTATGGAAGGGCTGTTCTCAGGCTTTGACGAATACCCCAAGAAATCTCACAGCGCTGAAATAAACGTAACTAAAGACATGACGTCATACACTTATTATGTTGCCTGCAAGAACACTGCAGAGCTGCCTTCTGCAACAGTGCCTGTCAAATTCAGCGTTGACACAACAATACCATTTGCGATAACAAGCCTCACCCCGCCATACTCCAACTCAACAGAATTCAGCATCGCCCTGCAGACAAACAAGCGCGCATTATGCTACATTGCAGAAGACCCTGAAGTCACTCCCACTTTCATGGGATTGATGGGTCATTCGCACGTCTACCCTGTTGAAGTCAATAAGTCAGGCAATTATTCCTGGTATGTGAAGTGCAGCACTGGCGCAGGAAGCGAGGTTGCTGATATCTGGATTCCTGTGCTTGTTGACACAACCCCGCCCGTAATGCTGTACGTGAATGACAGTTCCAACCTGGCTGAGACTCCTGATGTCTCTTACTTCCTTGACCAGCTGATGGTAAAATTCCTTGGAATTGACAATGAGACTGCTGTTAATGCGTATTATTACCGCCTGCAGACTTTCTTCGCGAACGCCACAATCCTCAACTGGACTCTCAGCACAAACACAAACGGCACAGCATTTTATGTGACTGGGTTGAACCTCACAGATG
This sequence comes from Candidatus Nanoarchaeia archaeon, assembly GCA_041489925.1. Classification (GTDB taxonomy): domain Archaea; phylum Nanobdellota; class Nanobdellia; order Woesearchaeales; family ARS49; genus JAWAAW01. Next base: position 74,969 of record JBGPSD010000004.1, read on the forward strand.
GCAACAAGTACAGGTTCGAGGTCTATCCTGTGAACATTATCGGGCTGCAGGGCGGTGCAAAGCAGAGCGATGGTGTGACAATTGACTCAACCAAGAAGCCTGCTGACTGCGTCAATGACATTCAGGATGGAAATGAAACAGACCTTGACTGCGGAGGACCATGCCCTGGCTGCAATGATGGCGGCAAGTGCAATGCAGACACAGACTGCCTGTCAGGATTCTGCAACAGTGGACTCTGCGCACTGGTCGGCTGCGATGATGTTGCAAAGAATGGCAATGAAACAGATGTTGACTGCGGCGGAGGAGTGTGCCTGCCGTGCGGAATGAACAAGAGCTGCGTGCAGGATGCTGACTGCGCGAGCGGCAGCTGCAATTATGGCACGTGCGGCGACCCGATACCATGCTCAGACGGCTTGCTCACAGGAACAGAATCAGACATTGACTGCGGAGGCTCATGCCCGAACAAGTGCGGCGAGGGAAAGAACTGCCAGGTGCCTTCTGACTGCGCAGGCGCACTGCTTTGCATTGACGAAACCTGCCAGGGATTGCTCGACAGCGACAATGACGGCGTTGAGGACGCAAAGGACAAGTGCCCGAACACGCCCACCGGTGAAACAGTTGATGAAAACGGCTGCTCTGCTTCGCAAAGGTTCACCTGCGGCGATGAGATATCTGACGGCTGGAGGATAAAGTACTTTGGCAGCGTGCTTTGCGATGGAGACGGCGCCCCTGATGCAGACCCTGACAAGGACGGCCTTACAAATGTTGAGGAATACAGGGCGCGCACTGACCCGGCAAACGCAGACACTGATGGCGATGGATGGAATGACAAGGTTGAGCTTGACAAGGGCTATGACCCTCTTGACCCTGCTTCGCACCCGCCAAGCAAGGTGCGCATTTTGCTCTGGACTCTGCTCATACTTCTTTTGCTTGCAGTTCTGGGCGTCGGAGGCTGGCTCGGCTACCAGTATTACATGGAGAAGAGGCTTGAAGCCCTTCCGCCTTCAATACCCGCAAAGCCAGAAGCCCCTGAGCGCAAGTACAGGAAGTGGCCTTCAATAATTGAAAAGCTGCGCAGGATAGCGCGCAAGGAAGAGCCTGGTGTCATTGACCGCGACTGGGTATCGCTCGCAGAGCTTTCAGAGCGCCTGAAGGAAGGGAAAGTGCACGTGCACAAGGATGTCTTTGAACGCCTTGAGGGCCTGATAAGCGGAAAGATTCCCAAAGAGGAGACAGAAAGCATCCTTGAGGCAATCCAGAAGGCGCCAAAGGCATTCAAGCTTTTGCGCAGGATTTCATTTGAGAAGCTCTCCCCTGCTGAAAAGGAGTTTGTGCGCAAGCGCCTTGCATTCCTGAAGTCAGGAAAGCTCACATCAGCAGAGCTTGAGGAAGTGCTCACAAAGCTGCGTATAACCGCGGCATATTACAGGACTCACAGGGCAGAGCTTGAGCGCGAGCTTGAGGAATGGCTTGATGAGCGGAGGCACAAATGAATAATCGTGCGCAAATGATAGGCCAGGTTTTCATCTTCATCATAGCAGGGCTTGTCTTCGTGCTTATCCTTGGCTATGGCTACAAGGCAATAATGGGCTTAATGGAAAAAGGCGAGAAGGTCCAGCTGATTGACTTCCGCAATAAGCTTGACTCCTCAATCAACATCATAAAAAGGGATTATGGGAGCGTGCAGCGCGTTGACCTTATTGTGCCTTCAAATACAGATGAAGTCTGCTTTGCGACTTCTGACAAGAATGATGTGCGCTCGGGCGAATGGGAAAAGAATTTCCAGGAAGAGCGTCCATTGTTTTACGGCGCTTGGGTAACAGGCACTGAGAATGTCTTCTTTGTGCCAAAACAGTCCACTCCAATACCTGAAAAGGATATTGTCGTTGACCCTGAAGGCAAGGGCTATCTGTGCGTCAATGCTGCAGGAGGCAGGATAAGCCTGCGCATGGAGGGCATTGGAAGCAAGGTGCTGATAACAGAATGGCCTGTGCAGGGGGCAGAATGAGCAAGCGCGCGATTGAAATGCAGTTCAACTGGATTTTCATCCTGATAGCAGGCGCTGTCATCCTTGCTTTCTTTTTCAACGTTGTGCAAAAGCAGCGCACGCTCAGCGAGGAAAAGCTTTCAATAAAGCTCGCATCGCAGATGGACGCTATTTTTTCAGGCGCAATAGAAAGCAAGGGCACAATTCAGCCGCTCGCAACCCCCCAGCCAGGGATTGCGTTTTCCTGCAGTGATACCTGCGTCTGCAAATACCACGTAGGCAAAAGCGGAATAGAGTTTAATGACAAACTGATTTTCGCGCCGCCCTTAATCAAGGAACAGGACGCAAGGGCGTGGGCTGTTGAGTGGAAGCTGCCATTCCGCATTGCAAACTTTTTGATGCTCACAAATCCCGCAATAAAGTATTACCTTGTTTATGATTCTGCAAACCCGCTGTCAGCGCAGGCTTTCCAGCGCATCAGCAAAGGGCTGCCAAAGGAAATCAACAGGGAAACAATCTCATCCCCTTCAGGAGCAGGGGATGTTTCACCAGGTGGTTATGTGCAGACGCGCTTTGTTTTCATCGGCACATCAGAGCCTGACCTTGGCAATCTCAGGATGGAATTTCAGAGCGAGGATGTTTCAGGCGTTTGGCTGGATGACACCCTGGAGAAAGTTGTGTTTTACGAGAAATCAGACCCTGACAGGCTTGAATTCAACCAGTACCCTTCGTCGCTTGCAGGCGAGGAGACTGCTTATGCTGCAATATTTGCCGCAGACCACATGATGTACAACTGCATGATGGAGCGCGCATTTGACAAGCTCGGCGCAATAGCAGGCGTGCACGAAGCCCGCGCCCGTGCTTTGCAGGAAACTATGGGCGCGCTTGACACTCCGCGGCTTGACTGTGTTGGCGCTTATGACCCGATTATCACATCGCTTGCGAATATGAGGCAGAAGGCAGTATTGCTTGGCACTTCCTTTTCCCAGGAAGCCGATGCGCAGGGCGCAGGAGCCCTTGCTGGAATCCTCGGAGTCCAGACAGAGCTTAACACCCAGAATACAAACCTGATAAAGCAGAACTGCCCGGAGATTTACTGATGAAAAAAGCGCAGATACAGATGTTTGAGACTGTTGGCGTGCTTGTGGTATTCTTCTTCCTGCTTGTTGCCGGCGCAGTGTTTTATTTCAACATCCAGAAGTCATCAATGCAGAAGGAGCTTGTCCAGCAGGCTCAGCTCAGGAGCCTGCAGTCAGCCCAGCGCGCTGTCTTTTTGCCAGAGCTTGACTGCAGCTTTGCCCGTGTGACGCGCGACAACTGCTTTGACCGCTTCAAGATCGCGGCATTGCATGAAATTATCGCAAATGATGACCACACGCGCCAGGTTTATACCCGCTCTTTCGGATATGCAAACATCTCTGTAACAGAGGTCTTTCCAGGCTCTGGGACGACTGTGATTTACGACTATCCGCCTGAGGAATACCGTGGCGTACTGAAGTCGCAGCTGCCTGTCCTGCTTTATGACCCTGTGACATGGGATGCTGCATTTGGAATAATGGAGGTCACAACATATGCGTCGTGATAAGCGCGGCCAGATGGAGATAATGGGCCTGGCAATAATAGTGATACTTGTTTCCCTTGCGATGCTCTTTGCAGTGCAGTGGATGCTTAAGCCTTCAACAGCAACTGTCCAGAAGACAAAGCAGTCTGTTCTAGCAGCAAGCCTGCTCACCACAATGGTCGGCACAACAACAGACTGCAACAAGCGCACAGTTGGCGAATTGCTTGGCGACTGCGCGCTCACGCAGGGTGCGACAAAATGCGCTGACATGACATCCTGCGATTATGTGCGCGGGGTAATGGGCAGCATCTTTAACGCGACAATGAAGAAATGGAATCTTGATTATTATTTCCACATCACCGGCGCCTCTTCTGTTGAGGGCATGAAGTTCGGAAGCGGCTCCACACCGCAGCCGTGCAAAGGCGCAAAGCAGGGCAAGGAATACCCCCTTGTCGTAACCCAGACATATGAGCTCAAGCTCTACCTTGATATCTGCGGGTGAGAATATCGTCGCCGAAGATTTAAAAGCGGCCGCGGTTTAGATTCCCATATGGGGCTGTGGGACAGGATAAAGCGGCTTATTCCAATCGCGCTTTTTGCAGCCGGAGCCACGTATTTGCTTGCCAACCGCCCGCAGGTGGTTCCTCCAAATCCGGCATATTCTGTTAATGAGCAGGCAGAGAGGTCAAGAAGGGGTGATGAGAGATTTTGGAAATTTGTTTTGTATGGCACAGCGCTTTCCGTTGGTGCGCTTGGCGCCACGCATGTTATCCAAAGAATGAAAGGGAAAACGCCATCATTTTTACAGCCTGCTGTTGAAAAACCAGGACTGGCAGGCATTGCCGCAGGGGCATCATACGGTCTTGCTTACTATTCCCAGCTGCCAAAGCAGGAGGATGCGCCTTATGCGCTCGGCATTGCAGCAATGTCAGGCATTCTTTCTTATATTTTATCTGCAATATGGAGCAACTACAATCCGCCTTATTTAATTAACCACGCCAAAAACATTTACTGGGCGTTCCCGCTGGTAAGCCTCAAGGACCCTGCAAAGAAACAGGCAATTCTTGAAAAACTAAGACCAGGGCAGGCAATCCCTGTTAAGTTGGACATTGAACTTGTTGACTTATTGTTTGAGCAGGGCAAAGTTGATGAGGCATGCAATCTTCTTAAGGACACAGCAAGGACTGCTGCAAAGGCACTTCCATCCACAGATTTTGAGCGTTATTTTACCCTGCCGCTTTCATCTGAAATAGTCAGGGGGAGGGCTGGCTCAAAGAGCCCGTTTAGCCTGATGTGCGAATACCTGCGCCAGGGCGACCTTGAAGAGGCGCTTTCAGCAGCAGACAATTTCGCGGCTGGGGAAAAAACACCAAGCAGGCTGGCTGCGCGGGCTTATGCAGTCCAGTCAGTGGCTGAAATGCTTCCTTCGCTGAAAGGGATTTTTCCGCATTTGTTGCTCAGGGAGACTGAGCTTGACGAACGCACCAGCCGCGCATGGAATGATGCCATCGGTGCAATCCTGTCAGACCCGTCGCGCGAGCAGAAATTCCGCGTGATGGGCGAATCACGCAATGAAGTGCTTGAGTATGCCGCAAGCGAATTCCTCAAGGGTCTGCTCGTGTTTAAGCGCTGTGATGCAAGGCAGGGCTCAAGGCTGGTGCAGGAGCGTGAGAATATTATTTCCCTGAAAAACTCATTGGGGGACAGGATTGTGCAGTCAATCGCGTATGTTGAGCGCGATGGCAAGGCGTATCATGTCCTGAAGCACGGCACTTCCCGCACTCTTGAGGATGTTATGCGCACAGGCTCTCCTGAAGAAAAGCTAAAGTGCATGGACGAAGCTGCCCGTTTGCTCGCGAAAATACATCAGAGTATGATTCCTGAGCCGCAGGTTATTGCATGCGAGTCATATTACCAAAACAGGCTTTCATCCTGCTTTTATGACCAGCTTGCGAACAGCCCGATGTGCAAAGAAATTCCTTCATCAATAAAGGATGAGTTTCAATTTTTGGGCGAAAGGGTCAAGGACGAGCTTTCTGACGCGCCGACAGGCTGGTACAAGGATGCAAACCCGAGGAACTGGCTTGTTGAGGACAATGGTAATGTTGTGGCGATTGATTTTGAGCACCGCATAAGGCTTCCTGTTCTTTTTGACCTTGTCAGCCTGCTTGAATTCGGCCCTGTGCCTGCGTCAACTGAGATTAAGGACAGGGTAATTGAGTATTATCTTGGCGAATTCTACTCCATTAGCAAGGCTCCTATGAAAAAATTCATGCGGCACTACAAGATTGCAGCCCTCCAGCGCCACCTTGAACTTGCAGGCTACAGGGTAAGGGACAGGGATGCAAAGGCAGCAGCATTCCACATTGACCGCGCACAGTCATACGCCTATGAGCTTGGCGAGGATATATTGGCAGAAAAGCTTGGCAAGATAATCATAAGTGCATAATCATCAGGGCGCCGTTCAGCTCAAATGTCTTCTCCGCGATGTCCTCAAGCCAGAAAAAAAGCCTTTGCTCTTCAGGTTTTGCCTTCCTGCCTGATTTTGATATCTCCTCAAGCAGCGGCCTCCGTCTTGCCACGAACTTGCTGAGCCCTGGCAGGCTGAACCTGTAGAAGCATTCGTAGAAGCTGTTGAGATAATCAGTCACCTGCGAGTAAATGCGCATGAATTCCTTGCTTGGCGCGAGCTTTTTTTGGGATGCAACCATGCTTATGTCGCTGTACTTGTCGCTTATCTTCTCCAGCTGCTCAACAATGATGTAAAGCCCGGTGGCATTTGACGCCATGTTCTTGTTTATGAGCCTCCTGCAGAAGTCAGCGAGCTTGTTGACATCCTTGTCCCTCAGCACAAGGCGCTTCAGCCAGCCATAGTCCCTTTTCTGAAGGGCTGTTGAAATTTCAGACGCGTAATCTTTTATCACAAGGAACTGGCGCCTGAGGACTGCATCAAACTGCTCAGGGTTTGGCTGGGATATTTCACGCACGACAATGTGGTTTTTTCCGTGCTGGACAACCTCAAAGCCGGTGAATGCCTCGCGGATTACGCCATAGGCGGTTTCAAGCTCATCATTGCTGCTGAAGTGCACTGTGAATTCATCGTATCCTTTCTTGTAAAGCGCGCCCAGCACCCTCCTTATCGCGGGATTGAGCCCGGTTATGTCTATTGCCGCCTTGTTTCCTGCAGGCATGCTTGTGCTTTGCAGGACAAGCTTTCCCTCCTTTTCCTCGACAGAAATCTCATCACCCTTTCTTATGCCGTGCTGCTGCACCCACTTGCTTGGCAGGCTGACAAGAAGTGAGTTCTCCCCCAGCTTTATGACCTTGCGCCGCATGGATGGAATTAGCTGTTCTCCGTATATAAAACTTGCGGCGTATAAGCGTATAAGGGAATATATATGGTATATGGAAAAAGTATATACCCTTTCCGGATATATTACGGTCTATTGCGAGGTGATTCCGATGGTTTCGAAAAAAGAACTGTTGATTGTGGCGAATTTGCGGAAGAACGCGCGGGTGAAGCTCACAGAGCTGTCGCGCAGGACAGGCCTGCCGGTGAGCACGCTGTTTGACCGCGTCCATAATCTCTGCGATTTGGGCATAACAAGGCTCAGCGCACTGCTTGACTTTCCCGCGATGGGCTTTGGGACCTGCGCCACGATTCTTTTGAAGGTCGCAAAGGAAAAGCGCGATGAGCTCAGGGAGCATTTGATTGTTGCCCATTCCGTGAATTCCCTGATGCGCGTCAATAACGGCTATGACTTCCTGGCAGAGTGTGTTTTCAGGGACATGCGCGAGCTTGAGGAGTTTTGCGAAAATCTCGAGCAGGCTTATGGCGTCAGGGGAAAGGAGCTGCATTTTGTAATTGAGGAGCTGAAGCGCGAGGGATTTCTTTCAGAGCCTTCGCTTGTCAGGCAGGTGGTAAAGGATGGGAAGTGAGCGGCTTGGTCCTGCAGGGTTTGCGCTTGCCCTCACTATTGCAACTCTTGGCTCCGGGCTGATGATGTACCGCGGCTACTGCCACCTTGTCGCAACAGGTGTTTTTCCTCCTGTTGTGCGCAGGGAGGAGAAGCGCACCTTGTCTTACGAATCAAAAGAGGTTGAGCAGCTTGTGGAGAGCACGCTGTACAGGCGGGCTGTTCCTCTTGACGCAAGGGAAAGGGAGCTCTACAGGATGGACAAGGATAGGGATTGCAAAATCACAGAGAATGAAGTTATGTTTTATGTCAGGAACAAATAGGAGGTGTTTGAAATGGATGAAACAATTGATTCAAAGGTGGAGGGTGCAAAAACTCCTTCAAAGATTGGAAGGTTTTTTGGCAATGCGGTTATGTACTTGGTTGTAATCGGCGCTGCAGGAGGAATTGGCGCAATCGGCAAGCAGGTGTATTATGACATCAAGGGAATCAGGCCTGTTGTGATGACTAATGATGAGTATAATCAGTTTTCAGAGATTATGTCTGACTTGAGCAAAGCAAGGCATGAATACCTCTGCGAGCAGGCAAGGTATATCCGCGAAACTGTTATGCCCACTATTGACAAGAATGGCGATGGCCATATCACCCGAGAGGAAGTGGGTTTGCCTCCAAAATAGCACTAACCAAGGAGTAAAGCTTATATACCTAAATATTTCCCGAAGCAACATTGTAAGAGGTGTTCAAATATGGATAAGAAAGCTCAGGGACTACCAATAACAACAATTATCATAGCTATCCTTGGACTGGTTGTTCTGGTCATTTTGTTTGCAATCACTACAGGCAGGCTTGCAATATTTGGAAGGGCTACTGCAGAATGCCAGGGCATTTGTGTCGGTGAATACACAGGCGCAACCCCTGACCAAAATGCCCGCGAATGCACAGCTGGTTTTGAGAAAGAAGTTGGCGGCAATTATGTTAAGCCAGGACAGCCGCAGAGTATCAAGGCCGAGGAAATACTCAAGTGCTCGCGCTGCTGCCTGCCAATTGCCTGATGGCGCTTATCACAGAAGCAACGCCTGGAAAAATCGTTGTTTTGATTTTCCTCGCGCTGCTGCTAATATACCTTGTCACCACATTGTTTGTGCTTGACAAGCAGCTTGTAATACCAATAATACCCGTACCATGAAGAAAGCACAAGGGCTTCCAATAACAACAATCATTATTGCAGTTCTTGGGCTGGTTGTTCTGATTGTTATTATGGGAATATTCGGAGTCCGCAGCCAGAAGTTCGGCAAGGGCGTAAGCGAGGTAGCTGAGCCTGTCTGTCAGGCGCAGTATGTTGCTTCCATGACTGACTGCGATGCACGTGGCGGCGAAGCCCAGGTTGGCAGCTTTGTTAAGGAAGACAAGAGCCGCCTTGGCTTTACAGAAGTCTGTTGCTCTAAGGGGCAATCGCCCTAAACCCCTTCTTTTTTCACCGAAAGCCTTATATAAATAGTATTCTCGGAATTGCTTATGAAAAAAGAGGCTGTGACATACACACTACTTTTGTGGCTCGCAATGCTTCTTATACTCTTCTTAATCATAATTTCTGTCATGAGGCGCATGACAGCAGGCGGTGCCCCATGAGGCGAGGCGAAATCGGGGTTTACCCACTTATCAATCTGGCAGTGCTGCTTATCGTGGTTTTTGTGATGCTTGGCCTTATTCCGGGATTTACGCAAAATCTTCATGCAGCTGAAAGCACGAGCACATGCTCGTGGTCTATCCTTCTTGCGTCTGTGCAAAAGCTCGGCTCGGCAGGCATTGCAGAGGGAATTCCAGAGGGCTGCAAGGCAATAATGGTCAATGTCTCAATGAAAGACCTTGAGAAAAACCAGAGGCTCGCAAGCAACCGCATAACAGAGTTCAAGAACAAGCCTGACATTTACAAATCACAGTACTTCACAAACACAAACAAGGAAACACTTAACGAATTCGCGCTTGACAAGATAATCGCCGATGAGCTCGTTGACTGCTGGGAAAAAGTCTTCAAGGGAAAAATGCCCCTCTTTGATAACTGGTGGCGGTTGTACAGTTGGACGGATAACTCCCCACAAAGCGGTCCAGAAGCAATGAAACTCTGGTTTGGGCTCGGCACTATCCGTGGCCCGCCTGTCAACTGCATTATTTGTTCGCGAATAACATTTTCAGATGAAGTGATTTCACAATTTAAGCAAAAGCAAATAATCTCACTTGAAAACTGGATGTCCCTGAATCCAGTTCCTCGGACAAATACTCCGTATCTTCAGTATATTTATGAAGGCCAGACTGGCACAGACTTGTTCAAGCCAAAATACAGCTTTGTTGCTGATGAGCGTGGATTGGCGGTTCTTTATCAGCGCGTGAATGTCCACGAACTTGAAAGCGCGATTACAACCCCGTTGAAATGGCTTGGTGCAATTCCTGAAAAAACGCCAGACCTGAACTACCTGAAGCTTGTGCCTTACTCGCAGGAAGCCATAATTTCGCAGGATGGCGAGGGCTGCACGCTTATAATTGACTAAAATGATACAAACACTTTATTCGTTGTGGAAAAACAGGAAGGCGATGGATATTCCCGGATGGGCTTATGTTATCGCTTTGATTATCGGTCTGTTTGTGATACTTTTTGCAATCTGGATTGCTGCAAAATCAGGTTCCAAGCAGTCCGGCTTCCTGGAGCAAATATAAGATGCACAAGAAAGGCCAATTCCTGGGAATTCCAATCCCAATAATACTGGGGATTGTCGTGATTCTGATAGTTTCAGGAGGGCTTCTATGGAGCATGGGCGGAGGAATTGCGCAAAAAATATTTGGAGAGCGCGGCATACTGCCAATTATGCAGGGGAACCAAACGTTTGTGCCTTACCAGCTGCAACTTACAGAAAGCGACCGCATAGCAATTAATTCAATGAATGCGCTCGTGTGTGCGATTAATGCAGTTTCCGGCGGCAGCCCTGAAAAGTGCGAGCAAAAAGACACATCAATTGCTGCGGGCACAATCGGGAATGAAATACAAGGGGCAGCAGTTGCAGAAACTGGTACTCAGGAAACCTGCAATGCACAATTCGGAAACACTTGTGTGAAATGCGGCCAGCCCACAATTCTGGGAACGGATAAAAGGCTTACAGTGGCCGACCTTGGCAAAATGATAGAGCAGTGCGCCCTAAAAACCAATTTCGCTGACGTAGACACTTATTGCGGTTATGTTCTTGGCGGAAAGTTTGATGCGCCAGTCACAAAGGAAGAGCTTGTGCAATGGCTGAAGACTCAAGCAAGCCCCGAAGTAAAAGCTGCAATAAACACCAAGTTCTGGATTGACATGAAGCCTGAAGTATTGAAGCCAGAGGGCGGTTATCATATCTGCGCAGATAATGATGGAGACAATGAAATTTATATTTATGACCGCGTTGACTATGACAATGACTGCAAAGACCGCTATGATGCGTGGAAAAAAGAAAAGAAAGGAAACCTTTTCGCGACTGAATGCATGGTGAAATCATTTGAGCTTCCGCAAAAGATTGAGAAGGTTGGAATTTTTAACCCGGTTTCATGGGTCGCAGGAAACAACGATCCTGATTATGTTGCGTACTTTGAAGCATTCCCCAGAGGGATGGAAAAGTTCTGGCAGGTTGATGAAATGAGCATTGTAAGTGTCTCATTGGTTGTTGGATTTGCAGTATTTGATGCGATTCCAGGAGTAGGCAGGCTGGCAAAGGGTCTTTATAAGGGTTTCAAGACAGGCGCAAAGGAAACAGCAGAAGTAATGGCTGAGAAGACAGTTCGTGAGGGATTCCAGCAATTCTTTGAAATGGTTGGCAAACGCGGCTGGAAAAATACAATACGGACACAATTCATAGAGGACTTTGCAGAAGGATATGCCTATGGGATTGAGAAAGACCTTGCCAAGAAAGTATCAGGCAAGGTAGATGATGTGTTGCTGTCTGCGGCCAAGCGCAAAATCACGCGTGCAGAGGCGACAAAAGAATTGGAAGAAAGCATTGTTTCTTTATTTGACGCCAGCAAAATGCGCGTTGACCCTGGTTTCCTTGATAAGACCGCGAGGGAAATTGCAGAGGGCGCCGGCAAAAACCTTGACACAATGACTGTTGAGGAACGGCAGGTTGTTTTTGAAGAGGTTGTTAAGAGATATCGAAAACAGGTGGCGTCAGAGCTTTCCGAGCAGAGCGCAGAGCTTTACAGCAAGCGCATGACCAAGGGCTTTGCCCGTGAGCTTGCACGCAGGATGGCAGTCAAGAACTTCTTCAAGGAGATGGTCAAGGAGGGCGCTGAAGAGGTTGACAAAGAAGCTGTCCAGGCATCAATAAAGAAAACACTGCGAAAGTTTGTATCGCTGCCAGAAGCAGAGCGCGAGAAAGCAGTCCAGGCAGGAATTGATCTGTCAGAGCAGTTTATGACCAAAGAAGGGCTGCTTGATTTCACGAAAATAACCGGCAGGTCATTTATTGACCCGGATATGGCAACTCGCAAGATGACAAGTCAGTTCGTTGATGCAATTGCAACAGATCAGGGCACTACGCTTGCCGAGTATTTTACGCGCGCAGGCTGGGGGGCAGCACGTGGCATCAAGCGCGGAACAGTTGGACCGCATAATCCGCTTACAGAGCCATTCAAGTTCTTTGGAGATCAGATTCCGATAAGCTTCGGCAAATTGGGCCTTGATACTGTTCCAAAGGCAGCGCAGTGGATTAACAACCACAAATATCCGATTATTGCGGCTTTGGCATTTTATGCTGCTGCCGCAGACGCTGCGAATGAGAAATTTGAGCCTGTAGGAATGAATTCGCTTGCCCTTACCAGGCCTTATCTGCGTGGAGAACCAAAGGCATTCCCGATGCAGCCAACCGTGACACCATATTATATCACCCCCCAAGACCAGGGAGGAAATGTGCGCACAGGAGAACGGCTTTACCTCGCCAGCCCATGCAAGGCAGACCTGACAGTCCAAACACAACTTTGCGAGTGCAACCGCGTGCCATTAGGAGTCCAGCACTGGAAGTTTGCCGATGACATGCCTAAACTTGATGTGACTGGAATCAACCCGAATCTGAATGCGCTTGAGAATGATGAGGTTATTTACGCCAATTTTGTAAAATGGCACGCAAATGAGCAGTTTAAAAGTGCGTATTTGACAATGCCTGAAGATGAAGCAGTTAATAAAATTAAAAAGGAAAAGCTTTCAGAGCGTGCCACTGATCCAATTTACAAGAAATATACATTCCTATGGGAATTTAACCCTGATTATGCTACAATAAAAACTCGTAAGGAGGCAATTGCAGCTTGGCAGCGTCTTGAGGCAGTTGATTTCTTTGAAAAGACTGTTAATGGTCTTGCTCTTGGCGCGGTTAATGGTTATGGAGTTTTGGTGGGGGTTCGTTCTGAAGAGTCAAAAGATGGGCTTCCGCAAGTGACATGGGATGAGTTTTCAGCATATTATGACTTCAGTGGCATGCAAAAGACCTGCACCCAACGCGATGTATTTACTGAATACATTGACTGGATAAAGATGGACTATACCATAATCGCAGGACAAGAAATAAAGATTCAGGATAATGTATTTGCGCACCCTGTTTACAAAACAGACTGCATCACAGTTGGAATAACCAGGGACCCCAAGTATAGGGAAACAACTGGTGCCAATTACTGCATAGATGAGTATCCGTTCATGAAGCCGGTAAGATGGGCGCTTTTCGGAATTGAGATTACTGCATCCATTGCTCTTACCGCAATGACAGGCGGTACTGCTGCGCCATTCCTGATTGCATCAACAGGAATCGTATCCGGGCTTACAGAAGAATTGCTTACCCGCGAGACCAAGTGGCCTGCTTACAATACTGAGGCTGCTCTGAATCAGGTGCCTATAGCTCAAAAAACAGTTTCGGAAGCAGAATGGTCTGCATTGGGAGGACCCCGTGGCACGTAAAGCCCTGATTATTGGAATAATAGTATTGCTGATAATCGCGGGCATTGTTTACTTCCTTGTTAAACCAGCAGCACCTTACTATTCTGATAAGCCTGCAGACTGGACAGAGAAAACTGCTGAAGGAGTGTCTGTTGACATTGAAAAGGCAACAAAAGGGCAGTCATTTGACAATGGAAGGAATGAATATTTCCTTGTAAACGGCACAAAAACCTCGTTCAAGTATGAAGGTTTCTATAAGGGCAATTATTTTGCTGAAGAATATGCAGAGAATGGCGCTGTCAAAATGCGGGTTAGCACCACGTTCAATCCCAATGACGGAATAATTGAGGGAGTGGCAACTGAGCGCATTAACAACGGCGTTCACGAAGTATTGATTTTTGTTGATGAGGACTGGAAAAAGCAGATGCCCAGCACAAATATCATTTGGGGTGCAAAATACCAGCTTTCAAGGCCGTACGAATTCAAGCAGGTTACTAATGGGATTTATATGGACCTGATTCAGGACGACCCGAACAGATTTGGGGATAATTACAGGACATCATATGCAGGAATAATTGTCGGAGCAATTAACCCCACAGATATCATCGAAGGCAAATCAGAAGGCAAGACCCTGATGATTTTCCAGTAATGTTTAAATAATCAAGCCATAAAGAGGGCTACATGAAACGCGCTCAGGGGCTTCCAATCAACACTATTATTCTTGCAGTGCTTGGGCTGGCTGTACTTGTCATCCTTCTTTTCCTTGTAAGCGGCAAGCTGAGTGAGGGCTCCAAGAAGTATGGCAATATCACCCAGAGCGCAGAACAGCAGGCAAGGTCACAGGATGTTTGCGAGAGTGTCTTTGCCTATCCGCAGAGAAAGTGCCTTGACGCATCAGAATGCACCAAGAGGAACGGCTTTGACAGACCAGGGTACAAGGGCTGCACAGGAACAATTTGCTGCGAGCTTGGATAGAAACATTTATATTCTCTTTTTAACGGCTTTTCCGTCATGGACAAAAGAGGGGAAGTAGAGACTGCGCCGCTGATAGAACTTGTCGATACAGTGCGCTACGTAATCATTTTTCTCATCCTGCTCTCGATTTTTTACGGCACTTATGCATTGTTTTTCAAGGAGAAGTCATCACCGCAGCAATTGGACTGGAATCGTGTTGTCAGGGAAATCAATGCACTTCCTGAAGGCAGGTCAGTGAACGTGATAACTTCTTCAGAGGACTACCAGCTTTTCCTTTACGGTGGAAACAATGATGAGCCGCTTTGCACAAAAAAGCCCTGCCTGTGCATTGAGCAGCCAGAACAGCCAAAGAAATGCGCACTGCTTTCAGGTTTCCAGGACAACTGCGCAAACGGGCTTTGCGCCAGGCCGTCAGTGTTCCCTGAGTCAGGAATACTGCCAAAAGGAACCCCTGTCCCAATCTGCAGGCAAAAAAACCAAATAACACTGGGCACGTGCTAAGATGTTCTCAAAAAAAGCATCCTGGGTCGGTCTTGTATTGCATCCGTTGTTTGAGACCGCGATAGCGCTGGGCATTGTGCTTCTTTACCTTCTCTGGTTCATCCACGGAATAGGGGAAACAGCCACGTATGAGAAAAGGTTTTTGTCAACAGACATTCCTTTGCTGATGGACTCAATTCTTGCAATGCCGCAGAAAGGAAACCTGTACGCGCTTTACAATCCCCAGCGCTCGACAGATTTCAGCACAAATTACAGCTTTAGCTTCTCAAAAAACCAGGTAATAATAATGGCAGGACCTGCAGACAAAAAGCAGGTCACTGGATATTATACTTCAAAGCCAGGAATATCAGTGCAGGAAAAGCAGTTTATTGCAAAAGACGCTATGATTGTGCCGCTGTTTATCAGGCAGGGAAATGACCTGCTGATTGACAATGCGAACAAGCGCGAATTCACATACAACCGCAACATAATGCCCTGCTCAGGCCCAAGATTCCCAGGAACACTGAGCATACAGGGAGAAAACGCTGCAGCACAGCTTCTTTTGGGCCAGCAATGGGCTGTCAAGTCAGGCGGAAGCGGTGCTTTCAGCATGCAAATCAAGCCAGGGCAGGAAACTGTTGTCAAGGCATACTTTAACGCAGAACAGCCTGCAGACCAGCTTGCCCAGAGCAGGCGCATTGCCTGCGAGGTTGCAAATGCAGCAGTGCGCGGGCTTGACAAGATAGGCATTGATGTTGCCGGCTCTGCATTCATTCCGATAAATCCCAAGCACACAGGCAGCACTGATGATGACTTCCTGCAGGGGCTTGGTGTTCTGCTTGAGATTGATACTCCTGAAAAGATTGACAATGTTCAGACACAGGTAACGCCGCTTGCGCTTGCAGTCGGAGAAGGGGTGCAGAATGCGAAATCGTAAGGCTGTGCTGGCAGAGGGAGTGATTTTCTGGATGATTTACATCGCTATGACCGGAGTTGTTATTTTCCTGATACGCGCAATCCCATCAACAGTTTACAGCCAGGCAACAGAGACTTTCGGAATGGAAAACGCAGTGCTCACAGACCGCGTTTACAATGAGGTCGCGTGGGAATCGCCTTTGACGCAGCGCGAATACATTGGCGAGCTTCCAAAGCTCTCTGACTGGGACACAAAGCGCATCAACAGCGCGTTTGACACTCTCGGCGCTCCAAGGCAGCTCAGCTTCAAGCTGACTCTTGAGGGCAAAGAGGCGTATTATGATGAGGCGTTTTACAAGCGCGCAAAGCCATTGTCTCCTGTGCGCTACAAGAGCTTTGTTGAGAAGCGCCCTGTCTGGATTGTGGAAGACAAAAAAATTGCAACACTGGAGATTGACCAGGTGTTTGCGCCAAGGCCTCCTGGAGGGATGGTATGAACAGGAAGGCGGCAATGGGAAGGGCATTGACAATCCTCATGTCAGCAGGGATTATCGCGCTGTTTTTCTTCATATTCATATTTGTTATTGACATAGGCACGCCTGGCAAGGCAATGGACATCAGCGAAAACCTGAACGGCCTCAGCAGGGAAAGCCAGCTGCGGTCAATAATAAGCCATTCTGCAGATGACCTTGCTCAGGCAAAGCCAGGCAGTGTTCCCGATATGGTCAAAGAAACATTTGGCAAGGATGCGAAGTTTGCACTGTACATCAACAACGCAATTGTTTCAGGCGCAAAAGTTGGCAAGGTAACTGCGGCAATTAACACAATGCTTCCAAATTATGAGGGCAGCACAGTCAGTGTAAGGCTGGAGGTAGGCTCATGATTTCCCTTTTGCGCAACAAAAAGGGAATGGACTACGCAGCACTTCTTGTCCTTGTGGTTATTATCTGCCTGATGTACCTTTACATCCAGCTGCAGGGCAAGGTAAACACTTTCCAGGTCAGCATTGGCGAATCCCAGATTGCTGTCCTCAATGCGTATCAGGAAGGGGAAAAGGCATTGCTCTATGTTGACCAGTCTGCAAAATTCTCTGCATACAAAGCACTTGACACCCTTGCCCAGCGCGCAGGCGTGAAAGAATATGCGTGCGCAGACATCACAGAAGGAGGCAAAAAGATTAATTCGTGGACAAAACAAAATGGAACTATTGACGAATGCCTCGCTCTTGTCCAGCCGTATGACGCATTTAATGAGCTTATGAACGGCCACATGACAATTTATTCCTCAAAATACACAAATGCGTCCCTGCCTGCGAACAATTATGAGATGCTTGTGCAGAAAGACAGCATCACAGGAACAGCAATCTCTTCTGCTTCAGTTTATCTCAAACCGCCAACACAATATGCTGCATTCTATGTCTGGTTCATAAAGGCAGCAGAGGCAGAGCTGAAAAAAACTGCAATCGGCGAATATGCATTCAAGCCCTCATTCACTGTTCCTGTAAAGGCAGAGCTTGGCATTTACGAGAATATGAAGAATGAAGTGAAAGCGTTCTATACGTGCACAAACACAAACTCTATTGATGAATGCGCAAAAGCGCCAAAGCTTTTCACGCTTGCACGCAGCTCTGAAAACCCTGATTACCTGATTGCAACAGCAAAGAACCCTGTGAGCAACCCGTATGGTGCAATGAGCGACATTGTTTTCGCGATTTCTGCCCCTGTTGCCCCTGCTGTAACCGCGTAATACAAAACTATTTATATCCGTTCCTGTTCCTTTGATTTTACAGAGAGGGTGGTTAAACTGATAAGGATACCATTTGATGAAATGCTCGGCAAGATTGAGCAGAAGACAGGTCTTTCTCCAGCTCAGATTCAGGAAAAGATTGACGCAAAGCTCAACCAGCTCAAAGGATTAATCAGCAAGGAAGGCGCTGCGCACATCATCGCGAATGAGCTCGGTGTAAAGCTTCTTGAAAACTCAGGCAAGATAAAGGACATTTACGCAGGAATGCACAGTGTTGAGTTCTCAGGAAAAGTCCAGACAATTTACCCGCTTAACACTTTTGCACGCCAGGACGGCACAGAAGGAAAAGTCTCAAGCTGCATGGTCGCGGATGAGACAGGAGTCATGCGCGTTGTCGGCTGGGGCGAGCAAGCAGAGCTTGTCAGCAAGCTTGAGCAGGGAAATGTGGTAAAAGTCTCTGGCGGTTTTGCAAAGGACAACAACCGCGGATATTCAGAAGTGCACCTTAATGACAAGTCGCACATCATTGTCAATCCTCCGGGAGTAACCCTTGGAGAAGTAAAGACAATCCAGCCAAGGGCAGCTGCAGTCCGCAAGGAAATCAAGGCTTTGCAGGAAAACGATGAAAACATCGAGCTTCTCGGAACAGTTGTCCAGATTTTTGAGCCAAGATTCTTTGAAATCTGCCCGACATGCAATGGCAGGGCAAGGGCGCAGGAAGACGGCCAGTTTGTATGCGAAAAACACAGCGTTGTAAAGCCAGAATATGCTTTTGTGATGAATGTTGTCCTTGATGACGGAACAGAAAGCATACGCTGCGTCCTTTTCAGGCAGCAGGCAGAAAGGCTTCTTGGAAAGACAATTGAGCAGATTCTCCCCATAAGGCAGGCTCCTGAGCAGTTTGAGCCCATAAAGACAGAAATGCTCGGACAGATTGTCAAGCTTGTCGGCAAAGCAAAGAAGAACACGTTCTTTGACCGCCTTGAATTCAATGTCCAGATGGTCTTCCCAAACCCAGACGCCAAGGAAGAAATTGCGAGGATGCAGGCAACTGCGCCTGCGCAGTCGCCTTCTCAGTAGTTCTCGAGGCAATAGCCGAGAGTCTCTGTGCCGCAGCACCCGAATAAGTATATATAATAGTAATTAAATGCAGTTGTTATGCTTGCGAAGACTCACATAGCGTTTGGAATTCTTGCAGGGCTTGTTGCGCTGAAGTATGTTGCGATTTCAAACCAGCTTCTTTTCATCGCGCTTGTGATTGTTGGCGTTTTTCTTCCTGACATTGACCATTATGACAGCAAGGTAAACAGGTCATTGAAAGTCACAAGAATAATTCCATTGTTTTTCGGCCACAGGGGATTTTTTCACAGCATTTTCGCCGCCCTGCTTATATTCGCGGGATTGTGGTGGTGGCAGGGATTTATTTACGGCGCAGGGCTTTTTGTCGGCTATGTCTCGCACTTAATCAGCGATGCACTTACAGTTTCAGGAGTCGGCTTCCTCAACCCAATAGCGCACTACAAGGTCAAAGGAATTGTCCAGACAGGAACAATAACAGAAACATTTGTCTTCTTTCTCGTCATCGCGCTTGACGCGTGGCTGTTGGTGCACTAAGAGGCTGATTCTAAGTATTCTAGCGATTTGGCAAGAAAGTTTTTTGCTAATTTAATGCCTTCTTCTGTTTTGATTTTATTCATCATTTCTTTAGTTTTTTGTATGCTTATTTTTTTGGCTTCTTCTAATATTAATTTTTGTTTGTGTTTTTCATAGAAGAATTTGAATGTATCTTCAATAAAGATAATTCCGTCGGCATCTTGGATTATTTGTTCTTCTATTGTTTC